>JAEXCN010000315.1 GCA_023402175.1 Pseudomonadota bacterium | reverse complement strand
AAGGAGCTCGAGCAGCCGGGCAACATCTGCGCGCTGCACAAAAGGCCGGTCGAGAAGGTGAAGGAGCCGACGTACTTCTTCGCGCTGAAGAAGTACCAGCAGCGTCTGCTCGATCTCTACGAGCGCCACCCGGAGTTCATCCAGCCCGAGTCGCGTCGCAACGAGGTGCTCTCGTTCGTGCGGGCCGGTCTCGAGGATCTGTCGTGCTCGCGCACGACGTTCACGTGGGGCATCCCCGTGCCGGGCGATCCGAAACACGTCATGTACGTGTGGTTCGACGCGCTCACGAACTACCGCAGTGCCCTCGGCACCGGCGAGCTGTCGAAGTTCTGGTCCCCGAACGCGAAGGTCGTCCACCTCGTCGGCAAGGACATCCTCCGCTTCCACACGATCTACTGGCCGGCCTTCCTCCTCGCCGCGGGCTACAAGGAGGAGGAGCTCCCGAACGTCGTCTTCGCGCACGGCTTCCTCACGATCGACGGCGAGAAGATGTCGAAGGCGCTGAAGAACGGTGTCGACCCGCTCAAGGTCGCGGGCGAGCTCGGTGCGGACGTCCTCCGCTATCACTTGCTCCGCGCCGTTGCGTTCGGGCAGGACGGTGACTTCGATCACGCCGCGCTCCTCGAGCGATACAACGCCGATCTCGGCAAGAACCTCGGCAACCTCCTGAACCGTGTCCTCGGGCTCTGCGCGAAGAACGGGCTCGACAAGCACCCGAACGACGATCCGTCGACGGACGGTCCGCTCGAGAAGGAGCTCGACGAGAGCTTCCGCACGCTGACGAGCGCTGCGAAGAAGTCCTGGGAAGACCTCGCTCCGCACGTCGCGCTCGAGATCACGATGAAGCTCTCGAGCGCCGCCAACACGTACGTCGATCGCGCGGCGCCGTGGGCCGAGGCGAAGAAGGGCGACACGGCGCGCGTCACGAAGATCCTCTCGCGGCTCGTTCGTGTCCTCGAGGCGCTCTCGGTCATGATCTGGCCGGCGATGCCGAAGAAGAGCGACGCGATGCGCGCGCAGCTCGGGCTCGCGCCGCTCGCTCCGAAGGTCGGCACCCTGGACTGGCCGGATGCGTTGCCGCCCGTTCGCGCAGGCCTCGCGTTCGGCGCGGCCGGTCCGCTGTTCCCGACGTTCGACGACAAGGCGCAGAAGGAGCTGCTCGACCGTCTCGTCCCGAAGGTCGAGGCTGCGCCCGCCGCCGCTCAAGCAGCAGCGGCAGGCGGCGCCAAGGCGCCCGAAGCGGCGCCCGGCGTCATCACGTACGACGACTTCTCGAAGATCGATCTCCGCGTCGGCCTCGTGAAGACGTGCGAGAAGGTCCCGAAGAAGGACAAGCTCCTGAAGCTCACCGTCGACGTCGGCGAGCCCGAGCCGCGAACGATTGTCGCCGGCCTCGCGCTCACGTTCCAGCCGGAGGCGCTCGTCGGTCGGCGCGTCGTCGTCGTCGCGAACCTCGCTCCGCGTGATTTCGGGGGCAAGCTCGTGTCGCACGGTATGCTCCTCGCGACCGGGCCATCCGAGGCGTTGCACCTCGCCACGATCGACGAGGCCGTCGCGCCGGGCTCGCGGCTCAAGTGACGACCTGAACGCCGGCGGCCACGGCCACCGGCGTTTTGATATGCTTCCCTCGTGGCCGATCGCGACCCGCGCGAGATTCCGGATCTCGACCTGCCTCCACCACGACCGTCGTCGGCAAAGCTGACCGCGGCGACGCCAGCGACCGCTCCGTCGTCTCCTTCCGGCAGCGCCGCTCCGCCGGGCTCGTTCGGGGGCGACTTCGGGATGGACCTCGAGCGAGGCGCCGCATCGGCTCCGCCGACGTCGATGACGGCGTCGCGAGCACCCGCGAAGCAGGTGGCGATCTCGATCGGCGACGACGACGAATTCGGGATGGAGCTCGAGCGTGGGGGCGCGTTGGCGGCGCTCGCGCCGGCATCGTCGACGAGACCGCACGGCCCGACGTCCGTTCGTCCCGCCGGATCCGGCCTCGACGTCGCCTATCGTCGCCTCGACCCGAAGCGTGTCGTCGAGACGGGGCCGTCCACGGGTCAGAAGATCGCTGCGTGGGCGGTGCCGATCATCGTTGCGCTCGCGACGCTCGTCGCGCTCGTCCAGCTTGCTCACCGCCATGGTGGACGGAACGTGATGAGCATCCTCCCGCATGCGTTCGACGCGTCGTCGACCGCGCAGAGCGGCGCGTTCGCGGGGGTCGCGCTCGTCGTCGCGATCGCGCTCGGGTTCACCGGACTGAAGCTGAAGCCGCGCTCGTACGCGATGGTCGCCTCGGGAGCCTGCTTCCTGCTCGCGTCGCTCGCGATGGTGACCGTCACGCTCGTCTCGACCGAGGATCCGCCGGGTCACCCCGACGGCGCGCTCCTCATTCCTTACGTCGTGCCGCTCGGCATCTCGTTGCTCGGCCTCGGGCTCGCTGGACGTGGGCCTCGCCTCTTCCTCGAGGGAGGCTCGCGCCGTGTCGCGTCGCTCGCCGCGGCCCTTTTCGGCGCAGCGCTCGTGTTCGTCGGGATCGAGATCAGCGCGCTGGCTGCACGGCTGCCCTGAGATCGCGCTACGTCAGGCCGTGATCCGGCCGACGACGAGCGGGGCGTCATCCGGCGCCGCGTCTCCGTATTCGAACGCGCCGGCGACGCGCGAGGCGAGGTCCAACCCCGCGGCGCGATCGCGAACGAACAGACGCGCGACAACGTCGCCGGACTTCACCGCTTCGCCGGGCTTCCGATCGATCTCGATTCCCACCGCCGGATCGACCTTCTGATCTGCGCGCGTGCGGCCAGCTCCCATCGCAACGCCCGCGAGCCCGATCGCCAGCGCGTCGATCCCGGTGACGAACCCGCTGCGCGTCGCCTTCACCTCCACGACCTCGGGAGCCATGGAGAGCCTCGTCGGCTCCGCGACGACACGCGCGTCGCCGCCGTGCGCAGCCACCATCTTCTCCATGGTCCGGATCGCGCTGCCGTTCGCGATCGCTTCACGGAGCTTCGCTGTCGCGTCTGCGATGTCCTTCGCCTTGCCCCCGAGGACGAGCATCTCCGCGCCGAGCACGAGCGTGCACTCGACGAGGTCGGCGGGCCCACCGCCGTGCAGCACCTCGATCGCCTCGCGCGTCTCGTTCGCGTTTCCGACGGCGCGACCGAGCGGCGCATCCATCCGCGTGAGGACGGCGACGACCTTCTTTCCGCCGAGTGTTCCGACGCGAACGAGCTTGTCTGCGAGCGCACGCGCGCGCTCCTCGTTCTTCATGAACGCGCCCTTGCCGACCTTCACGTCGAGGACGAGACCGTCGATGCCCTCGGCGAGCTTCTTCGAGAGGATCGACGCGACGATGAGCGGGATTGATTCGACGGTGGCCGTCACGTCGCGGAGCGCGTAGATGCGCTTGTCGGCCGGCGCGATCTCCTTCGTCTGCCCGATCATGCAGGTGCCGACCTCGCCGACGATCCGCGCGAAGTCGGTGACGGGCAGATCGGTGCGGAACCCGGGGATCGCCTCGAGCTTGTCGAGCGTGCCGCCGGTGTGGCCGAGCCCGCGGCCGCTCACCATCGGGACCGGAACGCCGCACGCGGCGACGAGCGGCGCGAGGCAGATCGAGACCTTGTCGCCGACGCCGCCGGTCGAGTGCTTGTCGACCTTGAACCCGGGCACGCTCGAGAGATCGAGGACGCTCCCCGAATGCAGCATCGCCTGGGTCAAGGCGACGGTCTCGACGTCGTCGAGGCCTCGGAAGAAGACGGCCATGAGGAATGCGGCCATCTGGTAGTCCGCGACCTCGCCTTTTCCGAAGTCACCGAGGAGACGTCGGATCTCCGCTTCGGTGAGGGTCCCGCCGTCACGCTTCGCTGCAATGAGCTCGACTACCGTGCGCTGCATGTGCCAGCAGCGTAACCCGACGCGAGCCGCTTTTGGTAAGCTGCCCGCCGTGATGACTGCTCGCTCACCGCTTCGGTCGAACGCTCGTTGGCTCATCGGTCCCGCTCTCGCCGCCGTCGTCGCGCTCGCTGCGGCGTGCACGAAGTCCGAGTCGGGGACGTCGTCGCCCGCAGCAACGGAGTCGAGCGCGACGCCCGCGGCAGCATCCGCGGCCGCCCCCGCAGCTCAACCGACGAACGCCGCGGAGCCGGAAGCTCCTGCCGACACGGCGACGGCCGTCCCAAAGGACGCGGCCGATGCCGGACGCGCCGCCACGAACGAGGCGAAGAAAGACGCCGGCAACGCAGCCAGTGCCGCAGCGTCCGCGTCGGCCGGGCCGGCCGAGTGCGGAACGAAGCCCCTCCCCGACTGCCCGCTCCAGGCGTGGATGAAGGCGCACGCGAACCCGCCGGTGATGAAGAACGACCTTCCGGCGCTGGCGACGGCGCTCGACAAGGTCGTCGACTTCGCGCCGCCCGGCTACACGAACTGGGCGTCGATCGCGAAGGACGGCGCCAATGCGGCGCGCGGCGGCGATCTCACGGCGGCGAAGGCGTCGTGCCGGACCTGCCACGACCAGTACAAGCAGAAGTACAAGACCGAGCTCCGCGCGCGGAAGATCTGAGCGAGGAGACATGCGGACGATCCCGTCGCGCACCACGAAGGTCCGCGCCCCGAAGCTCGGACGCCCGAAGGGTCGCTTCACCCAGCATCGCCGCCTCGATCGCCTCCGCGAGGTGCTCGAGAACGAGCCGCGCGGCCTCACGCTCGAGGACCTCGCCGCCACCTTGAAGATGACGCAGCGCTCGGTGCGCCGTTACCTTCGCGAGCTCGACGGTACGAAGCCCGAGGAGAAGTTCGAGCTCCTCGAGTTCGTCGAGACGCGCAAGGGCGGACCGCTCCTCTGGCGCATCAAGCCCGGCGAACGCGGACGCGCCGTCTCGCTCCGCCGCGCGCAGGCGTACGCGCTGCTCGCGACGCGACGCTCGCTCGACGTGCTCCGCGGGTCGGCGCTCTACGACGAGGCGGATCTCGCGATCGCACAGATCGCGAAGGTCGCGCAGACGCCGTTCCGTGCGTCGGGAAAGTCGGAGATCTCCGGCGATGCGCGCCTCGAAGATCGCTTCTTCTTCGTCCCGCCTCCCGCACGAAGCTACGCGGCGCGCGGAGAAGACCTCGACGAGCTGTTCCGGGCCGTCGCCGATCTCCGCGTCCTCCGCTATCGGCCGCGCGTGAAGCCGGGAGATCCGCGTGCGGAGCGCGTTCCGTTCCACCCCTACGCGATGGTGGTGCATCACGGCGCGATCCACGTCCTCGGGGCACGCGTCGGCGGCGGCAAACCGAGCACCGACATCGACGTGCTGCCGCTCGAGTCGATGACGGACATCCGTACGAGCGAGACGGAGCATTTCGAGCTTCCGGGGTCGTTCGACGTATCGAGCTTCGTGCAAGGCGAGTTCGGCGTCGCGGCGCCCGCGCGTACGCGTTTCATCGTCGAGTTCGACGCCCGCGTCGCCGACGAGGTGAAGTCGAAGCGACTCCATCCGCAGCAGCGCATCGCGACGGCGGCCGATGGACGTGTCCGCGTGTCGCTGCCGCTCGTCGACCTGCGCACGGCCGTGCAGTTCGTCCTCTCCTGGGGCGACGCAGCGCGTGTCGTCGAGCCTCCGGAGCTCGTCACCGAGGTCGGCAGCATCCTGGCGCGCGCCGCAGCGAGGTACCGATGAGCACACCGCGTTCGATCGAGACTCGCCCGTTCGACGTCGTCCTCTTCGGGGCGACGGGGTTCACCGGAAAGCTCGTCGCCGAATACCTCGCCGCGCACGCGGCAGACAGCGGCGTTCGCTGGGCGATCGCAGGCCGAAGCCGCGAGAAGCTAGAGGCGGTCCGGCGCGATCTCGCCTCGAAGGACGAGGCGCTCGCCGATTTGCCGTACCTGATCGCCGATTCACACGACGTCGCCGCGCTCGATCGGCTCGTCCCGCAGACGCGCGTCGTGTGCACCACCGTCGGTCCGTACGCGAAGTACGGCCTCGAGCTCGCGCGTGCATGCGCCCGCCACGGCACGAGCTACTGCGATCTCACCGGCGAGCCGAACTTCGTGCGGTCGGTCATCGACGAGTGCCACGATCTCGCCCGTGGCACGCGCGCGCGGCTCGTCACCTGCGCTGCGTACGACTCGATCCCGTCCGATCTGGGCACATACATGGCCTGGGACCACGCGCATCGGACGCATGATGAAGGCCTCTCCTGGGCGAAGGTCTTCACCGGTCGCATGAAAGGCGCCGCGAGCGGCGGGACCGTCGCGTCGGTGCTCGGGATCATCGACGCCGCGAAGCAGAGCCGTGATGTCCGCCGCCTGCTCCTCGATCCGCACGGGCTCGATCCCGTCCGTGGGAAGGCGCCGCGTGATGTTTTCGAGGACGACCAGCGCGGCGTCCGCTTCGACGAGGATCTCGGCCGCTGGACGGCGCCGTTCGTGATGGCGTCGGTCAACGCGCGCATCGTGCGTCGATCGCATGCGCTGCTGCGCGAAGAGGGCGACGGCTACGGCGAGCACTTCCGATACAACGAGGCGATGAGCTTTGCGCCGGGTCCTCGCGGGCTCGCGACGGCGTCCCTCGTGACCGCCGCGCTGGGCGGCTTCTTCGCGGCTGCGGCATTCACGCCGACGCGGACCGTGCTCGAGCGGATGGTGCTGCCGGGACCTGGTCAAGGGCCGTCTCGAGAAGCGATCGAAAGCGGCTTCTTCGAGATGCACGTCCTCGCGAAGACGGAGTCGGGCAGGCGTCTTCGCGGCCGCGTCGCGGGCACGCGCGACCCAGGCTACGGCGAGACGGCGAAGATGCTCGGGGAGACCGCGATGTGCCTCGCGAAGGACGGTGCGCGGCTCGCGCCCCGCTTCGGCGTCCTCACGCCCGCGACCGCCATGGGCATGCGGCTCGTGGAACGGCTTCGGAATGCAAGCATGACGTTCGACATCCACGACGTTTAGGACGCATCTCGGAACCGTTGCGTTCGAGGGAAAACTCTCTGCGCATCGAACATACCTCCGGCCTCGAGCGAAATCGGGCTCGCTCGCCCTCAGGCGAGCCCGATTTCGCGCGCCGGAGGTTGTGAGATGCGCTCTAGCGGTCAGCGCGCTTTGTGACTTGATCATCCTGCCGTCGCGGGGTGGTCTTTCCATGCGCCATGCAACGCGGAGCCCTGCACGCCTACGCAGCTGACGTCGCTGCGTTCGTCGCAATCGCCACGGTTGCCGCGCTCGCTCTCGTGACGTGGCGCGCGGGCGCGATGGTGCGGACACATCTGCACCCCGATGCAGGCGACGAGATCTCGGCGGCTCCGGATCCGGCGGCCGACAGCGAGACGCGTGTCGACAGCGCCGAGATCGACGCGAGCACGTCGAAACGCGAGGCGCGGGCTCGGCGGACGTATAACGTCGTCCTCCTCACGGTGGACACGCTCCGCGCCGACCTCGGCTTCACCGGTTACCCGCGGCCGGTATCGCCGAACATCGACGCGCTCGCGGCGAAGAGCGTCGTCTACGAGCATGCATACGCGATGG
>JAEXCN010000237.1 GCA_023402175.1 Pseudomonadota bacterium | reverse complement strand
GCGTCGAAGAGCGGTCCGATGGCGATGGCGGTGGCGGGCCGCTCTTCGACGGCAACGACGCGTGGGAAGTGGATCCCGGCTCGATCGTCGGCGGCGACACGCTGATCGGCCAGGATTGCAACGTGGTCGGCTGCGTCGGCCTCGCCAGCGATTTCAAGGCATACGTACGGGACGGCGTCCTCGCCGCCAACTTCGAGACGATCCCGTTCTCGATCACGGTCCCGAAGGGGCGGCTCCTCTTCCCGTTCATCGGCGCGATCCTCACGGCGCGGATCTCCGAAGAAGGTGGTCGCTACCGCATTGCGGGTGAGCTCGCCGGTCGCTGGAAGACGGAAAGCATCCTCGCCGGGTTCTACTCGTTCCGTGATCCGATCACGGGCACCGCTCTCTGCAAGAGCCCCGACACGTACGCATATTTCAAGCGCGGCGTCTGCGCGGCGGCCGATCTCGCCGCGAGCCCGTCCATGGACCGAACCGGCGCGCCGTGCACGGCGCTGAGCGAAGCGATCCGCTTCGTCGGAAGCCCCGCAAAGCTCGGGAAGGTGCGCGCGGCGACGCAGGAGACGTCCGACTGTCCCGAATTCCAGGACACGTGCCCCTGAATTTCGTCTCCGGACCGGAGCTTGCGGGGCTCGCTCAGAATGTACCGACGACGCCGAGGCTCGCGCCCGTCGGGCCTGCGGACGGAACGATGCGCGCCGTCCTCTGCGCAGGCTTCGCATCGCCGCGCGCCGGCGTACCGTTCGGCGCGAGGAAGTAGACGATCGCGCCGATCGTCAGCGCGCCCGTTCCTGCCGCGAGGCTCACCACGCTCACCTTGAACGAGTCCTTCGCGCGATCGTTCGCTTGGTTGCCGTCGTCGGCGCACGAGTCCTGCGTGGGGCACGTGCGCTTTGCCTCGCCCGATTGGCTGAGCGCTTGACCGCCGAACCATGCGCCGGCACCGAGGCCGACGACGCCTGCGCCGACGAGCACGAGCCCGATCGTGCGCTGCGTTCCGCCGCGGTTCTCGGGGGCGGGCTGCGTGGGCTCGCTGGTCGTGAGGATCGGTCGCGATGAGCTCGGCTCCGCCTTCGGCGCTGCTGCCGTCGGAGCGGCGACGTCATCGAGCTTGTCGACGACGATCTCGGTCGTCCCCGCGCCCGAGATCCGAACGACGTAGCTGCGCGACAGCATCCCGTCGGCAGCGATCTCGACGCGATGCTCGCCGGGATCGAGCGCGAGCGGGGAGCTGGTCTCGACGACGAGCTCGCCGTCGCAGCGGACGCGGTACGAGGCGGAGTCCTGCTCCGGTAGGTGCACGACGAGATGCGGGACGGACGCCTCGAGCGCTCGGGCGCGCTTGTCTGCGGCGGCCGCGAGATCGGTCCGGCCGTTCTTCCTTCCGAGCTCGCTCGCCTGTTTCAGCTCCTTCGACGCGGTCGCCGTCTTGCCTTGCCCCTCGTGACAGAGCGCGAGAGCGAGGAGCGTCCCTGCGCCCGGCTCGAGCTTCTGGCTCTCGGCCAGCTTCGGGCATGCCTCGTCGTACTTCTTCGCGTCGAGGAGCGTTCGCCCTTCACGGAAGAGCGTCTCGGCAGGCGTCGGAGCGTCCGCGTGCGCGATTGCGGGCGCGACGAGCGCGCACGCACCGAGCACGAGCGAGATGGCGTTGCGGACGGGCCGCCGATCGTCAACGGCGGTCATCGAGGAAGCGGCGGAGGTCGTCATCACCAGATCCTGATGGCGAGGGTTTCGAAGCAGGCGTCTTGTCGGAAGGAGCGGGAAGGGCAGGCGACCGAGCACGCTTCGGAGCGGCGGGCGCGGCCGTCGTGCGTGGTGCTTGCGGGAGCGCGGACGGCGACGAGACCGTGGCGGCGGCCGTCGGGAGCTCGGAAGGGGTGAGCGCCGAAGGGGTCGCCGGGAGATCCATCTCCAGAGCCATCGGCGGCGCGGCAACAGCAGCAGGCTGGCTTGCGCCCGTTTCCGGTGCACGCCGCGAGAGCCGCGCGCCTTCGGTTCCGATGACGACGAGCAGAGCGACGGACGCCGCGGCCGTCGTCAGGCCGAAAAGCTTGAACGCTTTCCTTCTCGAGAACGTGGGCTCGCGCGTCCGCGTGATGCGCGTCGGCATGTCACGCTCCGCCACCGACTGGACGATGGGCGCGAGCGTCGGGATCGCTGGACGTGAAGGCGGCTCGATCGGCAGCTCTCGCACCGATGGCGCGACGTCGACGAGGAGGTCGAGTGACGATGCGGGCGCAGGCGGCTGGCTCTTCGCTGCGGTCTGCTCGCGCGCGAGCGCGTCGTATGCGTCTCTGTCGACGATGAGTGTCGGATCGCTCTCCGTCGGGACGACGAGCTCGAGCGGGCCGCGCCTCCTCGCGATGAGGTCGCGCGCGAGATCCGGATGCGAGGCGAAGACGACGAGCGACTCCGCGAGATCGAGGATGCTTCTCGGCCGCTGCTCGGGATCTTTCGCGAGCGCGCGTTCGACGATGTCGGCGAGCTCGTCGGGGACGCCTGCGAGAGACGGCGGATCGTCGATCACGACCGACAGGCTCGCGCCCGACGGAGTATCCGCCGAGAACGGGGGAGCTCCCGCGAGCATCGTGTGGAGCAGCACCGCGATGGCCCAGACGTCCGCACGCGCGTCGACCGTCGCGCCGTGGCGAAGCTGCTCGGGCGCTCGCAGGACGCACTCGACGTCGCCGGTCGCGCCGAGCGCGAGCGCGGCTTCGGCGGCCGCGGTGCCCGCCCCGGTCACCTTGATGTCGACGAGTCCGGACGCGGACCACGCGACATGGACTGCGTGCGGTCCGAGCGAGAGGTGGAGGATGCCATGGGCGTGCGCTTCGGCGACCGCGTCGCAAATCGCGAGCGCGATGTCGGCGGCTTCGCTGGTGCCGATCGCGCCGTGCTCGCGCAGGTGAGCGGCGAGCGTGTCGCTGCCGAGATGCTCGCGGACGATCCACGGATGACCCTCCGGCGAGACCCCTGCGTCGAGCGCGCGTGCGACGTGCGGGCTCGTGAGGGCCTTCGCACGGCGAGCGCCGGCGAGGAAGGCGACGCGCGCAGAGTCGTCCGCGTCTTCGCCCGAGTCGACGCATCCGGGCGCGACGAGGACGTGGGCCGAGACGCGCGTGCCCGCGGTCAAGTCGGTGGCAGCGAAGTGGATGCCTTCTGCGCGAGCGCGCACGAGCGACTCGATCCGATAGCGGGATGCGAGCAGGTCTCCTTCGCGAAGCGACACGAAAGGGCTCAGGCGAAGACGAAGGGGGTTCGAACCGACGGTCGGAGAGCTCATCATCGGCACGTAGGTCGGGGTAGCACAAGTGTGCTTAGGTGGTAGTTGCGCAGCCCTCTCGAAGTGAGGCCGCGAAGCCTCAACTCGGCGGAAGAAATGAAAAATCAGGCAGTCCGATTTTTTGACGGAGCGCGCGTCGGACGGCCTGACGTCGAGCGGCGGCCTTGGAGTCCGCGCGACCTTTTCATCCGAGAGGGCGCTATCGCGCGACGAGGTTCTTCACGGCCGGCGTGATGCGGGTGAAGTACTCGTTCGGCGGATCGGGCTGGCGCTCGATGCCGATGACGACGTGGGAAGGCTTGCCCGTCTGCTCGTCGACGAGGAACAGCGGACCGCCCGAGTCGCCGCCGGACGAGTAGTAACCGCTGACGAGCCCGGTCGTGTATCCGAGCGGGGTCCCGCTCCTGACCTCGAGCTCCTTGCTCTTCACGAGCGGCGCATTGCGCGCCTCCGCGCTCCGGCCGACGGCGACGGCGCGCACCGTCGCGTCGCCGAGCTCGCCGACGTCTTTCAGCGTCGCATACGTCGCGATCCGGATGGGCGTCTCGAGGTCGAGCGTCGCCGCGTCTTCCTTCCAGACTTCCTCGTAGTAGCTGCTCGATCGTGCGACCGAGCCGGCCTTCTTCGCCTTGCTCTCTTGGATACGGGTGCCGTTCTTGGGCGCGTGCGGCGCCTTCACGACGAACGTCGTTCCGCCCGTGCAATGAGCGGCCGTGAGGACACGCGTCGGCGATACCAGCACGCCGGTGCAGTAGTCCTGCGCTTGGTTGTTGACGAGGACCTGCACGACCTCGGGCAGCTCGACGGGCGGGCCGTCCTGCTGTTCCTCGATGACCGCGCTCTCCGATCCCGCAGCGTCCTCGCTCTCGGGCGTCGCCGCGCAGCCGACGAACAGGAGGGAGGAGACGACTCCGAGGACGGCGCGCCGGGAGGCGACAGGTGCCCACATGTCCTGACATCAACCACGAAACGTGCCGAATCGGCGCTCCAGTGCCTTCAATGACTTAGCGCTTCAGTGGCGGCGGATTCTCCGCATTCAGGTGGATCGACTGGCCCCCTTTGGCCGGAAACCCTTGGAGGTCTCGTCGGAAGGGCAGTAACAAGGGCGCCCATGAAGCGATTGTCCTTCTTGTCGGCTCCTCTCCTCTCGTTCGTGGTTCTCGCCTGTGGTGGCAGCCCGCCGCCGGAGAGTGAGACGCCTGCTCCGCCCGCGACGGCGCCCGCGGCGGTGACCCCGCCCGCGGAGACGGCCGCGAAGGCCGCGGAGCCGACGCCGGAGGAGAAGAAGAAGGCCGAGGCGCTCGAAGCGCTCGCCAGCGACCGCGCGAAGATGAAGGCCGACAACGAGGCCGAGAAGGCGCGCTGGACGCCCGAGCTGAAGAAGGAGGCGCAGGCGCTCGCCGACAAGTCGTATGCCTCGGGCAAGGACGCCATCAAGGCGGCGGCGACGAGCAAGGCGCGCAAGCCGGGCCGCGCGGATCGCGACAAGTACCGTCATCCGGTCGAGACGCTCGACTTCTTCGGCTTCAAGCCGACGATGACCGTCCTCGAGTACGGCCCCGGCGAGGGCTGGTACACCGAGCTGCTCGCGCCGTCGCTCGCGAAGAAGGGCAAGCTCGTCGTCACGAACGGTGACCCGAACGGCCCCGCGGACGAGCGCAGCACCTTCTACGCCGAGCGCGTGAAGCTGTTCCTCGAGAGCTCGCCCGAGCTGTACGGCAAGGTCGAGACCGTCGTCGTCGACAGCAAGGCGCCGAAGCTCGCGGGCAAGGACGGCCAGGTCGACATGGCGCTCGTGATGCGCGGCCTCCACGGCATGGTCACGGCGGGCAAGCTCGACGAGTGGCTCGCCGCGATGCACGCGAGCCTGAAGCCGAACGGCGTTCTCGGCATCGAGGAGCACCGCGCACCGGCCGACGCGAAGCCGGAGGAGAGCGCGAAGAAGGGCTACCTCCCGGAGAAGTGGGTCATCGAGCGAATCGAGGCTGCAGGCTTCAAGCTCGCCGGCAAGTCCGAGATCAACGCCAACCCGAAGGACACGAAGGACTACGCCGATGGCGTCTGGGCGCTCCCGCCGACGCTCAAGAATGGCGACAAGGACAAGGAGAAGTACACGGCGATCGGCGAGAGCGATCGCATGACGCTCAAGTTCACGAAGGTCGCCGCCAAGCCCGCAGCGGCGGCGGCTCCGGCGAAGCCCGCGACGGCGCCCGCGAAGAAGTGATCGACGGCGGATGGACACGCGCGCGGCTTCCTGAGAAAGTCGCGCGCGGTCCAGCCGCGAAGGGGATGCCATGAACCTGACCCGATCGATTGTGCTCTCCGTCCTCGTCCTGTGCGTCGCGTGCGACGACAAGAAGGAGGGCGCGGCCGCTGCGGCGAGCGCGGCTGCATCGGCGAGTGCGCCCGTCGCGGTCACGACGACGACGGCATCCGCCACCGCGTCGGCGGCTCCGGCCGCGAGCGAAGCGGCTCCGGCCGCGAGCGAAGCGGCATCGAGCACCTCGATGATCACGGGTGACGAGAAGGACATCGTGCTGACCGTCAAGGACCCGACGAAGGAGTCCGAGAAGACGATCAAGGCGGCGCCTGGCGGAAGCGTCACCGTGTTCTTGCCGGACTATCCCGGGACGGTCTGGTCGATCGACAGCAACGACAGGACGCTCGGCAAGCCGAAGGAAGAAGTGATCCCGGGCTTCGCGCCCGGCACGAACGGCCATCAGTTCAAGTGGTCGACCGGCGGCCCGCTCTTCAAGGCCGGACAGAAGCACAAGGTGCAGTTCGTGAACAAGAAGGCCGGCGACAAGGCCGCCAAGCCGAGCGGCCATTTCGCGCTCACGATCGAGATCGCCTGAGCGGACGATCGCCGGACGGGGCCGGCGCGAATCCATGGGGGAACGGCGTCCTGCGCTGAGGCGTCGGTTATCCATCCGGCGCGCGCAAGTGCCTGGAATCGCAAGGTACTGAGGCTGGCATAACGCATGTAGGCGTAGGTGGCGAAAGGTCGCCGCCATGGTTCGCTCGCTCATCGCTTCGTCCGCCCTCGCGCTCGTGTTCATCGTCGCCGGCTGCTCCTCCGAGGACGGCTCCGGCGCTTCGAAGGAGGGCGAAATCGGCTCGGCGGGCAGCGGGATCTGCGCTGCCGCTTCGACGTGGAAGGACGCGTGCGCGAGCGGCCCGAGCGCTTGTGACGACACCATCGTGGGCACGTGCTCGGACGTGACGAGCCTGCTCAACGCTTCGATCCTCGACGGCGCGAAGTCGTGCCTCGACGAAGACGAATGCGATGTGTCGCCGACCAAGTGCCTCGCGAAGTCCGTCGCGAGCGCGAAGATGACCGAGGCTCATACGAACCTGGCGAAGGGCTTCTGCGGATGTCTTCTCACGGGCAAGTCGGCATGCCTCGACGAGATCGACAAGGGCGACGGGCCTGCGAAGGCGGCGCTCACGATCGCGCTGCCGCTCTCGGACGATCTTGCGAACGCCATCACCGAGTCGTGCACCACCACGCCGGGATGCTCGGCGACGTTCAGCGCGTGCGCGCAAGGCGTGATCACGCAGAAGATCGCCGAGAAGCTCTCGGTGGAGGCAGCCGGATGTGTCGCGAAGAGCATCCTGTCTGCGGCGAAGGACGCCGCGAACGGGGGCTCGTCGTCCGACCCGAGTTGCACGCCGAAGACGTGTGAGGACTACGACGGCGCGTGCGGGACGCACGACGACGGTTGCGGTGGGACCATCTCCTGCGGAGAGTGCTCGGCGGCGTGCGCCGCGAGGACCTGCCAGCAGCTCGGGAAGACGTGCGGGACGCACGACGACGGCTGCGGGGGAACGGTGAACTGTGGCCTGTGCGCTTCGACCGGCTGCACCGCGGACGCGAAGGAGCCGAACGACACGAAGGATGCCGCCGTGGATCTCGGCGAAGCAACCGATGCGCCGAATACGACGAAGACCGTGACCACCCTCACGTCGTCGGATGGCGACGAGGACTGGTTCAAGCTCCGCGTGAAGGACAGCGGCTTCGGCGGCAACCCGCGCATCGACGCGAACACGAACAACACGAGCCTCGAGGTCGCGGTCTTCCACGTCTGCGACTCGCTCCCGAACTACTCGTCGTGCACGGACAAGGGCACGCAGGACAACACCGTCGGCTTCGGCTGCCGCGGCACGGGCGGCAAGAGCTCGCTGTCGACGGACTGCAAGGGCATCAACGAGACCGGCACGACGTACGTGCGCGTCCGCAAGCTCGCCTCCGACGGCAAGTGCCAGAGCTATTCGCTCACGATCGACGTCTTCTGATCGTGCGCGCCGTTCGGCCGCGCGCGCGTAGAGCGCCGGAGGGTTGTGAGATGCGCTCCACCGGGGCTACGCGCTGCGCGTGCTGGCAGATCAGGGATCAAAGGAACTTCGCGATGAAGTCGTACGAGAGGTCCGTCCGCGCGCTGAAGCCGTTCTGGAGGCAGGTCGCGTTGTCGTCGATGTACGAGTGAACGCCGACGACGACGTCGCTGCCGTTGACGGAGACGAACGCCGGCCCACCCGAGTCACCGTTGCAGATGCCGCTCTGCCCGTTGCCGGTCCGCAGCGTGATGTCCGACTGCTCGGTGACCGGGAGCGAGACGGTGTACTTGAGCGAGCCGGCGCCGAACTTCATGTTGCTGTTGACCGAGACGGTCGTTCCGAAGCCGACGTGCGTGACGACCTGTCCCGTGAGGTCCGGCAGCGCGTTAGCCACACCCACCGGCTGCACCGGCGCGTCCTCCGCGAGGACGAGCACGCCCACGTCATACGCGCCGAACACCTGCGGATTGTAGTTCGGATGTCCGGCGATGCTGGCGACAGGGATCCACCGTGCGGTCGCGGATTTCGCGTTCGAGCCGAAGTACACCTCGTACTTCGAGAACGTCGTCGCGCCATCCGCGGGGACGACGCAGTGGCCCGCCGTCAGGACCGTGCGCCGAGCCACGAGCGTCCCCGTGCACGTTGCCTGGCCGCTGCCCTGCGGGCTCGACACCTGCCAGTGAATCGCGGCCACCGCGGGGTGACCGAAGTCGATCTGCCCGTTGACGATCTCCGACGACGTCCCGCCGACCGCTTCCTCTTGCGAGCTGTCGAAAGCGCAGCCCGTCATCGCACAAAGGGTCGCCACCACGAGCCCGAGCTCGATCATCTTCCTCATCGTGTCCTCCCGCCGGCGCACGGGGTCGCGTTGCAGCGGGCGTCCTCCACGCCCACGCAGTCGTCGTCCGCCAGCGAATGTCCCTATCGCAACGACGATGCCGACATGCGCTTCGGCCGATGATTCTTTCGAGAGCGGCGACGTCCGGCGGTGCTGTCGAGAATGCCGACATGTTCGGCACATCGGCCTTCACCGCCCGACGCGAAATCGAGTCATTTCAGCCTCGAATCTTCGTGACCTGAGAAAACGAGGCGATGGATCTTCACCCGACCGCTGCGAACGGTCGATTCGCACTCGGCCGGCACGAGCGGACGCTCAGCGTCGATCGTCGCTCACCGGCGTCGGTCACCGGCGTCGCTCACTGATCGGCGCTCGCCCATGAGCAAGCGGTTCTTCGGTGTGATCGCCTCGGGCACGAGCTGCGTGTAGACGGAGTAGCCTTGGGCCGCGAGGCGATGGGCACGCGTCGTGTCGATCGCGAGCGACACGTCGATCCATCCTTCGAGCGCGCCCGAATCGCACGTGTCTTCGTCGTGACAGCAGGGGAGGACCGCGACCTTCGCGCCGGCGCTGACCGCGCGTGCGAGGACGAGATCGGTGAGCGCGCCGCAGGCGTGGGCCGAGACCACGACGTCGTCCTCGCGCAGCGTGACGTCCTCGACGGAGCGCTCCTCGTAGGTGATGCGCCCGGCCAGCCGTGGCCATGCACGGATCATGGCGGCCGAGAGCTGTGCCGCGCTCCCGGGCACACGCTTGTCGACGCAGAGCGCTGCCTCGGACGTATCGTCGAGCAGCAGCATGAGGTGAGCGACGAGGCCGTGCCCGCATGCGAGATCGACCACGCGCCCGCCCCGAAAGCGCCGACGCGTCCGGCGCGCGATCTCCCACGACTCGTAGAGCTCCTTGCGCGGGAGGCAATTCGCCTCGCAGACGACGCGCGCGATCCGGTCGAAGAGCGTGTCGCCGGTGAAGTGGCGAGCGGTG
Source organism: Pseudomonadota bacterium (assembly GCA_023402175.1). GTDB lineage: Bacteria > Myxococcota_A > Polyangia > Polyangiales > Polyangiaceae > Labilithrix. The sequence goes on along the minus strand of JAEXCN010000237.1, from coordinate 42,312 downwards.
GTCGGCTTGAGCCGCACACGGCTCGATGGGTCGAGGCTCGAGGGGGTAGTCATCGCTTCGCGATCGGCGCTACGTTCGGCGGACGCCCGCGCGTGGACGAGCTTTCACCGAGGCATCCTAGCAGCGCGGCTAACCCGGGTGTGGCAACACGCTCATCACATGGCGGCATGGGCGAGGTAGATCGAAGGACATGGGACAGCTCGTCGACGGTGAGTGGAAGAAAGGCTGGTACGACCCCGATGAGCGCGGCGCCTTCAAGCGGCCGAAGACGCAGTTCCGCTCGTCGATAGGAAAGGATGGGTTCGATCCCGAGCCCGGGCGTTACCACCTCTACGCTTCGTACGCGTGTCCGTGGGCGCATCGAACGCTCATCGCGCGCTCAGTCCGCGGCCTCGAGGACGCTATCGGCGTCACGATCGTCGACCCGAAGATGAGCGACGAAGGGTGGTCGTTCGGCGGAGCGGGCGAGGGCGATCCGCTCTTCGACGCGAAGCTCCTCCGTGAGGTCTACCTGCGCGCAGCGCCGCGCTACACGGGCCGGGTCACGGTGCCCGTGCTCTGGGACAAGAAGACGAGCACCATCGTCAACAACGAGTCCCGCGAGGTGATGCGGATACTCGATACCGAGCTGAACGCGCTCGCGAAGAACAAGGCGTCGCTCGCTCCTCCGGAGCTACGCAGCAAGATCGACGCGGTCCTCGACGAGATCTACGAGCCGTTCAACAACGGCGTCTACCGCGCCGGGTTCGCGACGAAGCAGGACGCGTACGAAGAGGCATGCCGCGACGTCTTCGCGACGCTCGACCGGTACGAGCGCGTCCTCGCGCAGCAACGCTTTCTCTGCGGCGACGTCTTCACGGAGGCCGATATTGCGTTCTTCACGACGGCGCTCCGCTTCGACGTCGTCTACTACAGCCACTTCAAGTGCAACATCCGCCGGCTGCAGGACTACCCGAACGTCTGGGGCTTCCTCCGCGACGTCTACCAGATGCCGGCGGTGAAGAAGACGTGTGACCTCGATCACATCAAGGTGCACTACTACTGGAGCCAGACGACGGTGAACCCGTATCGCGTCGTCCCGATCGGCCCGACGATCGATCTCGAGTCGAAGCACGATCGCGATCGCTTCCGCTGACGGCCGCGACGCCTCCCGTCAGGCGGCTTCGCGCATGTCGGGCGGATCGCGGGGCTCGAGCGCCGTCGGCGGGGGCGCCGCTCGAGGCGCGCGGAACCGATCGCGCAGCACGAGGAACGGGCGCTCCACCCAGCGGTACGTAAGCGTCGCGAGAGCGACGCTCGCGAGCGTCGCGACGACGAAGAGGAGAAGGACGTCGTCTTCTCCGACGAGCCTTCGACACGCGGCGACGACGGGCACATTGAGCAGATAGATCCCGTAGCTCACGGTGCCGACATGCCGTACGACCCGGTTCTCGAGCAGCGGCGCGAGCAGATGATCGCGCCGGATGGTGCATGCTCCCACGAGGGCGGCCATCGCGATCTGCGTCGGCAGCAAGGGCCACGCGCGCACGGCGGCGAAGAGCAGGAGCGCGAGCGCGATCGCCGAAGACCATCGCTGCCCGAGCACCGCGCGGACCAGCGGCCCGACCCGAGGTGACGCGTCGGCCAGCGCGACGAGCGCGCCAAGGCCGATCGGCGTCGCGAAGCTACGCATCATCCGGAGAGCCAGGCCATCTCCGATCAGCGGATCGAGCCATCCGCGCTCCGCCCCTTGATCGACAGCGACGAGCGCGAGCATGACGAGCGCAGGCGCGAACATGCCGCGGAGCGCGCGAAGGACGGGCGGCCAGACGATGTAGAACTGCTCCTCCGCCGCGAGGGACCACGCGAACGCGAAGACAATCGGGTGATCCACCGGACCGTGGAGGAACCAGTTCGAGGTGTAGGTCGCGTAATACGGAAGGCTGTCGAGGAAGTAGTCCCGAGCCGGGCCTGGCGCGCGCAGGAACAGCGCATGGAGCGCGAAGCAGCCGAGCACGACGTAGTACAGCGGAAAGATCCGCAGACTTCGGCGCGCCCAGAAGCGACCGATGTTCACGCGACCGGCTCCGCGGCGCTCGTGCAGGAGCAGGTTCGTGATCAAGAACCCGCTCACGGCGAAGAACAGGTCGACCCCGAGCGGGCCGCGCCCGAGGACGCCGTCGAGCGGATGAGGCGTCGAGTGGTGCCAGACGACCGGCAGGATCGCGAGGCAGCGGAGCCCGTCGAGGGAAGGATAGTGCGGGCGCTGGATCACGAGCCGTGAAGACGAGCACAGCTGCGCTCGTCGCCGGCGCATCATACGCTCAGGCGTGCTTCGTCGTCAGCCGTCCAGAGCTCGACGCCACGTCACACGAGCACAAGCACGAGCGTCGTTCGCGTGAACCTCGTTCGCGAGAGCCTCGTTCGCACGAGCCTCTCCCGCGATCGCGGCGGTTCCCGGTACAGCGGGTGCAACAGCTCGCGATGGATGGACACGCGTAAGCCGATCGCGGTCTACGGCGCGCTCGCAGCCAATCTGACCATCGCGGTGACGAAGTTCATCGTCGCCGGGATCAGCGGCAGCTCGGCCATCCTCTCGGAGGCCATCCACTCCGTCGTCGACTCGGGAAACGAGCTGCTTCTCCTCTTCGGCGTGCAGCGCGCACGGCGGCCGCCGGATGAATCGCACCCCTACGGCTACGGCAAGGAGATCTACTTCTGGAGCTTCATCGTCGCGATCGTGATCTTCGCGATTGGCGGCGGGATGTCGGCGTACGAAGGGATCCGCCATCTCATTCACCCGAGGGAGATCAAAGCGCTTGTCCCGAGCGTCCTCGTGCTCGGGATCGCGTTCGTGTTCGAGGGAGCGTCTCTGTTCGTCGCGCTCCGGCAGCTTCGTACGAGGCGGCGCGTCGCGGGATTGTTCCGAGCCGTACGGGCGAGCAAGGACCCGGCCGTGTACGCGGTCGTGGTCGAGGACTTCACTGCGCTCCTCGGGATCTCCGTGGCCCTCGTGGGCGTCGTCCTGGGGCATCTCATGGGGTCGCCCGTGCCCGACGGCATCGCATCCGTGATCATCGGGTTGCTCCTCGCGACGGTCGCGCTCTTCCTCGCCTACGAGACCCGAGGCCTTCTCCTCGGGGAGAGCGCGTCGCTCGAGCTCCGCGACGCGCTCGGGCGCATCGTCGAGAGCGATGAAGCGGTCGTGCGGATGAGACCTCCGCTGACGATGCATCTCGGCCCCGAGGAGCTCCTCGTGAACCTCGTCATCGAATTCGAGCCCCAGCTCGAGGTCGGGCAGATCGCGGCAGCAATCCAGCGCATCGAGGAGCAGATCCGACGGAGCTGCCCGATCGTGCGTCACATCTTCGTCGAGGCGGCTGCGCTCGGCGAGTGCACCTGATGCCGGGCTCGGGTGATGCAGCGGGTCAGGCGGTGACCTGCAGCGCGGGCTTGGCGAGGTGGCCGACGAACCACTTCGCGGCGGAGCGCGCGGCGTGGTCCAGCGCGCCCGGCTCTTCGAACATGTGCGTCGCCTCGGGAACGATCTCGAGCAGCTTCTCGCAGCCGAGGAAGTACAGGCTCTCGCGATTCAGCGTGAGCACCTCTCCATCGAGACCGCCGACGAGGAGCAACGTCGGAGCCTGGACCCTGTCGAGCCACTCCTCCGCGAGGTCCGGGCGTCCGCCTCGTGAGACGACGGCATGCACGCGATCGGGACGCTCCGCCGCGGCGGCGAGCGCAGCGGCCGCTCCTGTGCCCGCTCCGAAGTAGCCGACGTCGAGCCCGCGCGTATCCGGCGTGTCGTGTGCCCACTCGGTGACGGCCATGAGGCGAGAGGAGAGCAAAGGAATGTCGAAGCGCAGGTGCGCCGTCTGCGTATCGAGCAGCTCCTCGTCTTCGGTGAGCATGTCGAAGACCAACGTTCCGAGCCCCGCCTGCTGCAGGACCGCGGCGACGTATTGGGTCTGCGGAGTGTGCCGGCTCATGCCGACCCCATGCGCGAAGATGACGAGGCGCTGCGCGCCCAGCGGGATCGTCAGTCGACCTTCGAGGACCTTGTCTCCTACAGGCATCAACACGTCGCGTTGGACGGGGATGCGCACGCGCTCGGATTGGCGCGGAGGCGGACGCGACTCGAGCCGCTCGCGCGCCGATCGGGCCAGCTCGGCTCTCGCGCGAGCGAGGAGCGCAATGACGTCATCGTCCGTCGTCGGCGAGAAGTCTTCGTACCAGGGGCTGACCGCGTAAAAGGCATCCTCCGGATGAAGGCACACGATCTCGTCTGCGATCGCGGCGAGCTCGTCGAGCGTCTCCGAAGACCCGACGGGCACGGTGAGGATGATGAGCGCGGCGCCACGCTCGCGCAGGGTCTGGAGCGCGGCGCGTGCGGTCCCGCCGGTCGCTACGCCGTCGTCGACGAGGATCACCGTCTTGCTCCGGACATCGAGCGCAGGTTGCTCCTGACGGTAGCGTTCGATCTGTCCCGCCATCGCCTCGCGCTTCTCGGCGATCATCCGCGCCAGCTCCTTCTCGGAGACCCCGAGACGCTTCATCATGCCGCGGTCGACGTAGATCGTGCCGTCCTCGGACACTGCGCCGAGTCCGAGCTCCGGCTGCGCAGGCGCGCCGAGCTTCCGGACGACGCAGACGTCGAGCGGAGCGTCGAGCTCTTTCGCGATCTCGTACGCGACGGGCACGCCTCCGCGCGGCAGACCCAACACGATGGGCAAAGCCCGACGATACGCGCCGAGATGCGACGCGAGCTTCCGCCCTGCATCGGAGCGATTCCCGAACAGCTTGCGCGCGGACATACCATCCGATGCTCCTTCAACATCGGTGCCGATCGTTCCTCCGTCGCTGGATCTCCGAGAGGGAGGTCGTTTGCGCCGCGGTCCCGGAGCGAAGCGGCTGACGTCCCGGACCTGAGGCACGGGTCGTCGCTGGACGCGATTGCCGCGCCGCACTCGATCCCGTTTCGATCGAAGCTCGGAACAGCTTTGCGGACTACGCCAGGAGTGTTCCCTGCGGTTCGGCTCGTCCTCGAGCGCGTGCGCTGCGCGCGTGCACGGGGCCGCGGGGGCGTCTGGAGGTCGACGCCTTCGAGCGAGCGTCTTCTGTCGACGCCTTCGACCGCGTGAGGAGCGACGCGTGCCACGGTGTTCCATCGCGACGTCGTCGCGAGGCAGTCGCGTGAGCGAAAAGATGCAGGCTCACCGAAGCGTGCTGTCCGTTGTTGCGGGAAGCGCCATCAACGGAGCGAGCCTTCCTGCGCGATCTCGGTGCTCGAATGTGCTCCGCGTGATTGCACTCTCGTTCCTAATTTCATTGCCGCGCTTGTAGCAAAAGGACGAAACGTCGGAGGATGCCGCTGCTCGAATCACGCAACCGGATCTCCCCGGTGTGGTGATGGCGCGAGAGCATCACCGCACCCACCCCTCGATGCAGAGGACATCGAGAGGACGGGAGACGAGGGCTTCGCTCGGCCTGCGCTCCGGCGTCGGCGCCGGTGCGCCGTCCTCGAATCCATGGCCTCCCCGAATGGGGATCGGAATGGAAGGCGATATCGAAGATGAATCGAATTCGAATCAGCGGAGTTGCGAATCCGTGCATTCTGTTCCTGATACAGGTGCTCCTCGCGTGTGGACCGGCCGACGAGGGGCTCGCGAGCGACGATCGCCCGCAAGCATCGGACGAGACGACGACGAGCACGGATCTCCCGCCGAGCGATGCCGAGCTCGGGACGGTCAACCCGCAGCGCAACCCGGAGCTATGGAGCCGTCCCGCGAGCGTGCCCTCGTCCGAGAGCGGTGCACCTCCTGCCGGATCGCAACCGCCTGGATCGGAACCTCCCCCGGGATCCCAACCTCCCTCCCCGGCACAGGAGCCGGCCCCGTACACGCTCGCGGGCGTGCCGTTCCGCGGCGTGAACCTCTCGGGAGGCGAGTTCGGTAGCGCGCTCCCCGGTACGTTCGGCAGGGACTACACGTTCCCGACGCGATCCGAGGTCGACTACTACATGGGCAAGGGCATGAACACGTTTCGCGTCGGTTTCAGGTGGGAGCGCTTGCAGCCGGCGGCGCGTGCAGCCTTCGACGGGGCGTACTTCGAGCGGCTCGACGCGATCGTCTCGTACGCGACCTCCAGAGGAGCGAGGGTCATCCTCAACCCGCACAACTTCGCGCGCTACTACGGCGATCCCGTCGGCTCCTCCAAGGTGCCGAACGCCACGTTCGCCGATCTCTGGAAGCGCCTCGCGGAGAAGTACGGCACGAACACGAACGTGCTCTTCAACCTCGTGAACGAGCCGCACGACATGAGCACCGAGCAATGGGTCGACGCGGCGAACGCTGCGATCGCGGCCATCCGCGCGGCCGACGCGACGAACCAAATCGTCGTTCCGGGCAATGGCTGGACGGGCGCGCACAGCTGGAACAGCAGCTACTACGGAACGCCGAACTCGAAGGCGATGCTGAACATCAGCGATCCGAAGGACAACATCGTCTTCGAGGCCCACCAGTACATGGACGATGATTCGAGCGGAAGCTCGGGCACCTGCATCAGCACGACGATCGGACGCGAGCGCCTCGAGGGCTTCGTGAAATGGCTCCGCGACAACAGGAAGAAGGGCTTCCTCGGAGAGTTCGCCGGCGGGAACAACGGCACGTGCAACACCGCCGTGAAGAACATGCTCGACTACGTCCACGCGAGCTCCGACGTGATCGTCGGCTGGACCTGGTGGGCGGGTGGCCCGTGGTGGGGCGAGTACCAGTTCACGCTAGACCCGAAGGACGGCGCGGATCGCCCGCAGATGGCGCTGCTCACTCCGTATCTGAAGAAGTAGGCTCAGGCCGCCGGCTCTGGCTGGAGCGAGAGCCACTTCAGGATGTCCTGACGTCGGATGAAGCCGCTCAGGTGGCCGTGATCGACGACGGGTAGTTGCTCCATGTCGCGCTCTGCCAGGCACTCGAGCGCCTTGTCCGCGTTGGCGTCCGCGTCGACCTTCGGGACCTCGGAGGCGGGCATCATCACCTGCCGCACGGAGACCCAGGACCACTGCTCGCTCGGGACGAGCTGGATCTCGCGGGTCGAGATCACGCCGATGAGATCCTCTCCCTCGAGCACGGGGAAGGAGGACTGATCGCTCCGCATCACGTGGTCGCGCACGAGCTCCGCGACCGTCATGTCCGGCCTGACGGTGTCGAGGTTCGAGCGCATCACCTCGCGAACCGGCACGTGCGAGAGCCGGGTGCGGACGCGCAGCGCGAGGTAGCTCGCGCGTGCGGCGTGATGCAGGAACCAACCGATGAGAGCGACCCAGATCCCGCTGCCTAGGCCCGTCCCGAAGACGGGTATCCAGAAGCCGAATGCCATGAGCACGCCGATGGTCATGAGCGCCCAACCGACGGCACGGCCGGCGCCCGAGGCCCAGCGCGTGGCCTTGTCGAGATCGCCCGTCGCCGACCAGAGCACCGCGCGCAGCAGACGCCCGCCGTCGAGCGGGAATCCCGGCACGAGGTTGAACAATGCGAGCATGAAGTTCAGCGGCCCGAGCCAGAGGAGCACGGTCGCGACGGGCCCGGCCATCCGGACGAGCTGCTCGGGATCGTCCGGGGTGCCGCCGGCGAGGATCGCGAGCTGCACGCCGATGAAGCTCGCGCCGATGCCGATGACGAGGCTGGTCAGTGGGCCGACGGCCGCCATGAACAACTCGGCCTTCGGCGTCGTCGGCTCACCTTGCAGGTGCGCCATACCGCCGAAGATGAAGAGCGTGATGCGGGGGACCCGAACGCCGAACGCCCGTCCGACGACTGCGTGCGAGAGCTCGTGGACGAGGATCGATGCGAAGAACGCGAGAGCAGCGCCGATCGCGACGAGCCAGCGAAGAGCACCGCCCCAATCCGGGTGCCAACGCGGCAGCGCGCCAGCCGCGAGGCCGACGGCTACGAGCGTGAAGATGATCGCGAGGCTCCAGTCGACGTAGATCTCGATCCCGAAGACGCGGCCGAGCCGGAGACCCCCGATGAAAGGGCCGCTGGTGCTCGCACGCCGGCGCACGCGAGCGTCTTCGACGTGGGCGTCGCTTGTCCGAGTTGTCATGCGAGCGAAGGAGGGCACACGGCGTACCCGCGGCGACTCACGGTCTCGCCCAGAGCTCTCGAAGCTCGCTCGGCAACTCGGTGGTCGCGCGATCGACGATCTCCTCGGGCAGGTACGGCTGGACGACCTGCAACACCGTGCGGACGATCGGCTCGGGATTTTCCGTGTGCAGCGCCATCGCGAGGCGTGCGAGGAAGGTGTCCCGGTCGAGGCGTTCGGCTTCCGGTGCTCGCTCGAGGCAAGGCTCGAGTAGCCCCCGGACTCCATTCGGCAGGGACGTCACGACCTCGCGTGCCAGGCGGACGTCCATGGCTCGCGTGAGCAGGCACATCACAGCTCCGACGACCGTGCCTGCAGAGATGTCCGAAGGGAGCGCAACGTCGCGCGTGATCTGGCGGAAGATCGGATGCGCCTCCACCACCGGCGGCTCCGGACCGAACCAGACGTCGCGAAGCTCGCGCGGAAGCTGAGCCGCGACGTGCCCGACGACGCTGCCGGGCAGATGCGAGCGCAGCGCCGAGATCACCGACGAGGTGATGTGCTCGGCCTCCGGCAGCGGCGCCCCGAGGTGCTCGCTCACACGACGGAACAGCTCGACGCGCCCGAAGCGGGCCGCCGTCTCGCCCCGGTGGAGCAGACATCGCCCGAGGAGCGGCGCGAGCGTCCCCGGAAGCGCCGTCCACAGACGTCGAGCTTCACCCGCCGAGACGTGCTGCGAGATGGAGCAGATCACGGCGCTGAGCGCGAGCTCGGGCGTGACGGGCTGAGGCAGTCGCGTGCGCCGACGAACGTCGTCGAGGATCGCTTTGCCTTCCTCCTCGCGGTGCTCCGGCGGCTTCGCCTCGGCCATGACGACGACCTCCTTCGCGAGCTCGGCTCAGTCACCTCTCGCCATACGCCAGACCTCGCGGCCCTCGTCGTCGCGCTCGAGCCGAGCGAAGCCACGGGAAATCATCGTTTCGACGAGCTGCTCCGCGACGAGGAGCGAACAGCCGAGGTGTGCCGCGACGATGTCGCGCACGATCGAGCGCCCCACGATCGTGTCGAAGAGGGGCGCTTCACAGCGCCGCCTCACGACCTCCGCGAGCTTCGCGAGGTCGATGTCCTCGACGTCCACTTCCATGCCGAATTCGTTGCAGACGTCGTGCCCGACCATTCGCCACTCATGAGCGAGCGGCCGAGGTCGACGCGACAAGGGCAGGGGGCGAAGCTTCCGCGATCGTCGACGCGCACTCGACGTTCTCGCCATGAACGAGCCGAGCTTTCCCGCACGCTGGTGGCACACGACGTTGGACGGGCGCGTCCAGTGCGACCTCTGCCCTCGTGATTGTCGATTGCAGGAGGGGCAACACGGGCTCTGCTTCGTCCGTGCGCGCGAGGGCGACCGCATGGTGCTCACCACCTACGGTCGCTCGAGCGGGTTCTGCGTCGACCCGATCGAGAAGAAGCCGCTCAACCACTTCCACCCGGGGTCGAGCGTCCTGTCGTTCGGCACCGCGGGATGCAACCTCTCGTGCAAGTTCTGCCAGAACTGGGACATCTCGAAGTCACGTGAAATGGACAGCCTCGCCGATGTTGCCACGCCCGAGATGATCGCGCGGGCCGCGAAAGAGGCCGGCTGCACGAGCGTCGCGTTCACGTACAACGATCCGACGATCTTCGCCGAGTACGCGATGGACACGGCCGATGCGTGTCACGAGCTCGGCGTCGCGACCGTCGCCGTGACGGCCGGGTACATCCGAGCGGAGCCGCGCGCGGAGATGTACGCGAAGATGGACGCGGCAAACGTCGATCTCAAGGCGTTCACGGAAGACTTCTACAAGAAGCAGACGGCGTCGAGCCTCGCGCCGGTGAAGGAGACGCTCGTCTACCTCGTGAAGGAGACGAAGGTCTGGACGGAGATCACGACGCTCCTGATCCCTGGGTTGAACGACTCGGACCGCGAGCTGACGGAGCTCGCCGAGTGGGTTGGTAGCGCGCTCGGGCCCGACGTTCCGGTCCACTTCAGCGCGTTCCATCCCGACTACAAGATGAAGGACATCCCGCCGACGCCTCGCGAGACGCTGCAGCGCGCGCGGCAGATCGCACGAAGCGTGGGCCTTCGTTACGTCTACACCGGCAACGTCCACGACCGTGAAGGCGACACGACGTTCTGCCCGGGATGCGGCGGCAAGGTGATCGTTCGGGACTGGTACGAGATCCTCGGCACGAACCTCGGGCCGGAGGGCACGTGCGCGGCTTGTGGCGCGTCGATCCCGGGCCGATTCGGCAAACAGGTCCGAGGCTTCGGCCGCCGACGCGTCCGGCTGACCGTCGCCTGAAGCCTGCAGATCGTCTTGTCTCCTGGCCCGTAGGAACTTCGGTCCGGGGGCAGTGTCGTTCCGGGACGAGGAAGGAATGCGATGGCGTCGGTGCGGATCGTCACGATGGACTCTGGGCTGGTGATCGGCGGCGTGCTCGCGGCGAGCTGCACGGCGCCTCGTCCTCTTCGTGCGTCCCGAGCGCCTTCACCGTCGGGCACTGGTGCAGCCGTTGCCGCCGCCGTGACACCGAAGCGTCCGCAGCACAAGCCGGCGCCAGCCTATCCGGAGCGACACCCGCAGCCGGGCATCACGACGCCGATGCAAGGAGAGCCGAACGATGCGGCGCTCTCCCAGGCACGCCTCGTCACCTCGACGTGTGAGAACGCATCGAACGAGGAGATCGAGGCGCGGGTGAAGGAGATGCGCGCAGCGGTCGATCGCTCGTTCAAGCAGTGGCACGACGACCAGCCGGCCTGCTGGGAGGCGATGCGCCAGGAGTATCTCTGGCAGAAGAGCAAGGACGGCGAGGGGTCGGTCAGCGCGTACGGGCACGCCGCGCTTGCGGGGGCGGCTGCACCGGTGGCGAAGCCCGCGCCGACGGTGCAGGCGCAGACGAAGAAGGACGTGGCAGGCAAGGCGCGGAGCGCCTCGGGCACGAACAACCAGGTCGCCGGCGTCGACGAGGCGGACATCGTCAAGACCGACGGGCGTTACGTCTATCTCGCCGCGAACGGCGCGCTTCGCATCGTCGAGGCGCTCAGGCCGCGCGTGGTGTCCGTGACGAAGCTCCCCGGCACGACGCGCGAGCTGTTCGTCGAGGGAGATCGCGCGGTCGTCTACACGTCGAACGGACCTGTCGGGCGCCGTTGCACGTACGGCTACGACTGCACCTTTGCCGGCGACGGCTCGTCCACGAAGGTGTCGGTCTTCGACATCTCGAGTCGGTCCGAGCCGAAGCTCGTGCGCGAGATCGATCTCTCGGGCTCGCTCATCGCGGCGCGCCGCATCGGGAACACCGTGCACACCGTCGTCAGCGACGGCGACAGGCAAGGCCCGTCGTACGAGACGTGGCCCGACGATCTCGATTTGTGCGGAACGATCGAAGCGACGGTGCGCGCGAAGTTCGCGAAGCTGAAGGTGGACAACGAGAAGAAGATCCGGGCGACGGCGACGTCGTTCCCGACGTTGACGGAGAAAGGGAAGACGCAGCCGCTCTGCAGCACCCTCCTTCGTACGGCGATCAGGGATGGTGAGGCATTCACCACGGTCGTCTCGTTCGACCTCGCGAGCGACAGCATCGCGCCGACGACTGCGAGGCTGCAGAGCCGACCGGGCGCGGTGTTCGCGTCCGAAGGTGCCCTGTATCTCTCGGTGGCGCACCAGCGGTCCGGTCAAGCTCCTGGAACAGCGCGCTGGTATTCGTACTACGCCCCGTCCGTCGACGAGGTGAGCGAGATCCACAAGTTCAAGATCGGGCCGAGCCCGGGCGACACGAAGTACGTCGGGAGTGGCACCGTCCCCGGCCACGTCCTGAACCAGTTCGCGATGGACGAGTGGTACGGCTATCTCCGCGTCGCCACGACGAAGGGGCGTGTCCCCGATCCGAAGGTCGAGAGCGCGGTGTCGATCCTCGCCGAGACCAAGAGCGGAAACCTCGCGCGCGTCGGCGCCGTGGAGAAGATCGCGCCGGGAGAAGACATTCGCGCCGTTCGCTTCGACGACGATCGCGCGTACGTCGTCACGTTCAAGAAGACCGACCCGCTGTTCGTCCTCGACCTCTTCGAGCCATCGAGACCGAAGATCCTCGGCGAGCTGAAGATCCCGGGCTTCTCGACGTACATTCATCGCATCGACCCGGAGCACCTGCTCTCGATCGGCTTCGACGCGAACGACCACGGCGACTTCGCCTACTTCGACGGCGTGATCCTGCAGCTGTTCGACGTGAGGAATCCGACGGACCCGAAGCTTGTCCACAAGGAAAAGATCGGAACGCGCGGATCGAGCTCCGAGGCGGCAACGGACCACCTGGCGTTCAACTGGTTCGCGGACCAAGGGCTTCTCGCGGTACCGATGACCATCTGCGAGGGCGGCGGGGACGGCCGTAACGGCGACCAGCTCGCGTTCAGCGGCCTGCTCGTCTACGACGTCGACATCGAGCGGGGGTTCACGCGCCTCGGCGGGGTCGACCACGGGAAGAAGGGCGTCACCTGCGGCACGTGGTGGTCGAACGCCAACTCGGCGGTGAAGCGCAGCGTCTTCCTCGACGACCTCGTCTACTCCATCGCGAGCGACCGGGTGAAGGTCCAGCGCATGGATCAGCTCGGGACGGACCTCGCCGATCTGTCGCTCATGCCGTGACCAGAGATCCACGAGCGGTCCCCGACAAGGCCGTCGACACGGGCTCGAGGTTCGGGCACCTTGGCGCGGATGGTCGAGTCGCTCGTCCTAGCGCCGACGTCGGATCCGCGCGTCTTCATCGCGCCCGACGGCAGTCGTCGTTCTCCGCCCGAAGGATGGGCCTGTCTCCCGCCGGGCGACGCCGCGCTCACGCGCAGGGTGAAGCAGGCCGGGCCCTCCTGGGCAGTCATCGAGAAACGCGGGCGAAAGGCGTTTTCGAAGGGCCTCTGGGCCCCGCGCGAGAACATCGAGGCCATCCGCGTCGCCGTCGAAGCGGAGCGCTCGACCGATGCGTATGCGAAGCGCCGCGCGGCTGACGTCGCACGGCGAGAGCGCACCCAGGCCGAATACGTCGTGGAATTCGAGGGCGAGGTGGAGCGCTTCCTCGCCTTCTCGGCCGAGTGGAAGAAGCTCGGCGAGGCGATGGCGAGGATGGTCGCCGCCCACGCCACCCCGGTCGGAAGCGGCACGGTCGCCCGGACGAAGCGTATCGAGATCGACGCGCGCGCCGAGGCGGCGGTCATCGCCTGGATGCGCCACCAGACCACGGCCTACGATCAGATGGCGATACCCAGGATCAAGGGGAAGCGCCGGGAGGTCCGCCGCGAGCTCGCCGGGATCTCGCGCGCTGTCCTGGATTTACATCGCCGCGACGTCCCTCACGGCATCGCGGGCTGTCCTCTTTGCGCGGCGATCATCGGCAAAGTCTCGGCCGCGCGCGGTGGGGCCGGAGCGGGCTGACGCTCGCCGGCCGAGACTGACGGCCCGCGCCGGGGCCGGAGGATGCGGCCGCCTCGCTGCACGAATGTCGTCGCCAGGCGAGAATTTCGGTTGCTCTGACGTTCAGACCCTTCTACCCCTTCAATGTCGAAACGAGGTGGAGTCATGGCCAAAGCAGCAAGTGCGAAGAAGACGAACAAGCCGCTCTCGAAGAGCGCGATCCTCGAAGCCGTCACGAACGCGATCGGCGAGGAGATCTCCCGCAAGCAGGTGAAGCTCGTCGTGGAGACCCTGATGGAGGTCGGTCACAAGGAGCTCAAGAAGAACGGCATCTTCGTGTTGCCGGGCTTCGCGAAGTTCGTCGTCGTGAAGAAGCCGGCCCGTCCGGCGCGTGAAGGCATCAACCCCTTCACCAAGGAGAAGCAGAAGTTCGCCGCCAAGCCGGCGAGCAAGGGCGTCCGCGCGCGCCCGGTCAAGGCGATCAAAGACGCCGTGATCTGAGCTCGGCGAACGCCGAATCGGATTGCACACGCGCTCGAGCGCGAGCTGCGGGTCGGATCCTCTCACGAGGTTCTGACCCGCACGCGTTTTGTGCTTCGTCGCGGCGACGGTCAGCCGTACCAGGCCCGATGCGCCGACCACTCCGCGCAGCGAAGGCACTGCGTGACGTGCCACATGCTCGCGCACTCGGGACAGCGGCCGCGGGTGTCGAACGCGTGCCAGATGTGACTGCAGACGCATTGCCACCGATCGCTCTTCTTCGGCTGCCAGCGGCAAAGCGGACAGCGAATGCGGCCCTCGTTCGAGCCGAGCCCGATTCCGGCGTCGCTCACGATCCCAGCGATGTCGTCGGGGAGATCGCCTCCCTTGCGGAAACAGCGGCGGTCCACGTGGATTTGCTAGCAGGTCGCGTTCGGCCGAGCGAATCGTGAGGACGCGCCGGCCCCGGCGCCTCTTGTCTTCGGCCGCAGTACCGGATGAGCTGAACCCGCAGCGAGGGAAGCTCGGGAGCGCCGGCTCCGTAAACGGGAAGGGCGCGGGGAGGCGCACGGATGAGCGTGGATGCGATCGCCTACGGGCCGGACGAAGCGTGTCTTCTCACGATCGACGGGCCCGATCTCCTCGCGTACGACGCGACGACCGAGGCGCCGAAATGGAGCCTCGGGATCGGTCGTCGTGCAGCAGCGGTGCTCTTCCTCGACCCGCAGCTGTTTCCCGCGAGCGCCGCGAGCCCATGGAGAGCGCAGTCGATCGCGCGCGCTGCGCTCGTCGTCGATGTCGAAGGCCGGCTTCACCTCGTCGATACGATGCTCGGCCGGGCGATGGGCGAGCTCGGACCGTTCGGCAAGCCGCTCGCGGTCGCGTCGTCGATGGCCGGTGGCGCGCTCGCGCTCGCGGTCGAGACCCAGGTCGCCGTCTGGCGCGCCGGTGAGCAGCACCACATTCCGATGCAGCATGCTCGCGGGCTCGCGTTCTCCAACGACGGCGCGACGCTCGCGATCGGCAACGACAAGGGCGAGCTGCGGATGTTCCAACTCGCAACGGGCAGGCCGCCCGAAGAGATCCTGCGCAGCTCCGTGCGCGGCGCGATCTCCGACCTCGTCCAGCACCCGAACGGCTCGTGGGTCGTCGCATCGGCACAGGGCGTGTCCCTCGTCAGCGCGAGCGGCACGTCACGGCTCGAGAAGCTCCCTGCGGGAGCGCGCCGGCTACGCTTCGACGGCAGAGGTGGACGCCTCGCCCTCCAGAGCTCGGAGCGCGGGATCGTCGTCTACGAGTGGCCGACGCTGTCCGTGCTGATGCGTGTGCAATACATGGAACGGCCCGTGTGCGGGTTCTCGTTCGGCCCGGACAACTGGCTCGGCGTTGCTCTCGATCACGGAGACGGCAACAAGATCGACGTCGGGACGTCCGAAGTCCATCGAACGGACACACATCCGGGCAGGCAACATCGCTCGTGGACGCTCCTCGTCGAGGGCAAGAAGGAGCTCCTCTCCGCGAAGGAGGCGGAGGACATCCGGCGGATGAGGGATCCGTTCCACATCCCCGCGCCGCCGGCGAACAGCTACAAGAACAACGTCGGCGCTCGGATCGGGATCGGCGCGATGATCTCGATCGCGCTGCTCTCGTTTCGCGTCTGCGCGCGCGTGGCGACGCCGTCGAGCTCGTCGTGGAGCTACAACCCGAGCCTCATCAACACGCCGAGCCTGAAGGCGAGCCGCTGCGATCGCGCCTGCGCCGCCGAGCGGCTGCGGACGCTGAAGGTCGCGTGCGAGGCTCCCGCGGCTGCTTGCGCTGCGGACGCGAACGCCGCCGCAAAAGCGCTCGAGGCGGGGAAGTGCGCCGAGGCGAAGGCGGCAGTCGCGCGCATCGATGTCCAGCGGATGAACAATCCAGAGCCGCTCCTCGACGTGAACGTGCTCCTTGCGCGGGTCGGTCTCGACGAGGCGTGTGCCAATGGGACGATCCGACCGCAAGCCGTGAAGCATGCGCAGGTGGTCCGTCTGAAGGGATCCGAGCTCGCGCCGTCGTACGAGAAGCTCCCGGAGACAGACCCGGCTCACGGCGAGGTCGCGCGCTCGGTCTGGGCAGCGCCGGACGGCACGGTCTTCGTCGCGACGACGTCGCCTCCAGCTGCCCCGGAGAAGAGGTGCGTCGTTTATCGATCGAGCAAGCCCGAAGTCTGGCGACCCGTGTACCGGAGCTCGACCTGGTGCGCGGACGTGTTCGGGCGAACGGCGTCCGACGTCTACCTGATGACGGACGACGCGCTCGTCCACTTCGACGGCAAGGCGTGGGAGCCTGTCTCGCTTCCTCATCGAGATCGAGAGGTCACAGCGCTCGCGACCAGCGGCCCGGATCTCTTCCTCGCGCACGGCGACGACTCCGGAACGGAGCTGTATCGCCGGCGTGGTGAGACGTGGACGAAGGAGCAGACACCTCCGGACGTTCGGATCCTACGCCTCTACGGCGGCCCGTCGTCGACGGTCTGGGCGCTTGGCGAGCGCTCCGCGGATGACGTGCTCCTGCAGCGCTCCGCGGGCGGCACGTGGGCGATCAAGAAGCCCGCGATCGCCGAGGACACCGCGACGATTTCCTCGGTCTGGGTGAGCCCGACGGGTGAGCTGTTCCTCTCCAAGCAGGATGGCGTCCTCCGCTCCAAGAACGCCGGCACGACGTGGACGACGGACGAGCCGCCGTATTCCGTTTACGACCTATGGGGACGCGCGAGCAACGACGTCTACGGCCGCACGCGTGTCGGCCTCGTGCACTTCGACGGCAAGACCTGGTCGGCGGCGTCGTTCGTGGGCAGCAGCGAAGCGATGACCGGCACGGCGAGCGAGCTGCTCCTCGTCCGGTCGACGGAAGACGACGAGGAGCGCTGACCGTGGCGTCACGCGCTCCGACGCGGGAGGAGCGCACGCAGGCGTTCCTCACGAAGGTAAAGGCCAACCCAGACGAGCACGCCGAGGAGCAGCGGGACGACGAACGGCTCTCCGATGCGGACGTTCTGATGTTCACCCGCTTCAGAAAACGGAGTCGGGATTGACCACGAGCTTCCGCAGCGCAGCGCCCCCCGCAAACGCGTAGCTCGCGTAGCTGCCCCAGCCCCACACCGTCGCGGAGAACGGACCGTCGCTGTGCATGCGCTGCATACCGAGCTTGCACGTGCCTCCGTCGAAGCTGTCTCCGTCGCCGAAGTTGCGGGACAGGTCGACCCGCGTGAACTCGTAGTCTCCCCGCGTGCCGATGGGACGAAATTCGGTCAAGTTGCCGGCGCACTCCAGCCAGACATCGTGAAATCTGCCGGCGGTCTTGGCCCTTACGATGACGAGCGACGTCTCTGGGTAGGTTGGGTCGGCATAAAAGGAATACGAGCGCAAGTACTGCCCCGTCGGAACGACGTTCACGAACTCCGGATCTCCGGCGTGGTTGGCCTGGATGCCTCCGGACATGTACGCGGCGACATAGATCGGGTGATCGGCATCCTGCGTGCGCACCACGAACGCGTCGCCCGTTCCGGCATAGAAAATCTTGGACTCACCACGCGACAGCGCCGTGGGGGCACCTGCGGGCGGCATAGGGGGATCGTACTCGAGCAGCGTCCCATCCCGGGCGGCGACGATCCGATAGGGCATGGGTTCATGCTCGTTTCCGGCCCGCGGGCGATAGCCAACACCGACGTACTCCGATCCCCACTGCTCGAGCGACGGAATTTGTTGGTTGAGGAAGTCGCAAGCGGCCGCACCGGCTGGAATTTCCGCGCACTGGTGGCCGCCGAAGGTCGTCGTCGGCTTGTTCGACGTGACAACGCTCCCCGTGAGCTCCTTCGATTGGACGAGCTGAATGTTCTGACCCTTTCCGAGCCGAAACGTGATGGGGATTCCGGCCGGACTCCCGACGACACCTGCACCGTTCTGGAGGTCCACCTTCGGTAGAAGCGTCACCTCGGTGTCGTCCTCGGAGGCGACGATCAGCGCGGCTGGTCGTCCGGTCCGTGCGGCTTCCCAGCCGTTGACCAGGATGTGCTGTTTCTCCCATGTTGCGACGGGCAAATGGAGCGTGGCCGTGGGAACGAAGCTCGAAGCCCCTCCAAACGGGTAGATCGACGCAAGGCTCACGGGCATGCTCGCCGTGAGATGGAACGACGAGCCGATCCCGGTGCCGTTCGGAATGATGTCCGCGTGCGAGGCGGGAACGACCCCTTCAGGACAAATAATATCAGGGTCGAGCGGGCTGCTCGAAACATAGGGCTCGCCCGAGCGATCACGATCCGAGAGGAAGAGAATCGCGCCTTCCCCCGGAGGGAGCGGTCCGGTATGTGCGGTGAGCGTCGCGCTTCCCGGACTCGTACGGAACAACGACTTCGAAATATCGACGGACTGACCTTGGTACTCGAGTGAGACGGTCGCGTCCTGGCTCGAGGCATTGACCACGTACGCGGCGTAGCAGGACTGGCGATATGCGTATAATGAGTATCGCGGCGCCTGGAGATAGAACTCGCACCCGTTCGAGCTACGATCCGCCGCCGCCGCCGCGCACGGTTCTTGGCAGACCCCGGCGCCGCACGCCGTATCCGGCGGGCACAACACCGTCTCGGTCACGTTACCGTCGCATACCGTGACCTTCGACCGTCCGTCGAGCGAACACTGAACGCCGCATACTGGCGCGGCGCCGCTGTCCTCGACGACGAAGACCCCGGGTGTGTCGAGCCCCGGCCTGCCACTTCCGCAGGCAACTGCGGTAGCGAGCGCAAAGCCGCAGACGACGAATACTCCGGCGCCGACGCCGAACCGCCTCTGCAATGACGTCATGGCAGTAGCACTTCCTGGGGTGTGAGGCTCGAGGATTTCAATTTTCCTGTACCGAGCTGACCGTAGAAATCGCTTCCCCAGCAATAGACCTTGCCGCTCGTCAGAAGGGCACAGGTGGAGTCGAACAGGGTCTCGACCTTCACGGCCGGAGCGGGGAGCCCCCTGACCTGAACCGCCTCGTACGCGTGGTCTTTCGTCCCGTCGCCCGCCTGACCGCTCTCGTTGTTTCCCCAGCAGTACACCGCCCCCGAACCACCCACCGCACACCAGCGGTCCGGCACGACACCCCGCTGCGCGGGCATGCTCACCTGGCGGACGGGCTCGGGGAGCACGATCGGGGTCGGTAGCGCTCGACTGAGGTCCGCGGAACCCTGACGTCCTTGTCCCCAGCAGTAGCCGACACCCGATACAGCTGCGCATGCATTGTTGCTATCCATCGCGATCGCCGTCGTGATTCCTGCGATCGCCAGAGGCTGGGGACGACTGTCGGGAAAGAGCGATGTGACACGCCCGAGCGGTGGGGTCGCCCCCCAACTCACCATCGACCCGTCCTCGAGCGCGACGAGAGTCGCATTACCTACTTTGATGTCGCGCGCCTTTGCTCCGGGCGGGAGGGCGATCGGGTGGGGTGGCAGAGACACGTTTCGATTGCTGCCGTCGAACGGAGCGATCTGCCCATTCGCGTTCGATCCCCAGCAGACGACGCCGTCTTCGACCACGGCGCAGCCCACGCTGCCGGAGTTGCTGATTTTCTTCACGCCCTCGATGGGGAGCTTCACCGGCGTGCGCTCCGTGGTGGTGTTGGAAGCATCCCCGACCACATACGGACCGTATCCCCAGCAGTACGCCGAGCCGTTCTTGTCGACCGCACACGTCCGATCGAGCGCGACGATGTTCTCGATGCCGACCACCCTCCTCGGTGTTGCGCTGGGCAACGTGCCGGCATCGTCGCCGCGTCCGAGCTGGCCGTAGTCATTGGCACCCCAGCACGCGACGGTGCCATCGCGAAGCAGCGCGCAAACCGTCTGAGCGTCGAACAAGGTCGAGGTCAGCTCGGTGGCGCACGGGTCCGTCGTGCATTTGAACGGAAGCGGCGCCGGATCGAACGTTCCAGCGTCGCGCGAGGGAGCATCCTCCGCCGACGCCTCGATCCCGCCGTCGGGAAGAGACGCATCGGGCGTCGCGTCGCCTCCCACGAAGCCCACGCGAACGTCATCGCTCGAGCAATTCGCCGCGGCGCAAGAGAGCACCCCGCAAACAGTGACGACGGCACGCGAGACTTGTCGCTTATGGATTGGTCTTATGAAGCGCATGATGAGCTCCGACGAGCCAGAGGTTCGCATTCGAGGTGCCGTGGATCTTGAAATTTGAACCTTCGAGCGGAGCGCCGGTCAGCGACAGCGTCGAGATTGCATAGCTGCCGCCTACACTCCAAACGTCGTCGCCGCTTACCACCATGCCCGTTCCTTGGATCCCGATTCCTCCCATCCACAGACGGCCTTCCGGCGCACGGTAGAGCGAAGTGAAGAAGCTCGGGGCTCCAGGGGGCCTATCGCGATCATCCACGGGATCGAGCGACAGGACGTTGGACGTGGCCACGGAGTAGCCGCCATCCCCCGCGGAGATCTTCACCAACTCCCGGCCGCCCTGGATCCCCGCCACCTGCCCGTCCCCGAGCGTCTGGAGAGACGTCAGCCACCCTCTCGCCGATCCCATCATCGAGAATCCTGGCCGTGCCTCGCTGCATCGGGCACCCTTGACGATCCCGTCGGAGATCCTCTCGTACCCGGAAGGCGTCTTGCGCACGATCACGGGACACGCTCCTTGATTGCGCGCCATGTTCGTTCGAACGAACGAAAACCAAAGATCGTCGCGATTGGCTCCGGTCATACCAAGAGCAAACAGCTCTTCGGTGCTGCTGCTGACATCGTCGGCCGTGTACTCCGGCATCCATGACGGCGCCGCGGAGCCCTCGCTCTTCCAGTGATAAACAGTATTCGTATACCAAGCATATACGTCGCCGGTACCTGTTCCCCATACACCCAAGGTTGGATAGAGCGCGCGCGACACCGCCTCAGGCGGAGAGTCAGGTTCGTAGGAGCGCTGGCGAACAGGGCTATAGTCCTCGAGGGCATGCGATGTCCACGTCCACTCCATCTCCGACGAGGGCCGTGTCCCGTGGATGATCGTCCCTTTTGCGATGGCGTAGTAGAGCTCGTTCTCGCTTGGAGCCCAAATGTTGGCCACGTACCGGGCAAGCCCAGTTTGGTTTTGGCTATTGTCGTCGATATATCTCCACTTTCCTTCGGCGTCGGTCCACTCGAGAACTTTGACGCCGACGGTGCGACTCTCGGCGGTGGCGAACGCACGGCCCTCGAGTGGCCAGATGCTCTTCAGCATCAGATCCGCGTCGGGTAGAGAGGTCGCGCACCAGCCGGCCGAACTGCACGAACGTCCGCTCGGCGCAGGCTCGCCGCGCGCATCGGTCGTCCCGGCGTCCGGGAGCACATTGGGTCCGCGCTCCGGTTCCGGTTCCGGTTCGCCGAGCTCAGGCTCGGCGTCGCCCGAGCCACAATCGACTGCCGTTACGAGAAGGAGCAACGCCGAGGTGAAGGTCACTGCGGGCGCGCGTGTCATGGTTGCCCTCCGAGAGAAAGAATGACTCCTTGGCCGCCGATCCAGACGTGGCCGGGCGCCGGCATCCATACGGCCGTGAGGTCCGGACGACGTGCGCCGAGCCCGGCAATCTTCACCCGAGCCCAGCTCTTCCCGTCATAGTGAAGAACGACCCCCGCGTCGCCTGCCGCCCATATGTCCGACGAGGACGAGCCCCACACCGCGCGGAGGTTCACGTTGGCTGGAGTGCCCGTCACGATCTCCGCGGTCGCCGAATCCGCGACGTAGCGACGGATCGTTCCGGTGACGCCCACGGCCCAAGCTTCGGAGTCGGACGCAGCCCAAACGGCGTTGAGCTGGTTCCAGGTCAGGCTGTTGAACGCCGAGGAGCTCGGACTGTCGCCGTCCGCACCGGTGATGCGGAAGGCCCTTCCCTTGGATCCGACTGCCCATACGACGTCGGCGGAGCTGCCGTGAACGCTGGCGATACCGTCACTGTCGCAGGGGGAGGAGCATACAATCCCCTGCTGAATCTCGAACGATGCGTCTGAACGTCGCCGCATGCGCCAAAGACCGCTTACGCTGCCGCTAAGGGGGGTCACGTTCAACAATCCGCACCACGTCCATTGAGCCCGTGGTGCCGTCCACGCGGAGCTGAAAGCGAAGGCTTGCGCGGTCGTATAGGCGGGGGGCGTGGGCAGTGCTTGGGCGCTCGTCCAACCGCCGTCCGAGGAGTTCGTGCCGCCGTCGGGGATGTCGATGCCGTTCAAGTAGACGCGATGCATCTTCGCGCCGAAGACGAGCTCTCCGGAGTCGAAGAGCCGAAGACCTTGCAGGCTCTCGGTCGTGTCCGGCCCCGACCGCTTCCACGATGTCCCGTCGAAGTGAGCCAGCGTCCCCACCGTCCCGGCAGCCCATACGTCGGTCATCCCGCGGCCGACGATGACGTTGATCTGCGTGCGAAGGTCGAAGGTGTCGACGTCGTCCGGGGAGCGGCTTTGTTTGAAGGGGCCGTTCTGGCAAAGAACGTCCGGCGAACAGGTCTCCGGAAAGTACTCGCAGTCCGCGCAGGGACCGGCTTCGACCTCCGGATTGGCGTCTGGTTCAGGAGCAGAGGGGATCCGCGCATCTTCGGGCATACTGGATTCAGCCGTCGGCGCACCATCCTCGGCGCAAGCGTTGAGAAGCGCGAGTACGCAGGCCCCCGTTGCGCCGACCATGGCAACCACGAGAGAACGCTTCATCGCAGGAGTCCTCCATCCTCTTGCGCGCACGGCTCCACGACGCAGCGCCCCTGAACACACGCCTGACCGGCAACGGCATCGCAGACCGTTCCACAGCTCCCGCAATTGTTGGGGTCGCTGTCGGTGTGCGTCTCGCACTCGTCGGCCGCATTGCCGTTGCAGTCCCCCCATCCAGACATGCAGGTCATCTTGCATGCTCCGAACTCACAGCTCGGCGTCGCATGGACCCACCAGCCGGATTTGGGACATGCGACGTCGCAAGCGCCGCAATGATCCGGATCCGACGTGAGGTCGTAGCATCTCCCGAACGACGTATCGTTGGGTCCTGCTCCACGCGTTCCGCAGAAGGTCAGGCCCGGCTCGCACACACAATCGATTACGAATGAAAGAGAAATCGGCTGGAGCGCGCAGAACTGACCCGCAGGGCAGGCCTTCCCGCATGCTCCGCAGTTCTCGTTCGTCCACAGCGGCGTCTCGCATCCGTTGGCGGCCAGGTTGCGATCGCAATCGCCCAAGTACTTCTGGCACTTCAGTGCGCCGCACTTCCCTTCACTGCAGCCGTAGTACGTGTTGTCGTAGAGAACGCCGCCATCGTTGGTGGGATCGCAGGCGTTGCCACACGCTCCACAGTTCACGTCGTCGGAAGCGACGTGCTTGCAGCTGCGACTTGGACCATTGCCGACCAAGCAGGGCTCTTGACCGGCTTGACAGCCGCACCCGAAGGCGATGCTGTTCCCGGTCTGATCGGCGCACGGTTTGGCAGGGTCGGAACACTTGTTCCCGCAGGCTCCGCACGAGTCGTCGCTTTTGGAGGAGCTCTCGCAACCGTCGTCTACGATGCCGTTGCAATCCAACTTCTGCGCGAAGGGGTCGCATGCGAGCACGCAGCGACCTTCGATGCATGTGTACACTTCGGCGGGGCCCCGAGAAGGGCAAGCGACGCCGCAGGCGCCGCAGTTCTGCGTATCGGTCAACAGGTTCACGTCGCATCGAAAGGCGGACGTCGGGCAGGTCGTGTAGCCCATAGGGCACTGGCTCGACGGGCAGTACTCCGTGAAGTCGGCGGCGCCGTCGAGCAGTGCCGAGCCCGCGTCGACGGGAGTGAACTCTTGGCCAGGCGCGCCGACCCCGTTCACGTATCCAACGTTCCCTTCGACCGTGCAGCTCTCAACCGCGAACGCGACAGCGGCGAGCCAGGCCCCACCCGCTACCAGCCGTGCACCTCTCTCGAACTTCGGCATCGGTACTTTCTGTTTCCCGCGTCGTTTCGCTTCACGAAAATCGACATCGCTCGGACATCAGTGAGGCGCGACTTCGCCGTCGCCGAGATCGTCCACACCGGTCGCCGAATGACCGGTCCACCGGGAGACCTGTTCCGCGTAAGGGCTCCTTGGATACGTACGGAGGAAATGCCGAGCGCGGGCCCGAGCTTCGTCGAGCCGCCCTTCCCGCACGAGCGCATCTATCGCCAGAGCGCCGCGTTCCTCGAGCAGGATTCCTCGCGGATGTGTGCGATCCAACTCCGTCAGCAGACGCAGTGCCTGGGCCGGATCGGTACGAAGATGGCGCCGCGCCAGCGCAAGTCGGGCGAGCTCGTCCGTCTCGTCCGCTGGCGGGGCGAGAGCGTCGGCGCCCGCACGGGGCTTTGCCGCCGGGCTCGTGCCTCGGACTGTCAAGGGAGCCACTCGGGGTGAGCGCACCGGGACCGACGGCGCGGGTGCGGGTATCGATGCGGGCGGGGAGACGAGCTCACGCTCTAGTTCGCGGGGCGCCGATGCGGTTTCCGCGCTCGGCGCGGGCTCGAGCGCGACCGCCGTCGGGACAGCGACAGGGCGCGTCGGCGGATCCGACCGCGAGAACGTCGCCATTGCACCAACGACGAACGCACCGCCGAGAACGATCCACCCAGCTTTCGCGCCGAGGGCCCTGCCCTTACGTTCCGTCGACTGCTCCGTCAGCTTCGCTCGAAGCTTGTCGAGAGCGGCCGACATGTCGGAGGGCGCACGCGATGCCGATACTGCACACGCCATCGCTTTGCGTAGCTCGCTGCCTGCCTTGGGATCTTCGATCCAACGAATGGGGTCATCAGCCATGGGAAACCTCCCGGCGAGCGATCAGGCGTCCGATGACGCTGCGAGGCGGTTGTTCGAACGCCTTGCGGAAGCGCGCGCGAGCGATGCTGAGGCGGGAGTGGACGGTGCCGACTGGAATGCCGAAAGCCTCGGCGATCGAGCTGCAGGGCTCCCCCTCGAGCTCGAAGAGTACGAACACCGCGCGATGCTCGAGATCCAGTTTGTCCAGAGCTCGCTGCACGCGCACGAGCGTCTCGGCAGCGGCGGCGCACTCGAATGGTCCTGGGCCGTCGAACGCGGCGGCCGCCAAGGCCCGCTCGTCGTGGATACAGCGTCGGCGATGCCAGAAGCGCCGCCGGTTGGCAACGATCCCCAATGCGATCTGAGCGAGCCAAGTGCGTGGCCGCGCCGGCCCGGCCACATAGCCGCCCTTTCTGTGCGCCATGATGAAGACTTCCTGGACGATGTCGTCGACGTCGTGTTCAGGGACTCCGCCCACGCGCCTGACGAATTCGCACACGAACTCCCGCTGCTCACGGTAGAGCTCTTCCGTGTCGGTGTTCCCGGCGGGAGCCATCTCCTCTTCCTGTCCTACGGCGCGGCGCGCTTCACACTATTTTCGGGAAACGCACACCGTGGCGCCCGGACCGGTCAAAGAGCGTAGTGCAAGCCGATCCCGAAGCTTGCCCCAAGCTCGGGCATGACGGCGGTTTGCTCGAGCCGTCCACCGGCTTTGCCCACAGTGAGAGCAGGGCGAACAATCGCTCGCAGGAGCCCGGCGTGCCCGACAAGCTCCCAGCGTGCCGCCAGGTGCCAGGCCGCCATCAACGCACCACCAAGGAACACCCACGGCACGGTCGTCGACTCTGCGCGCGCGAGGCCGCGACCGATTCCGGTCCAAGCCCCCACACCGATGCGTGCGCACGGCCCCATCGAGATCGCTGTCGCACGCGCCAGCGCGCAGCCGTCCGCTTCTCCCGCGACGGCGAAGACACGTGCCCCTGCGCCGGCGGGGTCCGTGAACGGAATGTCCACCGGCAACGTGAACGAAGCGGCCAAGCGGGCGCGCAGTGCACCTCGTTCGATCGAGAGGTATGGCCCCGACCCCACGGCCGCTCGTGGCAGTGCCGCGAGCCAGACGCGCTCCTCCAAGCCGAGCCCGACTCGTACGGAGCTGCTCGGTGCCTGCTTCGACCGCTGCTTCTGGACGCCTCGCGCCGCCACACGGTTCATCCCGTGCCGCGATGAGTCGTTCGCGGTTGGGTCGGTCGGGAGGGCAGGCGGAGAAGCAGGGCCTTCGGGGGCGTCCGTGGAGCGGAGCTTCAGCAAGGTCGCATCGATCGCCATGGCGACAGCCAAGCTCACCGTCTCCCTCACCCGATCGCACGAGAGCGCGCTCGTTTGCAGTCGCCGTTCACCGACGATCACGCCGTCCCGACGGATCACGACGACGACCTCCTCCCCCGCTCGCCCCTCGACGACGACGTCGATGCGCGCATCCACCCGGTCGCGTTCGAGCCATTTCCGGACGCTCGCTTCCATTCCGTCGAAGCACGGGTCCACGGGGTGCCGAATCGTGTCCTCCAGCGATTTCGTTCGGACGGATGGTGCCGGTGGCTCTGCTCGAGCCGAGCTGCCCGTCAGCCACATCGACACAATCAGCGCCATGCAGACCGCTCGACCGATGGTCATCGAGGCGTCACCCATGACGACCGAGCGCGGCCTTCCGATGCTGGCGGAGCTCACCGGTCTTCATGGAGCGAGCAGCTGCAGCGCTGACGCACCAAGGTCAGCGCCACCCTTGACTCGTTCCTCCGTGCAAAGCTCGCGGCGAAGTCTCACTGCCGACCGACGCGCTAGTATACGTGGGGCAATCCTCAGGTCAGCCCGAAGTCGCGGACCAGGGCAAGCGCTTTGGGCTCGGCAAGGGGAGTCCGAGTCCTCGAGCCTGCGCCCAGCATGAGCGAGCTGAACGGTCGGCTGCCGCGAGCGCGAGCAAACGTGGTGCGGCGCTTGCTCGCTACTCGGCAGGAGGACCGATGGAGCTCACGCGTCACCACAACATCGACGGTGCTGCCGATCCGCAGGCGATCAAGGTCGCGCCGCCGCAAAAGCTGCCCGTCTCCGACAACGATCCGACGAGGGACATTTCGACACTTCGGGCAGGAGAGCGCCTGTTCATCGTGGGCCTCGTCGTGCTCGCGCTCCTGGCGCTGTTCGCCCTCACCTTGCTCATGTTCACCCCGCGGTGAGGGCATGAGCTCGGAGCCGACGTTCAGGTCCCGGTCTTGCGGAGCTGCTCCCGAGGCGCGATCAAGCCGAGCGCCGCCATGTCGTCGAGGTACTTGTGGATGAGCGCCTCGCTGACGTGAGGGAGCTCGCCGTAGTCGGGTGACACCGCGCGCAGGCGCTCGACGAGCTCGGACGCGTCGAAGAGGAGCTCGCGCTCTCCACGCGGTTTGCGCCATCCCTGGAGGATCGGCAGCGGTGAATGCTGCTTCTGCGAATCGCTGAGGGACATCAGGCGTTCGTGGAACGTCCGGTACCACTCGTCGTAGTCCGCGATGCGCTCGATGCGGTACCCGGCCGACTTCACCCAGCTCACGATCACGTCGAGCGAGATGCCGTCGTCCCAGTGTGGATTGACGATGTGGAACGTCTCGTAGCGAGGCTGAGGCCCTGGCCGGTGAACGGCCGGGACGACGATCGAGCGCGCGTCGATGTCGACGGGCTCGCCGTCGTAGTGCTTGACGCGATCCGGGGCGTTCTCCTCGTAGAACGACCGCGGCGCGATACCCGTGTAGACGAGCCCGGCGAGCAGGCGCGTGAAGAAGTCGGGGACGTTGATCTGACCGCGATAGCGCGTGTTGGTCATGATCCCGCTCGGGCGATAGACCGTCACGGGGACGCCGAGCTTCTCGTGGACGTCGCGGAGCAGCACCTCGCTCGCCCACTTGCTCGTGCCGTAGCCGACGGCGTAGCCGGAGTCGTTTGGACGTTCGCTGTAGAGCAAGCGAATGTCTTCCTCCTCGCGGAGCGGCTCCGTCCGCTCGAGACTGCCCATGAGCGCCCCGACCGTGGAGATGTATGCGATCGACTTCGGTCGTCCTGCGAGCGCGAAGCGGATCGCCTCCACCGTCCCGAGCACGTTCGGCTCGAAGAGCTGCTCGTAGCTGAAGGCGTGGTTCACGAGCGCGCCGTTGTGGAGGACGAGGTCGATCTCGTTCGTGAGCCGCTCGTACACGTCCTTAGCCAGACCGAAGCGCGGCTTCATGAGGTCGCCGGCGAAGGCACGCAGTCGTCCGTTCGCGGAGAGCTCCTGGAACCTTGCGACGAGGCTCGGATCGGTCTGGTAGGAGCGCGCGAGGCGCTCGAACGCACCGGCGTCGTTCTGCGCGCGCACGATCGCGTAGACCCTTGTCCCCTCCGCCGTCAGCCGCTCGAGCAGCTCGAGCGCGAGGAAGCGCCCGAGGAAGCCGTTTGCGCCGGTGAGCAGCGCAGCCTGCGCCCTGGGCGATACCTCGTGGCGTGGCGTCCCCCGCCGCGCAGCGTCGATCTCCTCGGACGCGAGGAACTTCTCGATCCGGAGATCGCTCGCGCGAATGGTCTTCGCGTCTGGGCCGTGGACGTCTTCGAACGTGACGTTGCGCCGTCCCTTGCCGGAGAGCGCGTCTTCGACGAACTCGATGACCGAGCGAACGCTGCTCGTCGGATCGAGCAGGAAGCCGACGGGAATGTGCACGCTCGTGAGATCTTCGATGAGCGTCTCGAGCGAGACCGCGCTCAGGGAGTCGCCGCCGAGCTGGATGAAGCTCTGCCCGGCTTGCTCCATGTCGATGTCGGGCAGACCGAGGGTCGCTTGCATCGCCTTCTTGATCTTCTCGGTGACGGACGCCTCTGCGCCTGTCCCCTGGAGCTGCTGGAGGTCCTTCACCTGCGCGCGCTCGATCTCGTCGTACAGCGCGTCGAGCCGCTCTCCGTAGCGGGCGCGGAGCTTCGGCCGCGATTGCTTGGCGCTGACCGTGAGGAGCCCGTTCTCGTACGTGAATGGCTCCCGCTCGACGATGAAGTCGCGAGGGATCTCGTAGCCGCGGAGGCTCTCCTCGAGCGCGATGCGATTGATCTCGCTCCGCAGGAGCTGCTTCAGAGCGGCGTCGGTGGGCTCCACGCCCTGCTCTCGGAGCTGCGCCGTTGCGGCGTCGAGAGTGGGGACGATGACGGCGAGGAGGTAGGAACGCAGGCCGCTTCCGTAGACGTAGATCTGCCGGATGAACGAGCTTCCGGAGCTGAAGAGGCCCTCGAGCCGGGACGTGGCGACGTATTCGCCCTGCGAGAGCTTGAGGACGTTCTTGGCGCGATCGATCCAGTGCAGCTCGTTCGGGCCCCGCTGCTCGACGATGTCACCCATGTTGAGGAAGCCTTCGTCGTCGAAGAGCTCCTTCGTCGCGCGCTCGTTCTTGTAGTAGCCGGGCACGAGGAAGCGCGTCTTCACGTGCAGCTCGCCGCGCGGATAGGGCTTGTCGGTCGTGCGGTAGCCGAGCTCGGGGACGTCCACGAGCTTCCACTTCGTCACCGAGTCCATGTCGACGCGGTCGTCGACGGTGAGCGGGCCAGCTTCGGTCGAGCCGTAGCCGTCGATCACGGGCACGTCGAAGCATCGCCTGAGGAACCCCACGACCTCCGCCGGCGTCGGCGCGCTGCCGAGGGAGAGCATCAGGATGCGATCCCCGAGGAACGAGCGGCGCATCTCCATCATGATCGCCTCGGAGATCTTCTCCCGCTCTTCGTCCGAAGAGGCCCCTGCTGCGCGCCGTACGAGCTCCGCCTGATAGTGCTGGTAGACCATGCCGGCGACGCGCGGCACGAGCAGCACCGAGGTCGGCCGCGCGAGGCGGATGTCTTCGAACAACGTCGACATGTCGCTCTTCGCGACGAAGTACGTCGTCCCACCGGCAAGAATCGCGTGATCGCGGATGCCGCGGCCGGCCGCGTGATTGAGCGGCATGTAGTTGACCGCGATGATCGGGAGACCGGGGATCGCCTTCAGGACGCGTGTGAAGAACCCCGACTGGAGCTGGTCCTTCAGGATCCGCTCGGTGATCATCGCCCCCTTCGGCGTTCCGGTGGATCCCGAGGTGTACATGAGCGTCATCAGCGGGTCGGGCTCGCGACGCGCCGACGGAAGGACCTTGGGAAGGATCCCGCGCTCACGCCCGCGAGCTTCGACCTCCTTCATCGTGCAAACAGATACGCGGCCGCCGTGGCGAGCGCCCACGCCCTGTGCGCGTTCGCTGACCATCCTCTCGGCGGCGCGATCGCCGTCGCGCAGATCCATCACGACGATCGTGCGGAGCGACGGGCACTCGGGGAGGACACTCTCGATGAGGCCGAGCTGTTCGACGCTGCAGATCATGCACGAGAGCTCCGCCTCGCGAATGATCTGCTGCAGATCGGCGGGGTTCATCCCCGTCTGGAGCGGGGCAGCGACGGCGGAGAGGTAGATGCAGGAGAAGTCGGCGACGACCCAGTCGATGCTCCCGAAGCCGCAGATGCCGACGAACGCTCCGGTCTCGGCGAGCTTGTCGTGCGCGAGCCCGCTCGCGAAGGCCTCGATGCGACGCCAGACGTCGCCGTACGAGACCGTGCGAAGCTCGGGGAGCAGCCGGATGGTCTCGCCCGATACCTCGAACGCGCGCTCGCCCAGACATGGCCGATCGGCGTAGAGCTCGCACGCCTTGGCGAGCGTGTCGATCGCCGTCCCGCATGATCGAATCGCGGAGAGCGCTTCTGTCGAGGGAGCTGCGTGCTGTAGCTCGGGATCGTTCGGAAGCAGCTCATGCAGCCGCTCGCCGGCCTGCTTCTGCAGCTCCTCGTTCGGGGTTGGCTGGGCAGCTCTGCCCTCTTCCGGATCCTTCGGGGTCGTCATGAGATCCACGTAGGAAGCTGTCGGGTCGCGTCAAGCTCGCGAGGAGCGCGTCGAGGGCTCGGCGCTTGCTTGGGAATGGCCGCTGCGATCGATGCATGCGGGTGCGGGCATCACCATTGCTCGAGGGCACCAAGCTCGGTGCGACTGCGCAGCGGTGTTGCGGCGATCGGTGCGGCGGATCGAGCGAGGACGAGGAGGAAGACGATGCAAGCGTCGACGGAAGTGAGCGGTCCCGATCTCGTGAAGAAGACCGGCGGCGATGTGGTCGACCTCGTTCGCAACGAGCTCGAGCTCGCAATGCGCGAGCTTCGCCAGGACGCGCACGATGCGCAGCAGGCAGGTAAGCTGCTCGCTCTCGCAGCCGGCTCTGCCGTGATCGGGGCCGAGCTCGTGCTCGGCGCCATCATCGCCGCAGGTCGCCGCCACCCGATCGCCCTCGCGATGCTCGGGTGCTCGGTGCTCGGGGTGAGCTTGGCCCTCGGAGCCGAGGCCCGCAAGGCTGCGCCGCCGCTGCTCGAACGCACGCGGCAGCGCGTGAGCGAAGACGCAAATCGAATCGAAAGGGAGCTGTGATGAGCACCACCGGAACGAGCAGCACATCCGAGCTCGAGACGCAGGCGAACCGCGCACGCGAGGAGGTCGCGCGTGACGTCGCTGCGCTGCGGGGACGATCCGAAGAGGTCGCGGGGCAGGTGGAAGAGGTCGCGGAGCAGGCGGGATCGGTGATGCGCGGATCCACACGCGTGCTCTATGCGCTCGCCCTCGCTTCCCTCGCGCGGTACGCGCTGCCGCGGCCGCGGATCTGGCGCCGGCGTCGTCCGATGGCGAGCACCGTGGCGGGCACGCTCTCCGGGCTCGCCGCCGGCGCGGCCATGAACGCGTTCTTCGCCGGGGTCGGGGCGGTCGAAAGGCGCCTTGCCCCACCTCAGCCGGAGAAGGCCGAGGGCGGTCCGCCACAGAAGCCGGCGACCGTCAAAGCGGCGGAAGCGCTCGTCGGTCCGATCCCCGAGGAGCAGCAGGCCGCGGCGGGCTCGATCGCCCACTACGCGATGTCCGGGGCGACCGGCGCGATCTACGGGCTGCTCTCTTCTCGCGCCCCGGCGATCCGGAAGGGCCGAGGGCTCGCGTATGGCGCGCTCGTCTGGGGCCTCGCAGACGAAGTGACCATCCCGGCGTTCGGGTTCGGTTCGCTCCGCGCTCCGATCCGCTCGCACCTCCAAGGGCTCGTCGCGCATCTCGTCTACGGAGTGGCGCTCGAAGGCCTCATGGGGCTCGCGCGTCGACGTCTGAAGATGAAGTGACGCCGATCACTCCTCGACCTTTTCTGGAGAAGCGAACGGCGCCTCGAGCTCCTCGGGGGTGTAGAGCCGGCCGTTGGTCATGACGGCATGCACCTTCGCGAGGTCCTCGATGTGCGTCGTGGGATCCCCATCGACGATCACGAGATCGGCAAGCTTCCCCGGCTCGAGCGTGCCGAGATCGTTCGAGAGCCCGAACGCCTTTGCCGGCATCGTCGTCGCCGTTTGCAGCGCTTGCCATGGCGCACGTCCGAGCTTCACCTGCGCACGCAGGCCCAAGTGCAGGGCCGTCGCGACGGGGGAAAGCGGCGAGTCGGTGCCGGCGAGGACGGTTCCGCCCGCGTCCACGATCTTCGTGACGGTGCCGACCTCGAGGCGAAGGAAGCGTAGCGCTGCCGTTCGATTCGAGTCCCGCATCCGATCGCGCTTCGCGCGCAGCGCCTTCTGGTCCCACGGCGTGTTCAGGATGGTGAGGCGACGATCGTCGACCATCTCCGGATCGTCGGCGAGCAGCGCCGCGCTCTCGAACGGCGTCGTCATCACGAACATGCCGCCGGAGGTGAGGAGCGCCGGAACGTCGGCATACGTCACGCCGGTCGCCGAGCGCGTGTAGGCGTATCCCGTGCGCGTCGTCGCCGAGATGTGCGTCATGCCGTCGACGCCCGCGGCGAGGCCCGGCAACATGTAGTGCGACGCGGTCCACGCGCCGAGCCGCTGGTGGACGTCACGCGTGACCTCGGCCTGTAGCTCGGCGGGAAGGCGCACGTACGTCTTCACCATGTCGTAGCCGAGCGCCTCGGCGCGCGACACCTCGAGCGGGATCTGCGCCGCGTCGCTCACGGGACGCATCATGCTGTAGTAGATGCGCTCGCCGTCGATCGCCTCTCCGGTCGCGAAGAAGCGCGGTCCTACGCGCGCGCC
Source organism: Pseudomonadota bacterium (assembly GCA_023402175.1). Taxonomy (GTDB): domain Bacteria; phylum Myxococcota_A; class Polyangia; order Polyangiales; family Polyangiaceae; genus Labilithrix. The sequence continues at coordinate 9,421 of JAEXCN010000237.1, read as the reverse complement.
GGAGGCGTGAGCCTCGCGCGTCTCGACGGCGCGGTACGCGGGATCGGCCACCGAGAAGAGCGACGTCACTCCGTACGCGAGCCAGAGGCGACCGAGTCGATCGCCGTAGTACTTCGCGCTGACGAAGTGATGCGTGTGCGGCTCCCATAGGCCGGGGACGACGGTCTTGTCGAAGGCGTCGATGTAGCGCGCGCCGAGCGCGACCGCTTCGTCGCGCGCGTTCGACCGATGCGGCGTCACGCTCGTGATGCGGTCGTTCGTGACGAGCACGTCGACGTCCGTCGCGGTCTCCGGTCCTCTCCCATCCCAGAGCTTCCCTGCGTGGACGAGCACGCGGCCATCGGGCCGATCGCGGCGCCATTCGAGATCCACGGGGACGGTCCTCGCATTCGAGCCATCGCGCGAGACGAGCCGGAGCTGTCCGTTCGACAGATAGAGGAGGTGGGAGCCGTCCTTGCTCCACGTCGGCGCGTCGGCCGCCTCGTCGCCGATGCGCATCGCCTTGCCGGTGGGCTTCCCGTGCCCATCGACGGGGTGCACCCAGAGCACGCCGTTCATCACGTACGCCATCGCCGAGGCGTGAGGCGAATACACGGGGCCGTCGTCCCAGCGCGACGAGATCGACGCGAACGGAGCGGGCTCCGTGTACGAAGACGACTTGGTCGCGACGTCGATCGTGTAGATGCGATTCGTGCCTTCGCGGAAGCGGCGGGTGTACGGCTCGAGCGCGGCAAACGCCACGGTCTTGCCGTCCGCCGACCAGCTCGGCCTCCCGGGCGCGAAGAGACGTGGTGCAAGCGGCGCGATCTTCCCGGAGCCGACATCGACGGTCGACGTCGCTCCCGTCTCGTCCTGGAAGGCGACGGTCCGGCCATCCGGCGACCACGCGGGAGCGACCTCGGCGCCTGCGAGCGTCGTGAGGCGTCGTTCGGACCCTGTCGCCACGTCCATGATCCAGAGGTCCATCGTGCCCGCGCGATCGCAGCCGTACGCGATGCGTGTCCCGTCGGGCGACCACGTGGGATCGACCTTGAAGTAGCCATCGTGCGTGAGCGCACGCGGCGCGTCGCCGATCTTCATCAGCCACAGCTGCCCGAGCGCCTGGAAGACGACACGATCGCCGTCGGGCGCGAGCGCCGGGCTAACGATGCCTCGTACGGGGCGTGCGCTCGAATCGTCGAAGGCGTAGCGTTTGCGCGCGTACGTCCTCGAGGGATCGAGGTCGAACGACGCGCGGAAGGGGATGTCGTGCGTCGCGCCGTCGTCGATCGTCGTCGTCCGGATGTGACCGTTCGCGGTGTAGAAGAGCTCGCGGTCCGACAGCCACGCGGGCGCGAAAGGGAAGACGTCGTCCGAGCTGCCGACCTGTCTGTCCCCGACCATCAGTCGCGCCGACGATGGGCGCGCCATTGCTCCGAAGCGCACGTACGCAACGCTCTTGCCATCGGGGGAGATGGATGGCGCCTCGATGCGCGTACCGCGCGTGGTCGTGGCGAGTGTCCGGCGTTTCCCCGTGGCATCGGCGGCTTCGATCGTCGCCCCGTGAGCGCCGGTGCCACTGACGAACGCGACCTCGCGCGCGTCTGGTGTCCACGTCGGCTCGATCTCGTCGGCCTTGGCCGACGTCCAGCGGGTGAGGGCGCCGCTCTCGACGTCTGCCACCCAGATGTCGTAGCTACCCTCGAACGCGCGATCGGACGCGAACGCGATCCGCTTTCCGTCCGGCGAGAATCGCGGCTCGCGATCATCGCCGTGTCCGCTCGTGATTTGGCGGAGCCCGCCGCCATCGGAACGCATCACCCAGATGTGGAACGTGCCCCCGGCGTACGCCTGGAATGCGACGAGGTCACCGCGTGGAGAGAACGCGGGACGGGAGGGCTCGAGCCATGCGGGCGTCAGCCTCGTGGCCTCGCCGCCCTCTGCAGGGAGCGAGAAGAGTGCGCCATGGAGGTCCATCACGATCGACTCGAGGTCCGGCGAGATCGTCGCGGCGACGTTGGTGGCTTCGCGGATCACGACCGGTCGGCGCTCGACGCTGCCCGGCTCGACGGCGCCGTGACGCTGAGCTCCGGAGGGAGCAAAGCGATCGTCGCTCGACGTCGTGCACGCGGTGGCCGCGGCCGCGAGCGCCAATCCCCAGCGCACGATCGAACGTCGGGATCTCGAGCGCATCGGGCGACTCCGTCGATGGCGTGTTCGTACGCCCGCGCGTGAGCGACGCAAGGAGAGCCATCGGCGTGCCCGGAATTTCGTTCTCGGCCGAGACGTCAGCCGGGGGGCGTCCGCGGCAACTGCACACAGAGCTCCGTACCCGCTCGCTCCGAGGAGCGGATCGCGACGCGGCCTCCGTGCGCCTCGACCAGATGCTTCACGATGTAGAGTCCGAGGCCGACGCTTCGACTCGACGGATCGAACGATCCATCGCCGCGCTGGAGCGGCTCGAAGATGCGAGGCAGGAGCTCGGCCGCGATCGGCGGTCCGCCGTTCTGGACGGCGAGCGTGACCTCGTGCGCGGTCCCGTCGGTCGTCACACGCACGGGAGAGCCTGGTGGTGCGTACTTCAGCGCGTTCTCGAGCAGGTTCGTCAGCACCTGGGCGAGACGATCTCCGTCGAAAGCGCCCGTCAGATCTCCGCTCGCGTGGAAATCGATGCGGCGATCGGGATGACCGACGCGCGTATCGTCGACGATCCCGCGGAAGACGGCGCCGAGGTCCGTCCGTCGGCGCTCGATCGGAATGCCCGCACCGAGACGAGCCCTCGTGAAGTCGAGCAGGTCGTGGATCATCCGCGTCGCGCGCTCGCTCGCGCGCTGGATGCGCAGTACGTTCCTGAGCGAACGCTCGCCCAGGCCCGCGGACTTGATCAGCATGTCGGCCGCGAGCGCGATCGTGTTGAGCGGGTTGCGGAGGTCGTGACTCACGATCCCGATGAGCTGTCGCTCGAACTCCTGCCGGCGACGCTGCAAGGTGATGTCTCGCAACGCGCCCACGAGCCGGAGCGCGCTTCCCGCGGCGTCGAACGCGATGTAGCCACGGTCGGCGATGAGAAGCCAGGTGCCGTCACCCTTCGCGAAGCGGTATTCGGCGTGCCAGTGCGGGTCTCGCCGCGCGATCGTGGCGCGGAACAGGGACATCACGCCGGCGCGGTCGTCCGGGTGGATGAGCCGCATCCACGACTGCATGTCGTAGACGTAGGCGTGGGGCTGGCCGAACATCGTCTGGACGCCGATGCGATTGCACCGGAGGTCCCAGTCGTAGATCACGTCCTCGGTCGCGAGGGCGGCGAGGCGGTACCGCTCCTCCGCGAGCTCGAGCGAGCGCAGCAGCGCCTCCCGTTCACGCTCCGCGCGCTTGCGCTCGCTCATGTCGAGCACGAACGTCGCGATCTCCGACTCCGATCCATCCAGGAGCGTGCAGCCAATCAGGACCGGGATGCGCGAGCCGTCCTTGCGTACGAACTCCTTCTCGTAGTGTCGAATCGACCTCGTCGTGAGGAGCTCGTCGACCTTGGGGCCATCGGCCGCGCGGAGCTCCGGCGCCGTCAGCTCCTTCCAGTTCAGGCGACCTTCGCGGAGGTCGTCTCGCGAAAAGCCCAGCATCTCGACGAGCGTGTCGTTCGCGTCCACCAGGCGACCGTCGAGGCGCGACTGGAAGATGCCGATGACGGGTGAGTCGAAGAGCTGGCGAACGCGGCGCTCGCTCGCGCGCAGCGCCTCTTCCGCGCGTTTCTCGCGATCGACGTCGAAGGCGATGAGGACGGCGCCGCTCACGGCGCCCGTCTCGTCGCGGATCGGCGCGCTCGAGATGCGCATCCAGCCTTCGCTTTCGGCGTCGTCGTGGATGTATCGGATGTCTTGCAGCGAGACGGTCTCGCCGCTGAAGGCGCGCATGAACGGGCGTTCGTGCGCGGCGAGCTCCCGGCCCTCTGCGTCGAACACTCGCCATTCGCGATAGATGTCCGAGATGTCCTGTGAGGGCGCGCAGCTCCGGAAGACGCGCTCGACCTGATTACTGACGACGACACGACCGGACCGATCTGCCATGACGACAGTCGCAGGAAGATGCCCGAGCAGCGCCTGTAGCCGCGCGCGCTCTGCAGCGAGCTCGGCGACCAGCCGTTCGCGCTCGTCGTCGGCGCGCTTCTGTTCGGTGAGATCGAGCATGAAGCCTGCGAGGATGCGCCCGCCGTCACACGAGTCGAAGACGCGAACGCGCGAGAGCACCCACCGGATTCGATCTCCGCGCCCGACACGGAGCTCGATGTCGAAGCCCTCGCCGCTCACCGTCGCTGCTTCAATCGCTCGTCGGAGGGGTTCGCGCTCGGCAGGATGGACGTACGTCTCGAGCTCGGCGAAGGAGGACACATCCGATCGGGGATCGATCCCGAGATTTTCCTTGAACCGCGACGAGCACTCCAGGCGTCCGCTCGCGACGTCATGCCGCCAGTATCCCAGGCCGCTCGCGTCGAGCATGGCTACGAGGGAGACGTCGCTAGCATCCGATGGACCTCGCCGTAGCGACGGCTCGCAAGGCGCGCCGCCGCGTTCGCTCGCGCAGGACCGGCCATCGAAGAAGCGAAGCGTCATCTGCGCGCCACGATAGGCGCAGCGAGCACGTCTTCAAGCGCAGCCGGCCTTACACGGTCACGCTCGACCACGCTCGCGTTCGCAGCCCGCGCAAGCCGCGCCAGAGCGAGGCATCACGGCGCGGGAATCGTCAAGCGCTACAAATCGTCAAGCGCTACATCAGCGAGCGTGATCCTCGAGCACGACCACGAGCACGTGGTCGCGGTCCGAGGACCACGCTCGGCGATCTAGTGTGCCGAGCAGTCGTGCGCGCCAACGACGATCGCGGCTCGTCGGCAGACGACCTGCACGGAGCCTTTCCCGGCGATCTCGTAGTCCGCACGATAGTCGAGCACGCTGCGCCGTTCGTGCATCTCGAGCACGCGGCACTGCTCACCACACCCTGCACGCTGCCGGGCCATCGAGCCGGCGCGCTCGCGAACCGCTGACGGGTCGGCGATCACGTTCATGTAGATGCCGGCGGCGACGATCGCGCAGAACAGCCAGCCAAGCACGGGTACGTAAGCCTGCGCGCGCGTGCGCGCTCGGTGCACCGGCGCTTCCCGTACACTCTTTTTATCCTCTTCGTCTAGTTCCTCGTTTTCCCCGTTGTCCAGTGTCGTCATGCTGTCGAGCTCGGTCGCAGCTCCACGTGAATGCGAGCCCATGTACGTTGTAGGTCGCGCCGGACCCGGCGAAGGGGTCACGTGCCCGCGTCGATCGCATTTTCGTCACGCCGACGTGCCGCAAAAATCATGTGTGGCGAGAACGAGCTCTAGCGATCGACGACCGCACTCGGGGCGGATCGTCGGTGCCCCACTGCACCAACGTCGAGCTATTCGACGGTGCGCTTGGCGGACATCCCTTCCAGCGCGCGTCGCTTTGTGGAAAGCGTCGGCGGAGGGGAGGGCCCTCGAGCGATCGCTCGCGCTCGGGCTCCGCCGTCGAACGGGAGACAACGGATGCTCAGGATCCTCGTCGTCCTCGGGAGCTCTCGTGCGTCGGGCGATGGGTGCGCATCGCGATGCGAAGACGTGTGAACGCTCGCCCGAGCGTCGCCTCGACGCGTGGCTCGCGAGCGGCTCGCGCTCGCCGCATTCGAAACGTCGCGTGCGGGGGCCTGCGCGCTTCGAAGTGAGTCTTAAACAGAGCGCATGGCCTCCGCTCACCCGATGTTCCTCGTCGTGCTCGCGACGTCGTTCGTCGTCGCGTGCAAGCACCAACCCAGTCCCTTCACCGACGCCGAGGCTTGCGACCGGATCGCGTCGCTCTCCGGCTCCACGTGGACGGCAGCGGACAAGGACAGGTGCTACCTCACGTACAGCGACGTCGGCCCGAACGTTCGCGCGTGCAGCGATGGGTGCATCCGCAAATCCGCGACGGCGGCAGACTTCGAAGACTGCCGCGACGATTGCACCGGCGCCGTCTATCCGTCGTTCATGGTCTGTCAGAAGATCACCGTGGAGAATCGCCGGTTCGACGCGTGTCGCGACAAGCACGAGCCTCTCATCAGCGAAGCGAAAGATCGCTACAAGTGCTGGAGCCGCTGCGGGCGGCGCGCAACGTCCGCCGTCGAGGCCGATGCCTGCGATCGGACGTGCGGAGTGCCCGACTGAAGCCCACGTGGTTCGCCGATCGACGTGACGTCAGGCCGTCGACGTCGAGCTGACGTCGATCGCCTGGGAGTGTCACTCGCAGCCGAGCATGCCTTGGCTCTTTCCGATCGCGCACGGCATGCAGAGCTCGGTCGGCCCGCAGCTGCTGCGGATGGCGGTGCGGGCGCCCTTGAGCATGTCCGCGAAACACAGGTCGATGCAGACGCCGCTCGCGCCGAGCACCTCGCATTTGACCGGCTTGCCGTCGGCCTGTGAGCCGGGAACACAGAGCTTCTTCTCCGGGCAGAGATCGCGACTCAGTTGCTTGCGCTGATCGCCGTCGACGATGTCCTCGGTCATGCAGACCCCGGCGCCGTGGCAGCAGGTCTGCGTTCCGCTCCCGTCCGAGTCGCCGGTCGTGCACGGTTTCTCGTACACGCCGATGTCGTCGCAGAACGGCGTTGGATCGCCGCTCTGGGGATCGATGCACGGGGCGCAGCGTTCGTCTGCCTCGCAGACGTCCGGCTTCAGCGCATCCTTGAACTGGATGATCATCGGGATCGCGAGCTCGACGCAAGCGCCGGGCTTGTTCCCCATCACGAACGTGCACGACTTCAGCTTCGATCCGCCCGCCTTCAGGATCTTGTTCGGCACGCACACGGTGTCCGCGTCGCACGGCTCGAGCTGGTCCGGCATCGGGACCTTCGTCTTGTCGTAGCAGTGGCCCTTGCCGTCCATGCAGGACCGAAGCTTCTCGAGATCAGGCTTCGCGAACGGAGGCTCGCAGACCGATGCCGCCTGCGCCTTCTTCCTCGCCGGATACGTGACGGTCTCGAAAGTCGTCTCGCCAATCGAGCATGCGGCCAGCGCGATCAGGCCGGCCGATAGCACGATGCTGCGACGAAGGAGAGGGGACACGTGAGCCTCAGTTGCAGCCCGGAGTCCCGTTCGGCGCGAACGAGCACGGGATGCACACCTCCGTCTGCCCGCATCCTTTGGTCGAGAGGAAGCCGATGTCTCCGGCGAAGCCGAGCATGTCGTCGAAACACTTGTCCATGCAGATGCCGTCGCCGAGAGTGGATTTGCACTTGACCGGCTTGTTCTCGACGAGGGCCTTCGGAACGCACGAGTTCGCGGCGGGGCAGGAGTCCTGCTTGACGCTGTCCCGCTGCTCCTTCGGCACGAAGCTATCGGCGATGCAGACTCCATTGCTCACCCCGTTCGTCGTGCAGCATGGAACGGCAGGCGGGGCCGCGGGCGGCGGTGCGCTCGCTCCACCGGAAGAACATGCCGCGTCGCGCACGCCGATCGGCTGGCAGAAGGGCGTCGGTGCACCGTTGTTCCTCGGGTCGGCGCACGGGAGACAGAGCTGATCGGCATCGCAGATGTCCTTCGTGAGCAAGCCGCCGGATTGCTTGCCGATCTCGGGAGCGAGCGCAGCCGTGAAGCACCCGCCCGGGCCCGCGACCGAGGTGCACGACTTGAGCTTCTCGCCACCGGCCGCGAGCACTTCGTTCGGGACGCAGACCTCCGCTGCGTTCGGGCACGCGATCAGCTGCGCGGCGAACTCGCCGACCTTCTCCTTCGCATAACAGTGACCCTTGCCGCCCTCACACGGCGTGAGGTCCTTCACATCGACCTTCACGAACGCGGCATTGCAGGTCTCGCTGGAGCCCGTCGCGGGCGCCCCGGAATCCGCCTTCTTGTCCGTCCCGCCCTTCGACTCGGTAGCGTCCGATTCGCGCGACGTGACGTACGTCGGGCTCGCGATGGAGCAGGCCGCAAGGCCCGTGAACGTGACCAAGCCAATGACAGTCGTAAGCCGGCGCGAGAATCGACGCATGAGTGCCTCCCGCACCGCCTAGGTGCACCGCCCGTGCCCGAGCAGGCAGCGAGACTGCAATCGTGCGTTGCCGCAGGAGCAACCGCGCCGAAAGCCTCCGTTCGCTCGTTTCCGTCGCAAGAGGCCCTTCGGGACCCCCCATGATCCGGTTGGATCGCGAGGATCTCGCGGCCCATGAGGCGACAGGGTGCAGGTTGCACCTACACCGCCTTCATTCGTTCGCGCCTTCCTCCAACCGAGATCGACGCTCCCGCGCTGCGGAAAATGACGATGGGCAGACCAATGCCCACGCGCTCGGGAGGCGATGTCGAACGCACCCGATACCCGCAGCGACCGCCGGGACCTCGGCGGTACGCCGCTCTACTCGCCGGGCGGGACTCGTACTAGACGGTGCATCGGTAGCGACCACGTCATGCGCGAGCTCACGCTTCACCAGACGAATGCCAGCGGACCTCTCGTTCCTTCACGGTTCAAGGAGGTGTTCGCTCTTCTCGCGAAGCTCGGCACGACACCGTACGCGACGATGCACGGGCAGGAGCTACGTCTCGCGGTCGCCCTTTCGCTCACGGACGATGCGTGCGCCGCGCTCCTCCTCGACTTCCCCGCGCAAGGCCAACGTGTGAGGGGCACGGCCCACGGACCGAGCTCGTCCCTTCTCGTGTGGGCGTTTCATCAGCTCGCGAAGTCGCTCCGTTGCACGCTGACCGATCCGGAGCAGGGGGGCGAGATCGCGCCCGATCCCGATCAGCATCGCGGACGGGCGCTCGCTTACCTTGCCGATTACGAAGACGAGGTGCGTGCTGCTCGGCGGACGCGGAGCGACTCCGACGATGCGACGGCGTTCATCGCGTGGTTGGCTCGCGAGGAGCTGATCGTGCTCACGAAGGAAGCGGCAGCGTTCGGTTCAGAGCTTCCCATGAACGACGGGCCTGCCCTCTACGAGCAGCTGCTCGACAGCGATGCGGTGGAGGACGTGTTCGTCAGCGAACGCGAGCTCGGCTGGCTCCTCGCGCGCTTCCGGGCTCGGCACGTCTCGCACTGATCGGCATCATTGCTCGTCGCGGTAGTACTGGGACGGCGAGTCCGGCGACGCTTCGTCCGTGAGGATCAGCGCTTCGCGGCCCGTACCGTCGTCGCCGATCCGCCACTGGTACGTCGTCACGAAGGGGTCGATCGTGTCCTTCGACAGCACCTGGTCCTTGCAAGAGTCACTCTTCGTTCGTTCCGCGATGCTCGAGCGCAGCGTGAACTTGTCCGCTTCGAACGTGACCTTCCCCGCGTGATGCGTGAAGTACTCCGTCCCGCAGGAGTCGCCGGGGTGAGCGTTCAAGAAGACGTCGCTCTCGTACGAGCCGCCGATCTCGAACGCGAGATGATGCGCGCCGCTGCTCGTCGTCCACGTCCAGCTGGTGCCGGCG
>JAEXCN010000300.1 GCA_023402175.1 Pseudomonadota bacterium | reverse complement strand
CTTCCGTCATGGCGTGGATCGACTCGTACCGGCTCGTCTTCGCTCATGCGCGCCTCGTCGCCGACGGCCTCGCGCCGAACGAGCTGCCTCCGCTCGAGTGTTCGCCGAAGAAGTAGCCGCCACGCCTGCTGCCGGTCGACCGGTGCAACGGCCGAGGGCCGCACGACGCGACCGTTAGCGCGAGCGTTCGTGCTCGGAGGCGGGAGCGGCGTGCGGCAGGAGCGGCTTGTCATCCATCGGAGCGACATACTTTCTCGATCGGTGGACCGGCCTGGCGCGAGACGAGAGCCGGCAAAACGAGTAGCCTTGCCCGCATGTGCGGCATCGTCGGTTACGTCGGAGCGAAGGACTCGGCCCCCATCCTGGTGGAGGGATTGCGCCGTCTCGAGTATCGCGGCTACGACTCCGCGGGTCTTGCCGTGCACACCGGTCGGGGCGTCGAGATCGTCCGCGCCGTCGGGAAGCTGTCGAACCTCGACGCGGCTCTCCGGAAGAACCCGCTCAGCGGTACGACCGGCATCGGCCACACGCGCTGGGCGACCCACGGGCGGCCGAGCGAAGCGAACGCGCATCCGCACGTCGCCGGTCGCGTCGCGGTCGTGCACAACGGCATCTTCGAGAACCACGTCGAGCTGCGGCGCAGCCTCGAGAGCCGCGGCGTGAAGTTCGCGAGCGACACGGACACCGAGATCGTCGCGCACCTCGTCGACGAGCAGATCCGCGGCGGCGCAAAACTTGGCGAGGCCGTGCGCAAGGCCCTGCTCCAGGTCCGCGGCGCGTACGCGATCGCCGTCGTCGACGGCGAGGTGCCGGACGAGATCGTCGTCGCGAAGCACGACTCGCCGCTCGTCCTCGGCGCCGGAGAGGGAGAGAACTTCGCCGCGAGCGACATCCCCGCCCTCCTCGCGCACACGCGCGACATCATCCTGCTGCAGGACGGCGAGATGGCCGTCATTAGGAAAGAGCGCCTCGAGCTGATGAAGATCGAGGACGGCTCGCCGGTCACGCGCGCATCGAAGCGCATCGACTGGTCGCCGACGCAGGCCGAGAAGGGCGGCTACAAGCACTTCATGCTCAAGGAGATCTTCGAGCAGCCGCGCGCGATCGAGGACACGTTGCGTGGCCGCATCGATCTCCAGGCGGCGGACGTGATCGCGTCCGAGATCGGCGTCTCCGAGGATCTCGCGAAGAAGCTCGGTCGCGTGTACTTCCTCGCATGCGGGACGAGCGCGCACGCGGCGATGGCCGGGCGCTACTGGATCGAGTCACTCGCACGCGTTCCCGCGACCGTCGAGATCGGAAGCGAGGTCCGCTATCGCGATCCCGTCTTCCTCCCGACCGACCTCGTCGTCGCGGTGAGCCAGAGCGGCGAGACGCTCGACACGCTCGCGGCCGTCAAGGCGGCGAAGGCCGCGGGTGCAACCGTCGTCGCGGTCGCGAACGTTCTCGACAGCGCGATCCCGCGCGCGTCGGACGGCTCGCTCTACACGCATGCGGGCCCCGAGATCGGCGTCGCGTCGACGAAGTGCTTCACGACGCAGCTTGCAGCGCTGCTCATGCTCGCGGTGTACCTCGGACGTCGCCGCGGAACGCTGAAGGTCGAAGATGCGCGCCGCGTGCTCGACGCGCTCTGGCACGTGCCCGCGCAGATGCGCGAGGTGCTCGGCCAGGCCGATCACATCAAGCACATCGCGCGCAAGCACCTCCGCGCACGCGACATGCTCTTCCTCGGGCGCGGGACGCAGTTCCCGGTCGCGCTCGAAGGCGCGCTCAAGCTCAAGGAGATCTCGTACATCCACGCGGAGGGCTACGCGGCGGGCGAGATGAAGCACGGGCCGATCGCGCTCATCGACGAGGACATGCCCGTCGTCGTGGTGTGCCCGAAGGACAACCACTACGAGAAGACGCTCTCCAACATGCAGGAGGTGAAGGCACGCGAAGGCATGCTCATCGCCGTCTGCACGAAGGGCGACACGGACGTCCCGCAGATGTGCATGCCGGACGGCGCCGGATCGATCCCGCCGCCGTCGGGTCGCGCTGGCAGCTACAACGCGATCCCGGCCGCGCCCGATGTCGTCATGATCCCGGAGGCGCAGCACGAGGTGTTGCCGCTGCTCACCGTGCTTCCGCTGCAGCTCCTCGCCTATCACATGGCCGATCTGAAAGGCACCGACGTCGACCAGCCGCGCAACCTGGCGAAGACCGTCACCGTGGAGTGACGGCCTCGCCAAGTCTGTCACGGGGCGTCAGGCCTTGGACGCCTTGCGCCGAACGCGACGGAGCGTTCCCTTCTCACCACCGCACCAGAACGTTCCGTCGCCGGCGGCCTCCACGCCGGAGATGAGGTCCACGGGGACGCTCACCGCCTCCTCGACCGTGCCATCGGACGCGAGCCGTCGGAGCTCGCACGGCTTCCCGTCGACGGCCGCGCCATGCCAGAGCGCGCCGTCGATGCACGACACGCCGGTGACGAAGCGATCCGACGTCAGCGTCTTCACGATCTCGCCCGTCTTCGCGTCGACCTTGTGGATCTTCGCGCCGTAACACTGGCCGATCCAGAGATGGCCGTCCGCATAGGCCATCCCGCTGTCCTCGCCCTTTCCGGGCGCGGGAAGCTTGCGGACGACGCGCCCGCTCTCGGGCTCGACGACGAGGATCTCGCTCTTCGCGAGCTGATAGAGGTGCACGCCGTCGAACGCCGTGCCTGCACCCGCCCCTGGGAGAGCATGCCGTCGAACCACTGCCTCGGTGCCGGGATCGAAGGCGTAGACCTCGTCGTTGGACGCGAACCATACGAGCTTCCCGTCGAAGGTGACGCCGTGGATCCGGCGGCCTTCGATCGGAACGTACTCGCGAACGATCTCCGCTTCGGACGTCGCGTGTGAACTCTTCGTGTGCGTGCTCTTCGTCATCGTGGTCGCTTCGTTCATGGCTCGACTCCGCGCTTGTGACGGCTCCGCTGCCGCCACGAGTCGATCTACGTCTTCGGCACGAGGCCGAGGAGTAACATCCTTGACGCGATCGGCGTGCCCGGTCGCGTGTAGCGTACGTGCTTTCCCGTGCCGGTGCGGATCGCAGCGCCGCTCTCTACGAGCATGGCGAGCGCGCGCTGCGCCGTGCTCTTCGAGACGCCAGCATGCTCGGCGAGCCCTTGCGCCGACCACGCCGCGCCGTCACCGAGGAGGATCGCGATACGCGCAGCCTCGTCGTCCGAGGGAGGAAGGAGGATGGCGACGTCGCGCTCCGACGAGAGCATGTAGCCATCCGGCGTCGCGACCGGCTCGGCGGCAAGGCCGTCCATCACCTTGCGCAGGCGGCCGATCTCGACTCGAAGCCGCGATCGATGCGACGCATTCACCCGGCGAGCATCGAACGCGTGCGCCGCAAGCTCGTCACGAGGAACGGACTCGGGCCACGCTCGGCCGAGCGCGAGCAGGAGCGCGAAGAGGACCGGACGTCGCGCGAGCGGGATCGTGACTCGACCTCCGATCGCCACGCGACGACACGCATCGATGAGGAGCACTTCGCCGCGAGAAGCATCCTCGATCGCGAACAGATCAGCGAAGCGGCTCACGCCTTGCCGCAAGATGCGCGCGAGCGGCTGCGAGAGCTCTTGCTCGAGCACGACGAGTGTACGTGCGAGCAGATGATTCGGCGCGCCCTGGAGGCACTGTCGCGCGCGCGCGAGCGCATCCCGCGCCGCGCTCGCGGAGAGGGAGCGGATCGCGATCTCGGCCTGCGCTAGGCACGCCACCGCCCGGAGATCCGGCGCGAGGTCCGTCTCGAGCACGCCGTCGACGATCCGACGGGCCTCCGCGAGGCGACCGAGCAGCACCTCGGCGCGCGCGCGCACGATCCGCTGCAGCGCCGCATTCCGAGCATCGCCGATCCGATCCAGCTCGGCTGCGGACGCCTTCGCTTCACGCGCCGCCGCGCCCGGGTCTCCCGTCTCGAGCGTGATCTCGACGAGAGCCGCACGGGCACGGGCGCGTGTGCGTGCATCGCCTGCAATCTCGGCAGCGCGCTCGAGCGACCTGCGCGCGAGATCGAGATCTCCGATCTGCGCGAACGCGATGCCTCGCAGCGTCAGGCCTAGCGGCGTCTCGGCTCGACCGACGAGCGCGAGCGCACGCAGAGGCTCACCCGTCGAGAGCGCACGGCCGGCATCGAGCAGCTCGGGTGAGACGGTCGGCACACTGCGAGGATCGGCCGGCGCAGGCGAATTGTCACGTCAGAAGCCGCGCGCTCAGCTCGTCGTCGAGAGTGGCACACGCGCTGCACCGCCGAAGCCCATGAGAACCTGGCAGGCTGTCGCGCTCGGCGCGCTTGCGATGGCGACCGCGCCAATCGCCGTCCCCACCATGCTCGCGATCGCGCGACCGTTCCTGAAGACCGTGACGAAACAGGCGCTCGTCGCCTACGAGCATGCGCGCGTTCGCCTGATCATCACGGCGGAGGAGCTCGAAGACCTCATCGCAGAGGCGCGCGCCGAGGCGGAGCAGGAGCTCGCATCGTGGCGGCGTGAACGTGAGGCCGCGGGAGCGCCATCGTCGGCGGAAATGGTGCAGACCGCAAACGGTCCGGTGACCGCGAACAAGCGACCGTGAGAAGCGCTCACCCCAGCTCGGCAGCGCGATCGACAGACTCCCACGGCAGCGCGAGATCGGTCCGACCAACCTGGCCATATGCTGCGAGCCGGGTGAAGACGTTCACGTCGCGCGCACGCACGAGGTTGTCGAGCCCGAGCGTTCGAACGATGCCGCCGACGCGGAGATCGAAGACGTGCCTCACGCGCTCGATGATCTCGTCTTCCGGGATCCGGGCCGTCCCGTACGTCTCGACCTGCACGCTGACCGGCGCAGCGACGCCGACGGCGTAACTGATCTGGACCTCGCATACGTCCGCGAGCCCGGCGGCGACGACGTTCTTCGCGACGTACCGTGCCGCGTACGCGCCGCTGCGATCGACGCGGAACACGTCCTTTCCGCTGAGCGCCGCTCCGCCGTGCCTCGCGACGCCGCCGTATGTGTCGACCGCGGTCTTTCGGCCCGTGAGCCCTGCGTGGAACGCAGGACCGCCCGGCACCATCGACCCGTCGGGATCGATGGAGATGCGCGTGCGTTCGTCGGGCCGGACCGGCTCGTCGCGGAACACGCTGTTCACCACGTGCTCGAGGAGCTTGTCGCGGATGCGCGGCTGCTGCGCCGCTTCGAGCTTCGTCCAGCTCGTGACGAGGCTCAGGCCGTGGATCCGCGACGGTCTCCGGCCACGGTACTCGACCGCCACCTGCGTCTTCCCATCGGGCGTGAGCCCTGGAAGGACGCGCTCTCGATGCACCTCGTGCAGGCGCCGCGCGAGCGCGTGAGCGAGATGCAGCGGAAGCGGCATGAGCGCCGGTGTGTCCTTGCAGGCGTAGCCGAATACCGTCGCTGGCTCGTCGGCAACGATGGCGTCCAGATCGTCGACGACCTTCCGGCTGACGTCGTGCACGCTCAGGAGGATGCTGCACGTGCGCGCGTCGAAGGGTGGCTCCGTGTACCCGGCGCGAAGCAGTGTCGCCCGCGCCGTGTCGACGATGTTCACGCGCGCGTCGGTGCGGTGCATGACCGAGACGAAGGCGACACCGGTCGAGAGCGCGCACTCCGCACTGATGCGTGCATGCGGATCGACTGCGCTGTACGCGCCGACGATCGCGTCACTCACTTGATCGCAGAGCTTGTCGGGGTGCCCGGCGGTCACGGACTCCGAGCTGAAGACGTAGTCTGACTGCATGTCACACCTCGCGGTCGAGCGGATAGGTGCGAAGTCTTACGGAGCTCCTCGATCACGAACGGAGCGACCCCGCACGCGGCAGAGAGAAGGATGTCGCCGGCGCCGAGGCGCGCCGACCCCAGCAGCGCACGCACGCGGGGGACGAACAGCGCGGCGAGCTGCAGGCCGAAGCTTCCCAGGATCGTCCGGGCCATGAGCGGGTTCGGAGCGAGATGGTCGCCGACGAAGACGCTGCGCGTCTGCGAGCGCGAGCTGAGCGCGTGCAGGAGCTGCGTCGTCGTGAGCGCGGTGAACGCGATCGATCCAGCGCGGGGCCCCGATCCGTAACGTCCGAGCGAGAGCCCGTAGGCGACCGCTGCGCCGGACGTCACGAGAAGGCCCTCGCCGCCGATGTGGCGGAGCTCGCGTCGCAAGAACATCGGTCGTGAGGTGTCGCGCGGCGGCCGCTCGAGCACTTCCTGCTCGGGCGGTTCGACCGACAGCGCGATCTCCGGAAGAACATCGGTGAGGACGTTGATCCAGAGGAGCTGCATCGGCGTCAGCGGCTGACCGACGCCGACGGCGACGGCACCGAGCACGAGGAGCAGCTCGCTCAGGTTCGTCGCGAGGACGAAGCGCACCGCCTTGCAGATGTCATCGTGGATCGTGCGGCCTTCCTCGACCGCGACGAGGAGAGAGGCGAGCTCGTCGTCGAGCAGGACGATGTCGGCGACTTCGCGCGCCGCCCTCGTGCCTCCTTGGCCCATCGCGATGCCGACGTCGGCGGCCTTGAGCGCGGGGCCGTCGTTGATGCCGTCACCCGTCATCGCAACGCCGAGTCCGTTCGCCTGCAGCGCGCGCACGATCGTGAGCTTCTGAGAAGGGCTCACGCGCGCGAACACATCGGTGCGCCCCGACATCGTGCGTACGAGGTCCGGTGCGAGGTGATCGAGCCGAGTGGAGTCGAGGACCTCGAGCCGACTCTCGACGGTGCCGAGGCCGATCTCTCGTGCGACCGCGAGCGCCGTGGCGCTCTGATCGCCGGTGATCATGCGCGTCGAGATGCCGGCGCGGTGGAACCGGCGTAGCAGCTCGATGACGCCCGTCCGCGGAGGATCGGTCATCCCCACGAGCCCGAGCCAGACCAGGTCGCCGTCCGTCGGCGACGGCGAGCGCTCTGCGTCGACATAGGCGAACCCGAGCACGCGCAACGCCCTGGCGGCCATCGCGTCGTTCTCGGTGAGGATCGCTGCACGCGTGGCTTCGTCGAGCGGGTGAACGCCGTCGTCGTCGAGCCGGCGCGCGCACATCCGGAGGACCTCGGTCGGACGCCCCTTCACCGCGAGCAGATGGGTGCCGCCCGCCGCTTGATGGAGCGTGTCCATGAACCCGCGAGACTCCGATCGATACCCGGTGTGCAAGAGCGGATGTGCCTCGCGGACGGCGGGGACATCGACGCCCGCGGCGAGCGCCGCGCGGACGAGCGCCTTCTCCGTAGGCGTGCCCAACAAGCGCCACGTCCCCTCCTCTTCCACGAGCTCGACCTCGTTGCAGAGGACCGCGATCCGAAGCAGCTCCATGAGCGCTCGCGCCGAACGCGCGTCGACCGGATCGGCGTCGGACATGAACGACGTCCCGCGCACGTCGACCGCCCGGCCGTTCGTGACGATGCGCACGACCGTCATCCGGTTCTCGGTGATCGTCCCCGTCTTGTCGAGGCAGAGCACGCTCACGGCCCCGAGCGTCTCGACCGCGGCGAGATGCCGGATCGCGACGTGACGTCGTCGCATGCGCGTGACGCCGAGGGCGAGCGTGGTGACGGCCACCGTCGGCAGCCCTTCGGGGATCGCAGCGACGGCGAGCGAGATGCTCGTCCGGACCATGTCGATCAGCCGGTAGCCGCGAGCGAGCCCGACGATGAACACTGCAGCGCAGCCGATGCCCGACCCCATGACGAGCTGCGTGGTCAGATGCGCGAGCTGCTGCTGGAGCGGAGTCTCGCGCTGGATGACCTCTCCGGCCATCCGCTGCACGAGGCCGATCTGCGTCGCCCCGCCAGTCGCGACCACGGCGGCAATGCCGCTTCCGCCGGTGACGACGGTCCCGCGGAAGACCATGTTCGTTTGGTCCGCGAGCGCCGTCGTCTCGTCGAGAGGGGTGATCGCCTTGACGACGGGCGCGCTCTCGCCCGTGAGCGATGACTCGTCGACGGTGAGACCGTCTTCCTTCACGACACGTGCATCGGCGGCGACGAACGCGCCCGGGGACAGGACGAGAAGGTCTCCGGGCACGATGTCGGCAACCTCGATCTCGACGTGCTCACCGTCGCGGATCACGCTGGCCATCCGAGCGACCGCCTCCTCGAGCGATCCGAGTGTCTTTTCGGCGTTCGACTCGGTGAACCAACCGATCCCCGAGTTCAGCACGACGACTCCGAGGATCACGATCGCGTCCGCGACTCCGCCCGTCATGAGCGAGAGCCCGGCAGAGGCCGCGAGCATCGCGACCGGAAGGCTCTTCAGCTGGCTGAGCAGGATCTCGAGCTCCGTTCGGCGCGAAGGAGGTGGAAGCGCATTCGCGCCGTAGCGCGAGAGGCGCTCATCGATCTCCTCCGAGGTGAGACCTCGGGACGTGTCGACGTCGAGCACGCGCGCGACCTCGTATGGGTGGAGCGCGTGCCACGGCTCCGGCGGCTCGATCTGCACCGGCGTGAGCGCTGCCGCTTTTGCGGGCGCGACCCGGCGTTCGCCGAGCGCAGGCAGGGACGCGACGAGCGCGTGGAACGCACGTGCGCCGGTCGCGGCCGCGTGACCGACGGCATCGCTGGACGGCAGAGACGGAAGCTCGAACACGCGGGCTGGCGGGCGCCCGACACCCCGCCCGGGGCCCGCGAGGAGCTGCTCGAGGCGAGCCGCAATCGCTCGCTCGTCGGCGGGCGGCACGTGGAAGACGAGGACGCTCCCGCTCTCGGGTCGGACCGCGACCGAGCGCACGCCGCTCATCTTTCCGATCACGCTCTCGACGGCGGCGGCTCGGTCCCGATCGAGTGTCCCGACGCGAAAGCGCGTCCGCCCGCGCACGACATCGTGCACGACCTCGACGGGCGCGGGCTTCGGGGGCTCGCTGACGGCGATCACACATGCATCCGATGCAACGGTTGCACCGCGGCCGCCGCCCACGTCTGGAAGTCGAGCGGGGCGGCCGCATACCGGAACGGCTCCGATCGGACATGCGCCTCAGCCGCTCCCCGCCTGCACGTGAGCTCAGAGGCCCGTTGCGAGCAGACCGCGGGCTCGATAGGAACGATCGCCATGATCGATCACACTGGCATCAAGGCATCCGATCCCGCGAAGAGCCGTGCGTTCTACGAGAAGGCGCTCGAGCCTCTCGGCTATCGCGTGATGATGGACATCCCGAAGGAGCACACCGGCGGCCTCGTCGTGTTCGGGATGGGCGTGCCGCCGAAGCCGGATTTCTGGGTCGCCGAGGGGACGCCGAAAGAGACGGTGCACATCGCATTCCGAGCCGACGATCACGCGCAGGTAGATGCATTCTACAAGGCTGCGATCGCCGCTGGTGGCACCGACAACGGGCCCCCCGGCCCGCGCCCGCACTATCACGCGCACTACTACGGCGCGTTCGTGCTCGATCCCGACGGCCACAACATCGAAGCCGTCTGCCACAATCCCTGATTCTCGGGGCGGCAGTCGAGGTGGAGCTCGGTGCTCGTCCTCCTACGGGACTGCAACGGTCGAGCTCGTAAGCCGACTGGCTGCCGCCACGTGTTCCGCCGGCTCGTCGGTGGACAGCGCTCGTACTCGAGCGTGTCCACGGAGAAGCACTTGCCCGGGAGCGCCAGCGAACTAGGATGGGCCCCGTTCCTCGAGCACGATCGCTCGGAGGGGCCCGGACGAGACGCGCCGTACCCGGTGATGACAAGACGACGCACCCGTGGAGGTGTGTCATGTCTTGGTTCAAGCTCGTCGTTGCAGGTCTCCTCGAAGTCGGTTGGGCGATCGGCCTGAAGTACACGCAAGGCTTCACGCGGCCCGTGCCGAGCATCCTGACCGTGGTGGCGATCGTCGCGAGCATGTGGCTGCTCGCGAGCGCGGCTCGGACGATCCCGATCGGAACGGCCTACGCCGTCTGGGTCGGCATCGGTGCGACCGGCGCGGCAATCCTGGGGGTCGCGCTGTTCCGCGAGCCGCTCACCCTCGGCCGAACGCTGTTCCTCGCGCTCCTCGTGGTTGCGATCCTCGGCTTGAAGCTCACCGCGCCGTCGAGCGCGGAGCAATGACCGAGGTGACGTACCTTCCCGTCGCGCGCGAAATGCGGTGTCGCTCCACGACGGAGACCATGAGCTCGCTCAGCCGTGCCGCCGCGTTCGTCGACGCGTCGAGCGCGTCTTCCGCCAGATCGTGGACGACGAGCGTCCGCCCACGAAGGCGGGCGACCACATGGCAGTGGATGTCTCGGCCGCCGTTCGGCCCGTTCACATCGCAGATGCGCACCAAAACCCGGTCGAGATGGTCACGCTGGGCGCCAATCGCCCCGCGGATCTTCCTGGTGATGTGCTCCTCGAGCGCCGTCGTGATTTCGACGTTCGTCGCCCGGATCTCGATGTTCATGTCCCATGAATGCGGCCTCGACGCCTCGGCGTCAGGTCGCATTATCCGCCGACTGTGTTCTGATTCCAGAACGATGGGTCGAACGAGCGATGCGGACCTCTCCTGAAGACATCGTGGCGATGGCCACGTTCGCGGCGGTGGTCGAGGCGAAGTCCTTCACCGACGCGGCGCGTGCCCTCGGCGTGTCGAAGTCCGTCGTGAGCGCGCGTGTCTCGCGCCTCGAGGAGCGGCTCGGCGCGCTGCTACTCCTCCGAACGACCCGGCGCTTCGCGCTCACGGCCGACGGCGTCCGCTTGTACGAGAGATGTGCCCGGGTCGTCGCCGCGGCCGACGAGGCTGCGCAGACCATCGACGACGTCAGCGATGTGCCCCGCGGAACCCTCCGCATCCATGCCTCGCTCGCATTCGCGCAGGCGCAGCTCGCCGGCCCGATCGCCGAGTTCGCCCGATCGCACCCGAGCCTGAAGCTCGATCTCCGCCTCGAGGATCAGCCTCCCGACGTCGCGAGGGACGGCATCGACGTCGCGATCGTTCTCGCAGAGAAGCTGTCGGAGTCGTGGCTCGTCGCGCGGAAGCTCGCGTCCGATCGTACCGTCGTCGTTGCAGCCCCGGGCTACCTCCGGCGTCGCGGGATCCCGTTCCGACCGCAGGACCTGATCCATCATCACCGCATCGTGCACGCGCGTCGGCACGATCCATGGCAGTTCACGACGAACGAGGGACCGCTCGCGCTCGACCGCGGCGCCGACCTCGTCGTCGACAGCACCGTCTACATGCGCGAGGCGGCGCTCGCGGAGCACGGCATCGCGATGCTTCCGTCGTCCGTCGTCGCGACCGATCTCGCCGCCGGCAGGCTGCGCGTCCTCCTCGACGAGTTCCATCATCACGCGCTCGGGATCTACGCCGTCCATCTCCACGCGCGCTTCGTGCCGGCACGCATTCGCGTGTTCATCGATCATCTCGCGGCTTTCCTTCGGAAGCCGACATGGCCCGCTGTCACGTCCCACGAGCCGGATCCAAGGCCTCCGCACGACGGCGACGCGAAGCGAAAGCGCACGCGCGAGCGCCGAATCCCGATGACGGCGCAGGACGTACGACGCCTCTCCGAGGTCGCCGCGATCTACCGCGATGTCGACAGCTCGGCAGCGCAGCGACTGCTCGACGTGCTGTCTCGGACGCACGTCGTCTCGCCGTCGAACATGCCACCGACGGTGGTCACGATGAACTCGCGCTGCATCTACCGCGAGAAGACGGGCCGCGAGCGAGAGGCATCACTCGTGTACCCGTGGGACGCCGGCGACGAGCGCATCTCGGTCCTGAGCCCGCTCGGCGAGGCGATGCTCGGCGCGCCCGTCGGGACGGCATTGCCGGCCGGACGCGCGCTCGAAACGATCCGCTACCAGCCCGAGGCAGCCGGCGATCATCACCTCTGAGGGCGGTTCAGCGGATCCGGACGCTCGAGAGCGCGTTCGTCAGCTGACGGAGCGCGCTGTCCTGCGCACGCGCGCCTTCCTCGAGCCGATGCATCATCGTGGTGAGCTGACGTGTGACGTCGGTCTGCGACTTCTGGCCGTTGTTCAGCTCAGAGACCATTCCGGAGATGTTCTCGATCGCGCTCGTGATCTGACGCCCGCCCTTCGCCTGCTCGTTCGCGCTCCGCTCGACGTGCTGCGTGACGAGGCGCATCTTCTCGGCGCTCTTCATGATGAGCTCCGAGCCGCGCGCCTGCTGCGCCGTTGCCGCGGCGATCTGCTGGACGGTCTCTGCGATGCGTCCGATGGCGTCGGTCACCTGCTTCGAGCCCTTGGCCTGCTCGACGGTCGCGCGGGCGATCGCGCGCACCATGTTCGTCGACTTCTGGCTCGACTCGAGGATCTTCTTGAGCGCGCGCTCCGCCTCGTTCGAGACCTCGACGCCGCGATCGACGTTGTGGGCCCCGCGCTCGACGGCGGTGATCGCATTCTTGCTCTCACCCTGCACCGTCTTGATGAGGTCGGTGATCTCTCGCGTGCTCGCGCCGGCGCGCTCGGCGAGGTCCTTGATCTCGTCGGCGACGACCGCAAACCCCTTGCCCTGCTCGCCTGCCTGCGCGGCGATGATCGCGGCGTTGAGCGCGAGGAGGTTCGTCTGCTCGGCGACGTCGTCGATGACATTGACGATCTGCCCGATCGCGTCGATGCGTGAGCCGAGCGCGCTGATCGCGGCGACCGCCTCCTGCGAGCTCTCCTTGATGCGATAGATCTCGCTGATCGTCTTCAGGATGGCCTCGGCGCCCTTCTCGGCGTCGAGGGCGACCTCCTCGGACAGGCGCGCGGTCTCGTTCGCGTTCGACTGGACCTGGTCGATCGAGACGTCCATCTCGTTCATCGACGAGCTCGTCTCTTCCGACGTCAGCGAGAGCGCGTCGACGTTCTTCGCGACCTCCTTGATCGAGTACGCCATCTCCTCGATCGAGCTGACCGTCTCGCGGACGCTGTTCGCGAGCTCGCCGAGGTTGTCGGCGACCTCCGAGCTCGTCGCGGTCATCTCGAGGATCGAGCTGCTCGACTCGGCTGCGTTCTCGGTGAGCGACTCGACGCTCGAGGCGAAGTTGCGCATCGCGCCCGCGATGTCCTTCACCAGCCGCGAGGTGTCCTCCGCGGCCGTGACCTGCATCTGGACGCCTTCCTGGAGCTTCTTCGCGAGCGTCTCGATCTGCTCTTGCGCTTCGCGCGCGTCGCGCGTGCGCTTCTCTTCTTCCTCGGCAATGCGGGCGAGGTCGTCGAACAGCCGCGCGATCTCGGGCGACGCCCCGATCGGCGGGGACGGACGATCACCGCGGCGAGCGCGACGCAGACCGTCGACGACGGTTCCGACGTCCTGCGCCGACCCTCCGGAGGAAGAGATGAGGACGCCGATGGCTCCGCCGATCCCCACGATGCCCGCAATCTGCGTGGCGATCTGGTTCGGATCTTTGCCCTGCATCATGAGGACAGCGACGACTCCGGCAGCGGCGACCACCAGGATTGCGCCGATCTGTCTGCTGGTGA
>JAEXCN010000268.1 GCA_023402175.1 Pseudomonadota bacterium | reverse complement strand
ACGCTCCAGGGGCACACCGTGCTCCACGCCGCCGCCGTTTCCGGCCCGTCCGGTGTGATCGCCTTCGTCGGGCCGAGCGGCGTCGGGAAGAGCACGCTTGCGCGCACCTTCGCGCAGGAGGGTTACGGTCCGGTCTCGGACGATCTCGTCGTCCTCGGCCCGCGGCGCCGCGTCATCCTCGATGCCGAGCGCGCGCTCCGTGACTGGACGAAGATCGCGGGCCGCCGTCCCTTGTCGCCGCTCGCGGGAGCGCATCGGCGTACGGCTCCGCTGGCGAAGGTCTTCGTCGTCACGAGAGGCGCTCGCGGATCGCCGCCGGCGATCACGCCGCTCCGTGGAGGCGACGCGATCAGCGCTCTGCTCGAGAACGCGTTCGTGGAGATCCCCGATCGAACCGTGTGGCGCCGCGCCCTCGCGGGCTCCACTCGTTTGGCTGCAGCAGAGCTCGTCGGTCGTCTGCGCATTCCGCACGGCCTCGGCGCGATGGCGCGCGCGGTCCGTTCAATCGCACCACGACTCAGAGCGTGATTGCGATCGGAGGGGTCTCTGCGGGCGCATTCGTGTCGAGCCACACATGGCCGTTGCGCTTGTCGTGGAGGGCGACGTGGAAGCGCTCCTCCGCGGCACCAGCATCGAGCGCGACCTCGAGAAGGGCTCGACGGAAACACCCACCGCCCAGCGGCAGGAGACGATCGCAGAGCGCGATCGCCGACCGGAGCTGCGCACGCGCGGCGGGATCGCGCCGTGTCGTTCGAGCGCCGCGACGGCGAAGATCGGTGACGGCCGGCTCGGGGCCAAGCGTTCGCCTATGGTGCTCCACGAGAGGAAGCGCCCGAATCACACGCGCGACCTCGCGCGCGATCGACGGAAGCGGCTCCGAAGAGGCTGCGCGTTCGCTCCGGCGAGCGACGGCATGCGAGCCGAGCCGCGCTTCCCACGCGAGCCCGGCCTCCTCGACTTCGTCGATGAGCTCGACGTCGTTCCGGAACAGATGACGGAATACCCGCTCCGGCGGCGCGCCGCGCCACGTCGACTGACCGCCGCGCTCGGCGACGTTCACGCCCAGCGCTCGCAACGCGACCCGAGGTGCCTCCAGACGGATCCCGCGCATGCGCCCGATCGCGAGCTCGGCCTGGAACGCGACCACACCTTCCGGCCGCACGGCCGCACGCGCCTCGCGCAGCGCACGGATGCGCGCTGCACGCCCCGGTGTCCCTGCGAAGATGTCCGATGCGAGCAGCACGGCATCGAAGCTCGCAGATGGAACGCCGAGCCGCGCGAGCGATCCTCGTGTGAAGACGATGTCGAGGCCGAGCGCGGCGGCGCGGGCTCGCGCAGCATCGATCGCGGGCGCGCTGACGTCGACGCCATGGACAAGCATCCCGATCTTCGCGAGCGCGATCGCTTCTCGCCCCGCGCCACATCCGACGGCGAGCACGCGGTCGCCTGGACGAAGCCATCGTTCGACGATCGTGCGCTCGACGGACCAGAGCTCGGCCTCGGTCATCGCCTCCGCCGCGACCATGTCGGCCGAGCCGAACAGGCGCGCCTGCGCGTCCTCGACGTCGGCAGCGGTCGGCGGCTCGCGCACGCTCTCGAACGAGCCGAGCGCCCCTTCGCAGCGGACGCATGCGCGGAACAGACGCGCGCTGCCCGATGCGAGCGCATGGACGAACGGCGCGCGATCGAGCCGAACGCGTCGCCCTCGGCGGACCACTTCCACCGCACTTGCTACGCGCCGACGCGCGTCGCGAGGGCCAGCAAGGACCGCAATACCACCTTCGTCGACGACGCCGAGGGCCGGTGCCGTCCCAGGCGAAGCAAATCCGACGGTGACATCGCGCTCGAGCCAGCCGCCTCCGTCGTCAATCCATGCCCACGCCGTTCGACCTGCTAGGACTCGCTCCTCTACGTCGCCGGCTGAGAGTGAAGCGCCGCGCGCGTCGACGAGGTTCACGGTCGTCGCGGATTCGCCATCGACATGTCACCCAGCGCTCCACTCTTGCCGAGTACCAGGCGGAGGTTTCCGAGCGGCTCGAGCCGTGGCGCCGCATACGGCCGCTTGCCGCGGACCTCGTCCTTTCCGGACCCGGTCGGTGTAGGTTGCTTGTGGCCGCGCGAGTCTGCCATGGTGCCGCGGAGGATACCGCAAAATGACGGGGCTCGTCGCAGTGGTTCGATGGGACGGCGATCTCGCGCGTGCCCTCGACGGCGCAAACGACATTTGCAACGTGGCTCCCTATCGCATTGGGCGCATTGGGCGCATGGAGCGCATGGGGCGCACAGAGCGCACCGGGCCCGTCTTCGGTACCGCTACGCATGAGGTGGCCGTTGCGGTCGCCGTGGGCGGTGGCGAGCGATTCACGTCCCCTTCGCTCGACATCGTCGGTGACCTGAGACTGGACGACGAGGACGCCCTCGCACGAGAGCTTGGCTGCCCGGACCTCCGTGGCGTTGCTCTCGTCGCACGTGCTCACGAGCGGTGGGGGACCGAGCTCGCACGACACCTGGTCGGCGACTTTGCCATCGTCCTCGTCGAT
Source organism: Pseudomonadota bacterium (assembly GCA_023402175.1). Classification (GTDB taxonomy): domain Bacteria; phylum Myxococcota_A; class Polyangia; order Polyangiales; family Polyangiaceae; genus Labilithrix. Next base: position 12,132 of record JAEXCN010000268.1, on the reverse strand, counting down.
CGCGCGAGACGAGCAGTATTCGCCGCTCGCGACAGGTTCGGTGTGAAGCCGCTCGCGTATCGGGTGCTCGACAGGGCGATGGCGTTCGCGAGCGAACCGGGGGCGCTCGCTCGCTGGGAACGCAGGGACGCGGTCGACGAGGAGATCATCGCCAGATATCTCGAGGGCAACGCGCCGCCCATGGAGCGCACGTTCTTTCGTAGCGTCTCACGCCTCGCTCCTCGACACGTTCTCCGGGCAACGCCCGCCGGCGTGTCCTCCGCCTCGTACTGGTCCCCTCCGACGCTGCCGCAGCCACGATCGCGCGCCGCCTCCCTCGACGCGTTCCGTGAGGCGTTTCGCACTGCCGTCGCCCGGCGCTGTCCCGTCGGCGAGCCGACGCTCGTGCATGCGAGCGGCGGGCTCGATTCCTCGGCGGTCGCCGTGGTGGCGCGTGACCTTCTTGATCGTTCGCCCCACTTTGTGTCGACCTACACGGCGGAAGCCGACGAGCGCTCGTACGTCTGCGCGCTCACGAATCGGCTCGGCCACGTTCACGTCGTCGATGCGCGCGCGACGGCGGATCTCGACGACCCGCTGGATCCCAGCGAGCCAACGCGCTTTGCGCTGGCGGAGTCGTCGACGGCGATCGCGCAGATCGCCCGTGAGGTGAACGCCCGCATCCACCTCACGGGCATCGGTGGAGACGAGCTTCTCTTCGAACGTGGTATCTGCCGGGACCTCGCGCGTGCTGGACGGTTCATCGCCATGGTCCGGGAGGCGATGCTTGCGCCGCGGTATTCGTCGCAGTCGACGCGCTTCTACGTGCGCGATGCGTTGAGGCATCTCGTTCCACCTTCGTGGGACGGCATGATCGCCCGCGTCCGCCCGCCACGCCCTCGCCCGCGACCAGCGCATCTGCGTCGCGATCGCTTCACGAGCCCACAGGTCGCGAGAGCGCGGGCGCGCTCGAGACCGCCCTCGGACACGACGCAGTTCAACGCAGATTGGATCACGGGGACCTCGCTCGTGTGGACCCTCGAGTCCGAAGAGCGATGGCACGCGCGGAACGGGTTCGAGGTCCGCCATCCGTTCCTCGACGAGCAGCTCGTGGCAACGGTCCTCTCGATCCCATGGGAGCACCGCATTCCTGGCGGCAGAATGAAGGTCGTTCTTCGCGACGGCCTCGGCGACCGTCTCCCGCGTGTCATCCGCGAACGTGCGGGGATCACCGGCTTCAACGACGCTTGGGCAGTGGCCGTCCGCGCAAAGCTCGAGCACGTCCGCGCTCCAATCGAGGGCGGGCCGTGGCTCGCCGACGCGTGGGTCGAGCGCGCCACGGCGCGCGCCCTGCTCGAGCGCTTCATCGGCGATCCCACGGACACCGAGCTCGCACGCACGGTGTGGGACATCGCGATGCTCGAGCACTGGCTCCGCGCCGTCACTTAAGCCCGATGTCCTCGCGCCGTTCTCTTCGGTCATGGAAGAACGGCGCTATGGAATTCGCTCCTCGTTGGCAATCGCGGTCGGCATCCTCGCTGGAGGTTGCAGCACCGCCATCGCGACACCCGACGGCGCGTCGAGCGCCACGATGATCGCGGAGCCGACGGACGAGGCCCAGCCGACGGGCGATGCCCTTCCGTCGAGCGCGAGCACGGAGTCGGCCGGATTGGTAGCGTCGATCCGCAGCAGCTTTCTCACGCAGCTCGAGGTCCCACCGAGCGAGCCGCCGCCTCCAGCCGCTGCTCCCTGGACCCACGCACATGGTGGGTCTGGCGACGACGGCGCGACCTCGATCGCGCGGTCCGGCTCGAACCTGATCACTGGCGGCTGGCTCGGCGCGAGCGGCGACGTCGGATGCGGGATGCACACGATGCCCGGGTACGCGGGATACGTTGCGGCTTACGACCCGGACGGCGCATGCCTCTGGTCGAGCTACTTCGAAGGAGCCGACTGGGTGTCGGCTGTCGCGACCGACCCGAACGGAGCGATCTACGTCACCGGGACGTTCGCCGGGACTGTCACCTTCGGCGGTGAGACGTACACGAGCAACGAGGACAGCACGGACGTCTTCGTGGCAAAGCTCGGCGCGAACGGCGCCATCCAGTGGGTCCAGACGATCGGCAGCGCGGACGAAGACTACGTGTACGCGATCGCGGCGACCTCGGGTCGCGTCGCAATCGGCGGCTCGCACGGAGCCGCGATGACGGACTTCGCCAGCGCGCTCACGTCGAACGGCGGAGGCGACGGCTTCGTGGTCGAGTACGACACCGGAACGGGTGCGCTCTCGGCCGCCCACGCCTTCGGCGGAACTGGTTGGGACTCGGTCGACGCGCTCGCGTATGCGCCCGATGGCGCGCTCGCCGTCGGCGGAAACTTCGCCGGGACCGTGGACTTCGGCCTCGGACCGATCGCGAGCGCCGGCGGCCAGGACGGCGTCGTCGTCGTGTACGAACCCGGCGGGGCGACTCGTGCGGTCCGACGCATCGGCGGCAAGAGCTCCGATGCCGTTCACGCCATGACCTACGATTCCTCCGGCCAGCTGGTCGTCGCAGGGTACTTCCGCGGCGCCGGCGACGTGAACGGCGGGCAGTCTCTCGTCGGCGAAGGTGACTACACGGGCTTCGTCACGACGTGGAATCGCGAGCTGACCGTCGACAAGGTCTTGACGATGCCCGCGAGCAAGAACCTTCTACCCTCAGCCCTCGACCCGCTCCCCGGCGGAGGCTTCGTCGTCGCCGGCTCCTTCACGGGCACGGCGCGGCTCGGGACGAAGACGATCGTTTCGTCAGGTTCCGAGAAGTCGGCCTTCGTTGCAACATACACGTACGCGAGCGGGTGGACGTGGGCGGAAGCGAGTGGTACCGGGGCGGAAGCCATGGGCGTCAAGGTGGCCGATACGGGCGCCATCGTCGCCGTCGGGACCTTCGACGGATCGATCGGCACTGCGCAACTCTCGACCGCCGGCAGCGGTGACGCATTCGTCGTCTCGTTCGTCGTCCCCTGAGCTCGTCCGATCACGCGGCCGGCTGGGCTGCCGGCGATGGGTGCAAACCGCGCTAAGGTGATTTGCGCGATGAGCACACCCTATCGCCAGCAGCACATCGACGGGCGGAAGCTCCAGCCGGACCCGACCGCGAGGCGAAGGGTGCACGTCGCCGGGATCACGACCGCTGCGCTCGGCGTCGGCATCGGCGCGACCGCACCCATCCTCGGGCCGCTCGCGGCCGTGCTCGGCGGCGGAATGGCGCTGCTCGGGATCGCGCTCTTCCGTGAAGCGCCGAAGAACCCGATGAAGGCGCTCTGTCCGGCGTGCAACGCAGAGATCGGCGAGATCGATTTGTCGGCGGATGCTGTTCAGTGCCCGGTGTGCGGCGAGTATGCTCGCTCCGAGAGTGGGATGCTCCTCCCGACGCGCGACGAGTTCGTCGCGAACCGTCCGACCTTTGCGATCCCCGTCCCGAGCGGTGAGGGGCTCGAGCTTCCCCCGATCTGTGCCGAGTGCGGAGCCGGTGGCGCGAAGCATGCCGTCGCCATCGAGGTCCCCGTTCCGACGATTCCGGTCGGGTCCGAGACCTGGCATCGGCTCGTTCACATCCCGCATTGCACCGCGCACGCCGCCGGGGCCGCCGCCGATCTCGGCGCCGTACGCGTCCGATCGCATGCGCTCTGGCTCGCGGCCGTCCGCCGCGGGTGACGTGCATCTCCTGCTGGGAGATCGCACGCTTGGAGATACACTCCTCCGAGATGCCGGACACGAGCCTTCTCGGACGCACGATCGCGCAGCGATACTGCATCGAGGAGCTCGTCGGAGGCGGCGCGATGGGCGACGTCTACCGCGCCCGCCACATCGGCCTCGGAAACGATGTCGCGCTCAAGATCATGCGGCCGGCCATCGCGGGCGAGGAGAGCTTCAAGGAGCGCTTCTACCGCGAGGCAAAGGCGGCAAGCCGGCTCGAGCACCCGAACTCCGTTCGCGTCCTCGACTACGGCCAGGAGACCGACGGCCTCGTGTACCTCGCGATGGAGTTCCTTCGCGGACGCGATCTCCTCGACGTGATCGAGAAGGAGTGGCCACTCTCCGACGAACGCATCGTCGACATCCTCGCGCAGACGCTCGCCGCGATCTCGATGGCGCACGGCCACGGCATCGTCCACCGGGACCTCAAGCCAGAGAACATCATGATTCTCCGGGACGAGGACGACGAGCACCGCGACTGCGTGAAGGTCTGCGACTTCGGCATCGCGAAGCTCATCGACGCGCGAGCGTTCAAGTCGAACGAAGAGGTCAAGACCGCGCTCACGACCAACAACGCGATCATCGGCACGCCCGAGTACATGTCGCCGGAGCAGGCGCGCGGGGAATCGCTCGACGCGCGAAGCGACCTCTATTCGATCGGCGTGATCCTCTACCGGATGCTGACGAAGCAGCTTCCCTTCGACGCGGAGAACGCGATCGGAATCGCCGTGAAGCACGTGATGGAGGAGCCGCTGCCTCCGTCTCGGCTCGTCCCCGGCGTGAATCCTCGCCTCGAGTCGATCTGTCTTCGCGCGCTTCGCAAGGACCCGCGCGAGCGACACGCGACCGCGAAGGAGATGCGCTCCGAGCTGCGGGCGGCGATTGGTTTCCCGGCGGCATCTCCCTCGAATCCCGCGTGGGTCGCGACGCCTCCGCCCGGCAAGGTCCCTCCGGGCTTGCTCGCTTCGCTCGAGGCGCTCCAGTCTGCGCCGACGGAAGGACAGGAGTTCGCTCCGAGTCCCACGACGAGCGATCCGAGTCCCACGACGAGCGAGCACTCCGACGGCGATGAGGTGGTCGTCCCATTGCACTCGGGCCGACGAGTCTTCCTCGGCGCTCTTGCGGCTCTCGGCGTCCTCGCCGTCGCGGCGGTTGCGTTCCTCTGGGCGCGGTCGACGCCGGCCGACGAGACACGCGGCGCCGGCCTCGTCGCGTCCGCCGCCGATCCGGCAGCTTCGCCTTCCGCTTCTGCGCTCCCGCGTCTCGCATCGAGCACGTCGAGCTACGACGAGTCACGCACGCGTGCGACCGTCCCACGAACGCCCGCAGCGTCAGCGACGGCGCGCTCTCCGTCGGCTCCCCTCACCTCGGCAGCGCCGGGGCACGTCGCGACCGCGACCGCGGCGCCGCACGCGGACTCGAACGCCGCTCCCACGGCGTCGGCGAGCGCCATCGCAGCTGCCGCGCCGACGGCCGAGTACAAGCCCGTGAATGCCCTCGTTGCGCGCGAGCCGCTCGTGGCCGACCGCGTGCAGCGAGACGTGCTCGATCGAAAGCTCACCGAGCTCGCGCCGCGTCTGAACGAGTGCTACCGCGACGCGCTGTTCATCGTCGGTACGCCCGTCGGCGGACGCGCGGACATCCACTTCTCGATCGACGGAACGGGCAGGATCGTGAGCGTCGTCACCGCCCCACAGCTTCCTCCGTTCCAGCGCTGCGCGAGCCGCGTGCTCTCGACGTTGTCGGTGCCAGCGCAAGCGGTCGAGAGCGGCGGCGGGACCGCTGAGCAGGGGCTCGTGCTGACGCCCTGATCGCTCGAGCGCGGGAAGCCTGCGCCTGTGGCGCGTGGGCGGGCGGCGCGCGACGACTCCCGCGAAGGGGTGCAGGCAGTGCTGCGAATGGCTCACACAATGAAGCTGAAGCTCTGGTCGCGCGGATTTGCAGTTAGGGAGGGCTTCCCCGGAATGTTCGCGTGCTCGGCCGCGCAGCAGCCGTCGCCGGGCTGGATCGGTGGGGCATGATCGCGAGCGAGGCTGCGGCTTATGTGTCTCTGGCCATGGCGGACGATTCGACTTCGACGCGGGACTTGAAAACGATGCACACGTAGCGACCCCGGTTGCTGCCGCAATCGAAGGCGCCGGCCTGGGCTCTGCTTGAATGACGCGTGCTCGTACGCGGATGTGACCGTGGACGCCCGTCGCGAAGATCTGGACGAGCGGCTGTCGCATCGATTGCATCTCGAGACAGTTTGAGGGTCTCGAGGCAATCGATGCGCCAGCCGCTCGTTCCATATCCGCAGGCGCGTTCGCTTGGAGCGCGCTTCTCGCCGCGGGCCGTCGGCCGAAGGGATGCTACTTCTTAGAAGCGAAGATGCCGTGGCCGCGGCGCGGAGGCACTCTCGATGTTCGCGAGCATCGCCCACTCCCCGCGAGGAGATGAATAGAGACTCCGATTTTTGATTTCGCACTTGACGACCCACCAGGCGCACTTCGCCTCGAGAGCACGGCTCGGCGAAGGAGGAGCGCGCGCGGGCCACCAGAAGCCGCGTGCTGCGCCTTCGCGCGTCGGAGGTCTCGCGAGGTGATCGGGTGCTCGTTCGTGCGCAGGAGGGGCCCCTCCGTGAGCCCGCGATCTGCGTGTTAGAAGCGAGATATGCACAATCTTGGGGATCTCACGAATGACGAGCTGCTCGCTCGACTCGGCGCGCACGTCGGCACGGGACACGTCTGGCAGGCGCGGCTCCTCGAGTATCTCGGCGAGGTCGAGGTTCGAAGACTCGATCGGCAATTTGCATATTCGTCGATGTGGGACTTCTGCATCCGAAAGCTCGGAATGAGCGAAGGCGAAGCTCATCGGCGGATCGCTGTGGCTCGCGTCGTTCGCGAGCTTCCGCGCGCCCTCGCGTTGCTCGAACGCGGACAAGTTCATCTGAGTGCCGTCTACGCGCTTCGTGATCACCTCACGCAGGAGAACCACGAAGAGCTCCTTCGCGAAGCGATCGGCAAGAGTACGCAGGAGGTGCGAGCCATGATCGCCGCGCGGTTCCCGCGCCCCGACGTCGCCACCTGTATCGAGCCCGTTGCGCCGCAAGCGCAACTGCCCGTCGTGCTTCCACATGCATCGGAAGGCGTCGCGCCTTCATCGGCACGTTCGGTTGGGGCCGAGATGCGTCCAAAGGTCGAGCCGCTCTCGGCGACGCGGCATCGCGTCGAGCTCACTGTGTCCGCCGACATCGCGGCGAAGATCGAACGCATCAAGGACCTCATGCGCCACCGGAACCCGGCAGGCGATCTCGAGACCATCCTCGACGCCTCGTTCGATCTGCTGCTCGCCAAGCTCGAACGAGAGCGGCTCGGGAAGACGTCTCGTCCGAGAAGAGCGAAGCGTGCGGATCCGACGATGCAGGCCGCCGCGCATGTCGCGACGCGCGCGCCCGCTCGACGCGCCGATGCGGGCAAGGAGACGGCGCGGCGACGGTACATCACGAGGGAGGTGCGGCGAGAGGTCTTCGCGCGCGATGGAGAGCAGTGCTCGTACGTGGATGCGCAAGGCAACCGATGTTCGGCTCGCGGGTTCCTCGAGCTCGATCACGTTCACCCGAAGGCGCTCGGCGGGACCGACGATGCAGCAAACCTGAGAGTCAGGTGCCGCGCGCACAACCAGCATTACGCGGAGCAGGTCTTTGGCCGTCAGCACGTGGCCGCGCGGATCCACTTGCGACAGGTCAAGTACCGCTCGACGCCGTCGGCGCTCTTCGACACCGCGACGCAGGCACTTCGTTCCTTGGGCTTCCGGGAGCCTGAAGTTCGCCGGGTCATGCCCACGCTCGAGGCGAGACTCGGGAATGAGGCGGCCATCGAGACGATCATTCGCGAAGCACTGCTGCTCCTGACGTAGCCGGGCTTGCCCGAGCGGACGTCGCACCCGCTGGCACCTCGGCGTGCATTTGGGCCTCTTGCGGCGAGGACCCGCGTCCTCGCGAGGGAGGACTCGAATCGGCGGCAAGGTCGCTGGGCCATCGCCGAAGTCATCGAGATGATTGGGGGGAAGGCTGGCACTCATCCTGCCAAGGGGGCCGGCCATGCCGACGCGAAGCACCTGGACGTCCCGCCTGTTCCTCGCCGCGAGCATCGTGGGGGCGCTCGCTCTCGCGCCCGCACGCAGCGAAGCGAAGGGGCCCGCGAAGGCGTCCGGCCCGAGCCCGTGGTGTGCGCCCGAGGTGGAGACGCTGCCGGGCAACGTCTGCTATCTCGACGGCAACAGCAAGAACGCGTCGCGGCGCACGCTCGTCATCTTCCTTCATGGCGCGATCGCGAAGAACACGAACTGGTCGCAGAACCACGAGCGCATGATGCTCCGCGTGGCCAAGGCGACGAACATCGAGATTCTGTTTCCGCAGTCGCCGCTGACCGACGTCGGTTACGTCTGGCCGGGCGCTCTCGAGAAGCAGCAGGCCGTCGAGCAGGAGCTGATTGACGGCTGGATGGCGGCCAAGCGCCTCGTCGAGAAGCGCGACGGTCGTCCGTTCGACGACGTGTTCATCATGGGCTTCTCGAGCGGCGCGTACTTCGCGAGCTCGCTCGCGATGCGTGGCCGTGTCGATGTCGACGGCTACGCCATGTTCGCCGGCGGCCAGCCGATGCCGGCGCGCGCGACGCCGATCGAGCGCTTCTCGCCGGTGTTCGTCGGCATCTGCGCGAACGACGACACGTCGGCCGCTCACTCGCGCGCGTTCCTCGGCTCCGTCCGCGCGGCGGGCATCCCGAGCGCCGGCAACGAGCAGCCTGTCGGCCACGGCGTCGATGCCGTCCACTTCAACTCGGCGCTCGCGTTCCTCCGCAACAAGAACAAGGCGCGCCTCGCCATGCGCTGATCGGCCACTCCTCCCGTGCGCTCGCTCCGGCGTCGCGGACGACCGCTCTTCTCGAGCGATCGTCCGCCTCGCGCGAACCGCTCAGCCGAACAGCCGCGCGAGCCCGCGCTTCTTCCGCGGGACTCGCAGGAGCTTCGATACTCCAAAGCCGACGGCCGCGACTGCCGCCACCGTCGCAAGCGTGGTGGCCGTGAACATCAAGACGTCGACGGGCACGTGCTTCACGTCCGCGCGGCGGTTTCCGATTCGCGCGCGGATGCCGTGATGTTTGATCTCCGCCGGGAGCCCGGCCTCGGTGATGAGATTGTCGGGGCGAAGCCGGAGAAGGCCGGAGATTCGGCTCTCGATCACGTCGATGCGGTCCGCGAGGACGAGGAGTTGCCAGTGCGCAACGCGATGTTCGCTGAGCTTGTACGCGAGCCGGCGGACGATCCCCGAGACACCTTTCGGCGGGCACACCGTCCCGAACACCGGGGTCAGGAACTTGTGCTCCGTCGACAGCTCGCGCGCGTACCGAGGGATCTGCCGCTCGGGGAAATCCCAGTGCGCGCCGGTGCCGCCTGGATTGAAGTTCTCTTTCGGCACGCCCGGGCGGTTCTTCGGGTCGAGGTCCACGCCCCACCCGACGATCGTGCTCTCGAGCACCTGCCTCGTCGGAGCGATGTTGGGCTTCTCTGCTGTATACGGCACGGCTGGCTCCTTTCTCTAAGCGGCGAGAGCTTGGGGTAGGGTCACCAGCGGCTTCACGCAGTCATCGAGCTTGCTCGCGAACACGTGATAGCCCTCGGCGATCTCCTCGAGCGGGATCTTGTGGGTGACGATCGCGCTCGGCTCGATGAGGCCGTTCTTCACGTGCTCGAGGAGGCGCGGCCAATGCCGCTTCACGCTGCACTGGTTCATGCGCATCGTGAGGCCCTTGTTCATCGCGACACCGAGCTTCACCGCGCTGAAGAACGGGCCGTACGCTCCGATGATCGAGACGGTGCCCGTCTTGCGGACGGCGTCGATCGCCCAGTTGACGGCGACCGGCGAGCCTCCCTGCATCTTGAGCTTGTTGGTGGTGAGCACCTGCATGAAGCTGCCGTCGGCCTCCGCTCCGACGGCGTCGATGCAGACGTCGGCGCCGAGATAGTCGGTCGTCTTCTTGATCAACGCCGCGACGTCGTCGACCTGCGTGAAGTTGATCGTCTCGGCTTGCGCGAAGCTCTTGGCGACGTCGAGGCGGAAGTCGAGGTGATCGACGACGATGACGCGCCCGGCGCCCATGAGCCACGCCGATTTCGCGGCGAACAGCCCGATGGGCCCGGCCCCGAAGACGACGACGACGTCGCCCTCCTTGATGTCGCCCATCTCCGCGGCCTGGTAGCCGGTCGGGAGCGCGTCGGTGAAGAGCACGGCATCGTCATCGGACAGCCACTCCGGGATCTTCATCGGTCCTACGTCCGCGAACGGAACGCGCACGTATTCGGCCTGGCCCCCGTCGTAGCCACCGCACGTGTGCGAGTAGCCGTAGATCCCGCCGACCGCGGTCGTGTTCGGATTGGCGTTCTGACAGTTGCTGTACAGCTCGCGTGCGCACCAGAAGCAGGAGCCGCAGCAGATGTTGAAGGGCACCATCACGCGATCGCCGCTCTTCAGCTTCTGCACGGAGGAGCCGACCTCTTCGACGACGCCGACGAACTCGTGACCGAACGTCATCCCGACACGCGTGTCCGGCATGAGCCCGTGATAGAGGTGCAGATCCGAGCCGCAGATCGCCGCGCGCGTGACGCGCACAATCGCATCGTTCGGATGCTCGATGGGGGGAATCGGCTTGTCCTCGACGCGTATGCGGTACGGGCCGCGGTAGACCATTGCGCGCATCAATCTCCTCCGTGAAAGAGCTTCGAAGCGCGCTCGCAGGCTGCAAGCGAGGTGCCCCGTGCAGGACGACCTCGCCGAGCACGGATTCGTTCGTGCGTCAGTGCGACGTCAGACGCCGCGACCGAAACGTTCGCGGTACGCCTTCTCCAGCGACTCGCGATGCTCGGGCGCTGCGAGCGCGATGAGCAGGCTTGCACGCTCGCGAAGGCCCTTGCCGTAGAGGTTCGCGATGCCGTGCTCCGTGACGACCCATTGCACGTGACCACGCGTCGTCACGACGCCGGCGCCGGGATTGAGGGTCGGGACGATCCGCGAGATGCCCTTCTTCGTGACGGAGGGCATCGCGATGATCGGCTTTCCTCCCTCGGACAGCGAAGCACCTCGCATGAAGTCCATCTGTCCGCCGATGCCGGAGTACTGGCGTGTACCGATCGAGTCTGCGCAGATCTGGCCGGTCAGGTCGATCTGGATGGCACTGTTGATCGCGACGACCTTCGGATTCTTCAGGATCACCCTCGTGTCGTTCACCCAGCCCACGTCGCGAAACGAGACGAACGGGTTGTCGTCCACGAAGTCGTAGACGGTGCGCGTGCCGAGGACGAACGCAGTGACGATCTTTCCGCGCTCGATCTTCTTGTGCTCGTTCGTGATGACGCCCTTTTCGACGAGCGGGACGACGCCATCGCTGAACATCTCCGTGTGGACGCCGAGCCCACGATGATCGCCGAGGAAGCGCAGCACGGCATCGGGGATCGCGCCGATGCCCATCTGGAGCGTCGAGCCGTTCTCGACGAGCTCGGCGACGTAGCGACCGATCCTGTCGGTGGCCTCGTCGGCCTCCGCCCCGTATCGAGCTTCCGGGAGGTCGCGCTCTTCGTGGATCGCCGCGGTGATGCGCGACACGTGGATGTGGCTGTCGCCGAGCGTGCGCGGCATGCGCGGGTTCATCTGCGCGATGATCGTCTTCGCCTGCAGAGCGGCCGCGAGCGCAGCATCGACGGACGTCCCGAGCGAGCAGTAGCCGTGACGGTCGGGCGGAGAGAGCTGGAGCATCGCGACGTCGATCGGCAGCCGGCCGTCACGGAACAGCGCGGGGATCTCACTGAGGAAGACCGGGACGTAGTCGCCACCTCCGCCGTTCACCCATTCGCGGACGTTCGCCGACACGAACAGCGATTTGAGCGTGACGTTGTCGCGGACCTCCGGACGGTTCCAGTCGATCGTGCCGAACGTACTGATCGAGACGAGCTCGACGTCGGTGATCTCTCCGGCCCGGTCGAGCAGCGCGCCGACGAGCGACGATGGCGTCGCGGCGCTTCCGTGCACGAATACGCGCTGACCGCTGATCACGAGCTGGACGGCCTCGCCGGGAGTCTTGCAGACGATCATCGGACGCGACCCTAATCCTCCGAGGAGCGCACGGCGACTGCAAACCCAACCGTGGCGGCCCTGGCCCGCGAGCTACGTCGGACCGAGCACGCTCGACTCCGTCGCGCTAGACTCCGCGCCCCGTGACGGCTCCGCTCGGTCCCAACCGCACCCCTTTCGACGTGATCGGCCACGACGCTGCGGTCGCGCTCGCCCACCGCTTCTACGATCACATGGATGACCACGAGCCTGCGCTCGTCGCCGTGCACCGGATGGACGAGCGGGGCAAGGTCGCGGCGGACGTGCGCGA
>JAEXCN010000210.1 GCA_023402175.1 Pseudomonadota bacterium | reverse complement strand
CTTCAAGGTCGCGATGTCGACGCTCGACGGCGGTCGCATCGGCATCGCATCGCAGGCGCTCGGCATCGCGCGCGCGGCGCTCGAGACGAGCGTGGCGTACGCGAAGGAGCGCAAGAGCTTCGGCGTCACGATCTCGAATCACCAGGCCATCCAGTTCATGCTCGCCGACATGGCGACGGAGCTCGACGCCGCGCGCCTCCTCACGTGGCGCGCCGCGACGATGAAGGACGCCGGCGCGCGACACTCGATGCAGAGCGCCGAAGCCAAGCTCTATGCGAGCGAAGTCGCGACGCGCGTGGCGCACAAAGCGATCCAGATCCACGGCGGCTACGGGTACTCGACCGAGTTCCCCGTCGAGCGGCACTACCGCGACGCTCGCATCACGGAGATCTACGAAGGCACGAGCGAGATCCAGCGCATCGTCATCGCTGCGAGCCTCCTCCGGTCGTAGTCGACCACTTCTCTCATTTCACCGGACGCGGGACACGCTCCGAAGATCGATTCAGGGGACATTCATGAGCCTTTCGACTCGTCACTGTGTCGTCATCGCCCTTTCTCTGTCCGCTGCGGCGCTCTCCGCATGCGGCGGGAGCAAGCCGCCTCCGAAGACGGAGGAGGCTGCCAAAGAGGAACCGAAGCAGGAGAGGACGGGCGGCGGGCCGATGGTCGAGCAGGAGCTCGGCTCGATCGACCAGCGCGCGGTCGAGAAGAAGTTCTTCGATCTCCAGGCGAAGCTCGAGACCTGCCACAAGCAGGGACGGGATCGCGTCGAGTACCTCTCCGGCGACGTGAAGGTCTTCCTCCGCGTCGGCAAGGACGGGAAGGTGAAGTACTCCTGGTTCGAGGAGTCGACGCTCGGCGATCGCGACACCGAGAAGTGCATCCTCGATGTCTTCGCCGCGACCGACTGGCCGAAGCCCCAGGGCGGTGAGGCCGAGGTGCGGAACGGGTTCGGCTGGCCGGCAGGCAGTGAGCGCGCTCCGACGTCGTGGGGACCCGAGAAGGTCATCGGCGCCCTCGAGCACGACAAGGAAGCGGCGAAGAACGTCGAGAAGTGCAAGGCGGGCATCTCCGGCGACTTCCGCGTGACGGCGTACGTCGAGCCCGGTGAGGCCGAAGGCGGCGGCCACGGGTCCGGCCACGGCGCAGGGAAGAGCAACGGCAAGGGCCCGGGCAAAGGCGGCGGCAAGAAGGCCGGTCACGAGAAGGACGAGCACGGCGGCAAGTTCAAGGCCCTCGGCGTTGCCGTGCCCGGCAAGGAAGGCGCCGAGAAGGTCGAGTGCGTCGTCGATGCGCTCAAGAACCTGTCGCTGCCGAGCCCCGGCAGCTACGCCGCCAAGGTGACGTTCGCGCTGTGATCGGACCCCATCGCCTCTGAAGTCTGAAGCCTGAAGTCTGAAGTCTGAAGCCTGAAGCCCCAAACATGGATCTTTCCCCCAACGAGACGCAGAAGATGGTTCAGAGCGCGGCGCGTGACTACGCGACGCGCGTGATCATGCCGGAGGCCGCCGCGATCGATCGCGAGGAGCGCTTCCCGCGCGAGATCCTGAAGGGGCTCGCCGACCTCGGGCTCATGGCCGTGAACGTCCCCGAAGAGCTCGGCGGCGCGGGCGCCGGCGCGGTCGCGTATGCGCTCGCGATGCAGGAGATCGCTCGCGCCTGCGCGTCGACCGCGGTGACGATGGCGGTGACGAACATGGTCGGCGAGGTCATCGCCACGTTCGGAACCGACGAGCAGAAGAAGAAGTACAACCCGAAGCTCGCGAGCGGCGAATACGCCGCGGGTTCGTTCGCGCTCTCGGAGCCTGGAGCCGGTAGCGATCCGGGCTCGATGCGGACGACGGCGCGCCAGGACGGCGATGACTGGATCATCGACGGCGAGAAGCAGTGGATCACGAGCGGCGCGCACGCCGGCGTGATGGTGGTCTGGGCGCGCACGGGCGATCGCGAGAAGCTCTCGGGGACGCGCGGCATCTCGTGCTTCCTCGTCGAGGGCGGCACGCCCGGCCTGAAGATCGGCAAGGCCGAGGACAAGTTGGGCATCCGCGGCTCGAACACCGTCAGCCTCACGTTCGAGGGCTGCCGCGTGCCGAGCTCGGCGCTTCTCGGCGAGCTGAACGGCGGCTTCAAGATCGCGATGATGGCCCTCGACGGCGGACGCATCGGCATCAGCTGCCAGGCGATCGGCATCGCACGCGCCGCGCTCGAGGAGAGCGTCGCGTACTCGAAGGATCGAAAGCAGTTCGACAAGCCCATCGCCGACTTCCAGGCGATCCAGTGGAAGCTCGCCGACTCGCAGGTGGAGCTCGATGCGGCGCACCTGCTCGCGATGCGCGCGGCGTGGCTCAAGGAGATGCGCCGCCCGTTCTCGCGCGAGGCCTCGATGGCGAAGGTCTTCGCGACGGAAGCGGCCAATCTCATCGCGAACCGAGCCGTCCAGATCCACGGCGGCTACGGCTACACGCGCGAGTTTGCCGCCGAGCGTCACCTCCGCGACGCACGCGTCACGACGATCTACGAAGGCACGAGCGAAGTGCAGCGCATCGTCATCGCGCGGAACGTCCTCGCGTAGGTAGTAGGTAGGTAGGTCGCTCGCCGAGCGTCATGCGTCCGGCGAGCGCGTATCCCTCCGCGTCCGGCGCGAGGCGTATCCCTCCGCGTCCGGCGCGAGCGCGTACCGCTCCGCATCCGGCGCGAGCGCGCACTCGCCTTCAGGCGAGCGCGTACCGCTCCGCGTCCGGCGCGAGCGCGCACTCGCCTTCAGGCGAGCGCGTACCACTCCGCGTCAGGCGTGAGCGCGCACTCCGCCTTCAGGCGAGCGCGTACCACTCTGCGTCAGGCGTGAGCGCGCACTCCGCCTTCAGGCGAGCGCGTACCACTCCTGGAGGGAGCGGACGCGCTCGGTGCCGTCGTCTTCCTCGAGCGCCGAGCAGCCCGCGCGTGCGAGTGCGGTCGTCGTGAAGCACGGGATCCCGCGTGCGAGCGCGGCTCGGCGGAGCGGCCGCGTGCGCGCGATCTCTTCATCGCCCTCAGCGGTGACGATCGCGACGGCCATCGCGCCGCCCTTCAGCGCCGCCTCTGCGGCTTCGGGCGAGAAGACTTCCGATGGAAGGCGCGAGGTTGCGAGCGCTGCGGAGGTGTCCGCGTCGGCCGCGATTGAAAAGCCGATCGCGCGGAGGCGGCGAGCGATTTCGACCGCCGCTCCGCGATCCGATCGCGACACGGCGATGAACGCCTTCGCGCTTTCACCCGCACGCGGAGCGCGGAGCTGGATGCCGATCGCGCGGAGCGCCTTCGAATAGGCACGCGCCGCCGTCTCGCCGACGCCCATGACCTCGCCCGTGGAGCGCATCTCGGGTCCGAGAATCGTGTCCGCGCCCGGGAGCTTCTTGAACGGGAAGACGCATTCCTTCGCGGCGACGTGACGGCCGAGCGGCTGCTCGTCGATGCCGAGCTCGTCGAGCGTCTTGCCGAGCATCACCTTCGTCGCGATGCGCGCGAGCGGCGCGCCCGTCGCCTTCGAGACGAACGGTACCGTGCGGCTTGCGCGCGGGTTCACTTCGAGGACGTAGACGCGCCCGTCCTTCACGGCGAGCTGCGCGTTCATCAGGCCGATGACGCCGAGCTCGAGCGCGAGGGCGCGAACGACGCGTTCGATCTCGCCGACGATGTCCGCGCGCAACGTGAACGGCGGGAGCACGGTCGCGGAGTCGCCGGAATGGATGCCTGCACGTTCGAGGTGCTCCATCACGGCGCCGATGACGACACGCTTGCCGTCGGCGACGCAGTCGACGTCGATCTCGATCGCGTCCGCGAGGAACCGATCGACCAGGATCACGGAGCCCTCGCCGTCGAACGGCATGCGCGCGAGGTGCGCATCGAGCTCTTCGGGTGTGCGGGCGATCTTCATCGCGCGACCGCCGAGGACGTAGCTCGGACGGACGAGCACGGGCCAGCCGAGCCGCTCGGCCGTCGCGTGCACTTCGTCGCGCGTCCGCGCGATCCCGCTCGCCGGGCGCTGGAGACCTAGCTTCTCGAGCACCTCGTCGAAGCGCCCGCGGTCTTCGGCGCGATCGATCGCGTCGGCGTTCGTGCCGAACAGGTGGATGCCCCGAGCGGCGAGCGCGTTCGCGAGCTTGAGCGGCGTCTGCCCTCCGAGCTGCACGAGCACGCCGTCCGGCTTCTCGGCGTCGCAGATCGCGAGCACCGTCTCGAGCGTGATCGGCTCGAAGTAGAGGCGGTCGGCGATGTCGTAGTCGGTCGACACCGTCTCCGGATTCGAGTTGACCATGATGGCCTCGAACCCGAGCTCACGCGCGGCGGCGACCGCATGGACGCAGCAGTAGTCGAACTCGATGCCCTGACCGATGCGATTCGGGCCCGCGCCGAGCACGACGACCTTCGGCTTGCGCGGCGTCGTCGTCGCTCCGGCGGGCGGATCGTCGTCGTCGCTCACGCTCTCCCAGGTCGCGTAGAGGTACGGCGTCGTCCCGGGCATCTCCGCGGCGCAGGTGTCGACGCGCGAGAACGTCGGGCGGATCCCCGCAGCTTCTCGGAGCGAACCGACCTCGTCCTCCGTTGCCCCGACGAGCGCACCGAGCCGCTTGTCCGAGAGCCCGAGGCGTTTGAGCTCGAGGAGCCGTTTGCTGTCGGAGAGGCCGTTCTTCCCGCCGGCGCTCACGCTTCGCTCGGCGTCGACGATGCGCTGAAGCTGCGCGATGAACCACGGATCGATCGCGGTCGCCGCGACGATGTCTGCGTGCGCGGCGCCCGCGCGGAGCGCGTCGACGACGTGCAGGAGGCGGAGATCGTTCGGACGTGCCGCGAGCTCGAGGATGCGCGTCAGGTCTGTGTGTTCGGAGGCCGGCGACAGGCCGTCGAGCCCGGTCTCGAGGCCGCGGGCGGCTTTTTGCACGGCCTCGGTGAACGTTCGTCCGATGGCCATCGTCTCGCCCACGCTCTTCATCTGCGTGCCGAGCGCGTCGTCCGCGTCGGGGAACTTGTCGAACGCGAATCGCGGCCACTTCACGACGACGTAGTCGAGGACCGGCTCGAACGCTGCGCTCGATCCGGTGAGGTCGTTGCGGAGCTCGTCGAGGCTGTAGCCGACGGCGAGCTT
The DNA here is from genome assembly GCA_023402175.1 of Pseudomonadota bacterium. Lineage (GTDB taxonomy): Bacteria > Myxococcota_A > Polyangia > Polyangiales > Polyangiaceae > Labilithrix. Next base: position 5,942 of record JAEXCN010000210.1, on the reverse strand, counting down.
CGTCGCGATCTTCGCGATCGGGTAGCCGGTCGCTTTCGATGCGAGCGCGCTCGAGCGCGACACACGCGGGTTCATCTCGATGACGCGAACGGTCCCGTCGCTCGGACGGATGGCGAACTGCACGTTCGCGCCGCCGGTCTCGACGCCGATCTCGCTCATGACGGCGCGCGCGGCGTCGCGAAGGCGCTGGTATTCCTTGTCGGTCAGCGTCATCGCGGGCGCGACGGTGATCGAGTCACCCGTGTGGACGCCGAGCGGATCGAGATTTTCGATCGTGCAGACGACGATGAAGTTGTCGCTCTTGTCGCGGATGACTTCGAGCTCGAACTCTTTCCAGCCGAGCAGGCTCTCTTCGACGAGCACTTCGTGCGTCGGCGACTCCGACAGCGCGAGGGAGACCTTCGCCTCGAGCTCGCTCTCCGTTCGGACGATGCCTCCGCCCGTGCCGCCGAGCGTGAACGACGGTCGCAGGATGAGCGGGAGGCCGAATTCCCTGAGCGCGGCGCGCGCCTCGTCGATCGATTTCGCGACGATGGCCTTCGGGCACTCGAGGCCGATCTTCTCCATCGCCGCCTTGAACAGCGCGCGGTCCTCGGCCTTGCGGATCGAATCGGGACGCGCACCGAGCAGCTCGATGCCGAGGCGCGCGAGCGTGCCCTCGTCGTCGAGCGCGAGCGCGAGGTTCAGGGCCGTCTGACCGCCGAGCGTCGGCAGGATCGCGTCCGGTCGCTCCTTCTCGACGATCGCGCGCGCGGCGCGGAGATCGAGCGGCTCGACGTACGTCCGATCGGCGAGCTCCGGATCGGTCATGATCGTCGCCGGGTTCGAGTTCACGAGGACGACCTCGTATCCCTCGGCCCGGAGTGCGCGGATGCCTTGCGTGCCGGAGTAGTCGAACTCGCAGCCCTGGCCGATCACGATGGGACCGGCGCCGAGCACCAGGATGCGACGGAGATCAGCCCGCCGCGGCATCGACGATCCCGGTGAGCTCGGGGTAGCCGAGCGCGAGGTTGAGGTTCCGCAGCGCCTGCGTCGCGGCCCCTCCGAGGAGGTTGTCGATCGTCGCGACGACGACCGCGTGTCGCTTGTCCTTTGCCACGCTGAGGCCTCCGATGGCGACGTGATGCTTGCCCGCGATGTCCCGAACGAGCGGCGCCTCGGCCGACAGCGCGACGAACCGCTCGTTCTCGTACGCGTCGCGGTAGCGGCGCTCGAGCGCCTCGTGCGTCTGCTCCTCTCGGAAACCGACCGAGACCGTGACGGTGATCCCACGGAAGAACGGCGCCACGTGCGGCGAGAAGAACACGCGATGACCGAGCTGGCTCGAGACCTCACGCTCGTGGACATGCTCGACGAGCGCGTAGGGGAGGAGGTTGTCCCGCAGGACCTCGGGGTCGTTCTTCGGTGAAGGCGTGGTGCCTGCGCCGCTGTAGCCGCTCACACCGAAGACAGCTGCCGGACCATCGAGCAGCGGGACGAGCGGCGCGAGCGCGAGCTGCATCGCGGTCGCGTAGCAGCCTGGGTTCGCGATCCGGCGCGCGCCGAGGATGCGCTCACGGAGGCGCTCCGGGTTTCCGTACACCCACGCGTCGTCGAAGCGGTGGTCGGCGGACAGATCCACGAGGATCGCGTCCGGCCGCGTGCGCGTGATCGCGTCGACGTAGGCGGCGGTGGCGCCGTTGGGCAGTGCGAGGAAATACGCGTCGAGCTTGGCGGCGGCAACGTCCTCGGGCGTCATCCCATCCCGTTGCGAGATGGAGAGCGCCAGATCGAGGTCGCCGTGACGACGGACGAGATCGACGAGCTCTCGTCCGACATGACCACGAGCACCGATGATCCCGATCTTCTTCACGGTAGTTGAGCGGTTCTTTAGCCGATCGATGGTGGAACCACCACTCACGAGGCGCGCGTGATGGGCGCCGTCGAGACCGGCTGGGCGTCCGCGGTGGCCGCCGCTGCGACAGCGAGCGGCGACGAGGGGGCATCGTAGAACGTGGCCGGCATCTCGAGCGCGCGCTCGACGGCGCGCTGGATCTCACCGAAGTCGTTCATGCCCGTCCAGAAGACCCACCACTTGGCGGTCTTGTAGAGGCCATCGGCCTTCTGCGCATACCACCCGTTCACCGGATTGTTCGCGCGCGAGCGCCAGAAGAGCTTCGGCGTCTCGCGGCGCATGCGCTGCCAGATCGAGCCGCCGATGCCCTCGCCCTGGGCCTCGTTCGTGACCGCGAACTTGTCGAGGTACGGCAGGCCGTGCTCCATCGTCAGGATCGCCGTCGCGCGGTAGGACTCTGCGAGATAGACGCGGTATGGCGCCTTCTCGTCGAAGTACCGCTCGTCGAGGCGTCGAGCGAAGCACACCTCGAGCAGCGCGCGGAGGCGGTCCTTGTCGATCGTCGTCCAGGCCTCGTGGCGGACGACGCGCTCGCCGCGGCGGACCAGCGTGCCCTGGCCACCGTGGGTGAAGAGCTCCTTCGCGAGGTGCTCGGGCGAGGTGATCGAGACGGACGAGGTCGGCGGCAGCTCGCTGAGGAGCGCGTTGATCTCGGCGAGCTTACGGAGCGACTCCGGATCGAGCGCGGCGTTCTGGCTGAGGTCGGCGTAGTCCTCGGCGAGGTTCACCGCGGAGCGCACGACGCCCGAGCCGTCGAGGAGCCCGCCGACCTCGTTCAGGAAGACGACCTTGTGCGGCTTCACCGCGAGCGCGATCGCACGCGCGACGGCGTCCGCGTGGACGACGAGGATCTGCCCCTTCGGCGTCTCGCCGAGCGGCGCCACGATCGGCAGGACGCCTGCGCGGGCCGTCTGCGCGATCGCGGCATCGCGCACGCCCGAGATCTCGCCGATGAGCCCAAGGTCGGGCATCTGGTACTTGTTCGCTTCGACGACACCCGACGTGAACGGCCGCGCGCGCGTGCCGAGCCCTTCGAGCGCCTCGACGAGACGGAGGTTGGTGTCGTGCAGCACCCGGCGCGCGATCTCGAGCGCGGCGGGCGTCATCTTGCGGAGTCCCTTCACGACGGGCGCGTCGATGCCGGCCTGCGCGAGCGCGCGGTCGAGCTGTACGTTTCCGCCGTGCACCACGATCGGCACGAGGCCGACGCGCTGGAGGAAGGTCATCGACGAGGCGAGCGCGTCGAGCGAGCGGTCGATGATCGCTCCGCTCACCTTCACTACGGCGAACTTCGGCGCATCCACGCTCGCGTAGTGCTTGAGGTACTGCTCGACCTCCTTGCGGCTGCCGATGTTGGTGAGGAGCCGGACGATGACGTCCTGCGTCTCCTTCTCCTTGTTCGTCATCGTTCGAGTCTCCAGGCGAGCGTGGCCACTGGGCGGCGCGCGGGAAGGGGGAGAAACGGCGGGTCAGTCAGACGACGAGCGGGCGAGGCGCTTCATGATCGCCTTCTGGACGTGCAGGCGGTTCTCCGCCTCTTCGATGACGAGCGAGCGCGGACCACTCACGACTTCGTCCGTTGCCTTCACGTTGCGCCGCAGCGGCAGGCAGTGGCTGAAGAAGGCGTTGTCCGTCAGCGCCATCTTCTGCGCGTCGACCATGAAGTGCTTGTGTCGCTCGCGGATGGGCTTCTCTTCTTCCCATCGTCCGAAGTACGGGAGCGCGCCCCAGCTCTTCGCGTAGACGACGTGCGCGCCCTTGTATGCCGCCTCGACGTCGTGCGTGACCGTGACCTTCCGGCCGGAGCTCGCGGCGCTCGCCTGGGCCGCTTCCATGTAGCGCGCGTCGAGCACGTACTCCGGCGTCGGGCAGAGCAACGTCACGTCGAATCCGAACTTCGCCGCGATGATCAGCGCCGAGTTCGCGACTGCCGTGTTGAGGGGCTTCGGATGGTACGTCCACGTGAGGACGAACTTCTTTCCGTCCGTCGTCCCGAGCCGCTCCTTCAGCGCCAGCATGAGCGCGAGCTCCTGGCAGGGATGCGTGATCGTCTCCATGTTCACGACGGGAACCGTCGCGTACCGTGCGAACTGGCGGATGACGAGGTCCTCGCGATCGTCTTCCCACTTCTGGAACTTGGGGAACGCGCGGACGCAGATCAGGTCGCAGTAGCGCGACAGGACGCGAGCGACTTCCTCGACATGCTCCTCGGCGTCGCCGTCCATCACCATGCCGTCGCGGTACTCGATCGGCCATGCGCCCTTACCGGGCTCGAGTACGACGGCGTGGCCGCCCATCTCGAAGACGCCGATCTCGAACGAGGAGCGCGTACGCAGGGACGGATTGAAGAAGACGAGCGCCACGCTCTTGCCAGCGAGGTGTCCGCTCATACGCGCAGTCTTGCGCTCCGCCTTCAGCGTCGCGGCGTCGGCGAGGATCTCGTCCAGCTCGGAGCGCGACCAGTCCAGCGTGGAGAGGAAGTGGCGATTGGCCATCGTGTGGCCCCTCAATAACGCGTGCGCGCTGCGACGCAAGCGACGTTTTGCACGCCGGCATCATTGTCTCCGGCGCTCACTCCTACGTCCACTGCGCAGGCCGCCGCGTTCTCCTCGTCGGGCTCCGTCGCGCGTGTCCTGGTTGGCCCCGGGGCCGCCGGCAGAGCGAGCGCCCGTCGAGTCCCGGCCCATAAATCGGCGCGCCCGAGAGCATGAGGGTGGGAATCGACTCAATAGAACACAGGCTGTCGCCGCAGAAGCGTCAGCGCCCATGCAAGCTCATAGGCCGCATCGGCTCCGAGCTCAGCATTGAGCAGCTCCCAAAAAGACAGGCCGAGCGAATGCGTAGACGCGATTTCCTCTCCCCGCGGAGTCAGATCCAGCGCGCGAACGCGGCTATCAGCTCGGTTCCTGCGTTTCACGACCAGTCCCTCGGCAACGAGGGCCCGCGACAGGTCCGCGACGTAGCCCTTGCTGGTGCCGAGTGCCTTTGCGAGCTCGGTCGGACCAGCCGCACGCATGTTCGCTGCGAAACGAGCGATCATCCGAAGGAGGACGTACTCGTGTGGAGTGAAGAGCTCCATCTCTCCGCGTTCACAGATTGTCTCGTACGCCCTCGAAAACCAGGTGAGCGCGCCGAAGAGCCCGTCGATGAGCTCGTCGTAAGTGACAGGGCAGGGCCCAAGCTCCTCGTTTCCATCCGAGCTCGAGCCGTCCGTCCCGATGAGCGGCTCGGACTCGTCGCATGGGATCGGCTCGTTTGAATCGTGCACGTGTGGATCGTGCTCGTGTGGAGGCTGCTGTTCTGGCGCGAGCTCGTGTGGATCGTGCTCCCGCGGGGCCAGCTCGTGCAGAGCCAGGTCGTGCGGAACTCGCTCGATTGGATCGTCGTCGAGTGTTGCGAGCTCGCGCGGAGCCAGCGCATGCGGAGCCTGCTCGCGTGGGGCACGGTCGTGTGGATCCCGCTCGTGTGGAGAATGCTCTCGTGCGTCCAGGCGCAGCTCGCTCTCGAGCGGTTCCGCGTCATCGAGGTCGCGGAGCGTTTCGTCCGCAGGTGGACCGAGCTCGTCCGTGGCCTCCCGTATCGCGTTCGCGGCCAGCGTCGCGCCCGCCGGCATTTGTCGAACGGTGTCGTCGGGCACAGGTCCCGGACCGACCGGCGACGGATCGGCATGGGCGGCGGCTTGGCTCTGCAAGAGGTCGGGATAGTTGGACACGGGATGCCGCTCCATCGACCCACGAGCGAGAGAGTTGCGTGATTTCCGCGTGCGGCATCTAAACCGCCGCGGCTAGACGGGTAGCTGCGCGAACCGTCCCCCTCGAGCCGCTCGTCCAGGGATAGTGAGCCGCCGGCAGCTCGGGTGGAGGCAGGAGTCCCTTGAGGCGGTCGTTCGCCAGACGAACGAGTTTGGGCGCGTCGCCGGACGGTTCGTTCGGCGAACGAACGAGGAGGACGGTTCGTTCTGCGAACGAACGAGGAGGGCGGTTCGTTCTGCGAACGAACGGAGTGGAAGGAGGAGGACGGTTCGTTCGACGAACGAACCGTCCTCCTC
>JAEXCN010000121.1 GCA_023402175.1 Pseudomonadota bacterium | reverse complement strand
GCGCTCCCGCGTCGCACGGCGGCTCCGTCCCGGAGAACACGATCGGTGGTCCCCTTCGCTCACTCCCACCCGACGCTTCGCGATGTGGCCGCCACGGCCAGCTTCCTCGCGGAGCCTCCGCACCAGGCGCATTCCGTCCAATTCTACGAGGAGCCGGATTCGCTCTTCGAGAACGTGGCGAGGTTCCTGAGCGCAGGCCTCGAGGCCGGCGATCGAGTGCTCGTGATCGCGACGGCCATCCACGAGGGCAGAATCACCCAGCGGCTCGGCGCGCAGGTTCTCTCGCGCGCGATCGCTCGCGGCCACATCGTCTTGCTCGATGCGCACCAGACGCTCGAGAAGGTCATGGTCGGTGAGACGGTCGACGCCGACCGCTTCCACGAGCTCATCGGGCGCGTGATCGGCGACCTCCGCGGCGATGGGCCCGACGTCCGGGTCCGCGCCTTCGGCGAGATGGTCGACGTGCTGTGGAAGGCTTCAAGCTGGAACGCGGCGCTCCGTCTCGAAGAGCTGTGGGACGAGGCGTGCCGGCAGCACGACTTCTCCGTGATGTGCGCCTATGCGCTCGGACCGGACGCCGCGGACGCGGGCGCGGCGCGGTTCGCCGAGGTCTGCGAGCGCCACAGTCACGTCATCCGAAGCGACGACCGCGCGGACGTTGCCAACGAGGCGAGCACACGGCGAAACGGCGAGACGCTCGAGCAGCGCATACGAGCACTCGAGACGGAGCTACATCATCGGAAGGGGCTCGAGCTCGCTCTCCGCCATGCGCTCCGTGATCGAAGCCGCATCGAGGCCGAGCTCCGCGAGAGCGTGCACCGCGAGCGCGAAGCGCGCACGAAGGCCGAGGAGAACGACGCCTTCAAAGAGCAGTTCCTCGCGATCCTCGGGCACGACCTCCGCAATCCGCTGAACACGATCCTGACGACGAGTCGACTCATGATCATGCGCCGAGAGCTCGCGCCGGAGAGCACGAAGCGGATCGACCGCGTGATCGTGAGTGGAGTGCGCATGCAGCGCATGATCGAGCAGATCCTCGATGTCACCAGCGATCGCCTCGACGATGGCATCCGCATCACGCGCGATCCCGATGTCGACGTCGCCGCGCTCGCTTCGTCCGTCCTCGACGAGCTCCGCGCCTCGCACCCGGGGTGCAAGGTCGACGTCGTGGTCGACGGGCCATGTATCGCCTCGATCGACACCGGCAGGATCGAACAGGTGCTCAGGAACCTCCTCGGGAATGCGTTCGTCCATGGAGATCCCGAGAAGGCCGTCCGCCTGAAGATCCTTGCGAGCCCGCAGGTGGTGTCGATCGAGGTTCACAACTTCGGGCCCGTGATCGAAGACGCCGAGCGTGCACTCTTGTTCGAGCCTTTCAAGCGATCCCGCAAGGCGAAGGGACGCTCCGATGGGCTCGGGCTGGGGCTCTACATCTCGCGTCGTATCGTCAACGCCCACGGTGGAACGCTCGACATGCGTTCCGCGCCCGACGAAGGAACGACGTTTCGTGTCACCCTGCCGCGCGATCTCCAATGAGCACGGCGGTCGGGGCGGACCACGGCTGCGTCCTCATCGTCGATGACGAAGAAGAGATCCGTGAAGCGCTCTGCGAAGCCGTCGAGATGGTCGGCTGCCGCGCGGTGACGGCCGCGAACGGTGCCGTTGCGCTCGAGGTCCTCCGAACGTCGCGGCCGTGTCTCGTCATCCTCGATCTCCTGATGCCCGTCATGACCGGCCACGAGGTCCTCGAAGCGATGCGCAAAGCGCCCGACCTCGCCCAGGTGCGTGTCCTCGTCTCGACGTCGGCGCCGGCGCGGGCACCTGCCGGCGTGCCCGTCCTGCCGAAGCCGATCGACATCGACAAGCTCTTCGAGTGGCTCAGGCGGAGCTGCCGCTGCAACGGCGAGTGAGCGTCGCGGTCAGCGGCGGCGCGCGCGGCGGGCGAAGAGGGCGGCGACGCCGAGAAGGCCGAGGGCGCCCGTCGTCGATGGAACCGACGTCGGCGTCGAGCGGCACGCGCAGCTGGCGCTGTCCGTCGGCTTCGCCGGCTCGACGATGATGTCGACACGCGATGCCGCGCTGAGGAGCGCGCCGTCATGCGCGCGGAGCGCCAGCGTGATCGTCACCGGCTCGGAGACCTGCGGCGCCTGGAACGTCGGCGTCGGCGTCTCGCCTTCGTTCAGCGTCACCTGGGGGCCGGCGACCTGCGACCAGAGATACGTGAGCGGCTTGTCCTCGGGATGCGTCGCCGATCCGGCCAGCTTCACCGTGGCGCCGGACGAGACGACCTGCGGCGCGCCAGCATCCGTCGTCGGCCCGTTCGGGTCGCAGGCGTCGGCGTGCGGGACGTACGACCAGAACGGCGTGCTCGAGATCCCGCTCAGCTCGATGTCGTCGATCGCCCAGCCGGCGCTCGCACGCCCGAGAGTCGCGCCCAGGCGGAACCGCACCTGCACGGTCTCCGGATGTTCGGGGAGCGAAACGTCGATCCGCGACGTGACCCACGCGTCCGGGAAACCTTCGCTGTTGTTGCCGTAGGCCTTCCGTCCCTTCAGCGGATTGTCGCCACGAGTGTCGTCGAGCGTCGTGTTGTAATCGACCGTGCCGTACGTGGAGATGTCCTTCCACGACTTGCCGCCGTCGACGCTGACCTCGATGACGCCGCCGTCGATGTCGACGTTGCGGCGCGCCGAGCGCTTGAACGACCACTTGTGCTTGAACGCGAGCGTGAACGTCGTCTCCTCGATCGTGAACGCCGGCGAGGTCAGACGGTGGTCCGCCGTCTGCAGCGGATCGCCGATGACCCAGAAGCCGTCGCCCGTCGTCGTCGAGCGCGCCCACTTCTCGCCGTCGCCGTCACGAGCGACCTTCCATGCGGTCTTCGTCGTGTCGACATGATCGATCGCGGATGAGTCGGGGGCCTGATCGGCGTCGTAGCGGGTCGGCACCTCGACGCGCACCTCGCGCCCGTTCGGGAGCGACGGATCGGTGAGGACGACGTCGAGCACGATCGGCTCGGCCTGCTTCGTTCCCTTTACCGCGGTCTTCAGCTTGAGCTTCGTCGACTCGAACGGCTTGAGCGGCGGCAGGGTGCTCGGCACGGCCTCGAGCACGCTCACGCCCTCGGTCGCGGCGAGCACCGACGCCGTCGTGCTCGAGAGCGGACCCGAGCCGCTGTTGCGGACGGTGATCTCGATCGACCCGACCTCGGCCTCGTCGAGGATGCCGTCGTGGTCGCACGAGATGACGTCGTCGGCGAGCTTGGCCTCGACGACCTGCAGGTCGTTGCCCGACTCGAAGCTCTCCTTCACGCCTCCGTTGTCCGCGCTGTCCTTCTCCGGTCCGACCGCACCGGCCCCGGCGCCGCGGCGCGCGAACGCCTTCCAGAACAGGTCGAAGTCCTTCTCGTCGACGGCGAGCGCCGCGGCGAGGACGGCGTCCCGCGCCTCGATGATCGTCGGATCCGGCGGAGTGAGCTTGAGCGACGCGACCAGGTATCGCTTCATCCGGTCCTGCGCCTCGGCGAACGGAAGGCCGCGGTCGCGGAGGAGCGACGCGTAGCACTCCCACAGCATCGTCGCCCAGACCTCGCCGGTGTTGTGCACCTCGGAGTTGAAGCTGCCGTCCTCGCCGAAGCTCGTCGCGACCTTCGTCGGGAGCGCGTTGCCGTTCGCAATGTGCTTCAGCGTGAGGGCATTCTTCGTGAAGTCGATCGAATACGGCACACGACGCGTGCCGAAATAGATGTCGTCACCGCTGCCGCTCGTCGCGTACGCGCCGTTTGCGTACGTACCGCCGAACTGCCCGGGGTCGTCCGCGCGCGCCGTGAGCATGAGCGCGACGAAGTCGCCCCAGCCCTCGCCGAGGCCGCCGGCCTGGTTCGTCTGGAGGCCCATGCCGTTGCCGATGAGGCGACCCGAAAGGACGTGCCCCCACTCGTGCGCGACGATGGTGGAGTCGAGTGCGCCGTCGAGATCGCTGCCGGTCTCGCGCTTCATCGTGACCGTGACGCCCGCGGTGAGCGCGCCTTCGAGCGCCTGGCCGTCGGCGAGCGAGACCGAGAGCACGGGGACGGTGATCCCGTCCTGCTGACCGCCCATGAATGGCGCGGTCCCCGGGTTCACGGACGTCGCGACGTTCGCGATGATGACGCCAGCCGCGCCCGCGGCCTGGGCCGCCTGTGCCTTCTGCGCGAAGGAGCACGTGCCGCGATGCACGAGCACGATCTTTCCCGTCACGTCGACGTCGAGCGGCTCGCAAGCGTCGGCCAAATCCGCGCCTGCTCCGTCCGACGCGAGTACTACCGAGCCGCTCACGTCGAAGGAGTCCTTGCCGAAACCGCTCGCGATCCCGACGCTCTTCGTGCCGGCGATCGACGCGGGCGCGGTCACCTGGAGAGAGGAGCTGCTCGGCCCGGAGAAGACGAACATCTGGATGCGCGGCGACTGGCCGTCCGGCGGGACCATCGCGTTGGCGTTGTTGCGGCCGCTGTTGTCCTGCGCCTCCGCGAGGAGCGGATCGCCCGACTTGCCGCCGCGGCCGAAGTTGTCGAGCTGGTGGTTGTTCGACTTCTCGTCGAAGCCAGCGTCGTAGAACCAATCGTGGAGGAAGTTCGTGACGTAGAACAGGTGCGTCGTCGCCGCCTGGATGGACGCCGACGTCGCGCTCGGCGATGCCGCCGTGTTGTACGTGAAGTCGAACGTGTTCGCGGACGTGAGCGCGGGGGCCGTGTCCTTGCCCTGGTCGAAGCCGTCGGGCTCGAAGCGATCGGCGTAGGCAACGACGTTGTTGCCGCTCGTCGTCGTCGCTCCGGGCGCGAGCCACGGGTCGTCCTTCGAGAACGGGAAGCTGTCGAGCGTGACGAGCTGGCTCGGCTGCCAGTCGAGCTTCTTCTTGTCCGGCATGCCGGTCGGATGCGGGGCGTAGAGGTTGCCCTGCGGACCGTCCATCGGGAGCTTCGTCTCGGGGTCGGCGTAGACGCGGTACGTGAACCCCTCGTAACGGACGAGATCGTTCTCGAACAGCACGCGCCCATCCGACGCGGAGAGCACGTACGCGCGCGCCGGCCCGGCCTCGGCGATCAGCTCGACGTAGTAGGCCGGCTCGAGCTCGACGCTCGCACCGACGCGCTCGCGAGACTCGAGCGGGAAGAGCACCTTCTTCACGCGGGCGGGCGCGAGGAGCCCGGTTGCCGTGAAGCGCTCGTAGCCGTTCTGGTCCGTCGTCTTCGAGAACGCCGCGCTCGTACCGACGAGACGCGCGCCGATCGCGAGCGCCGCGGCCGAGTCGATCGTGAAGGCGCGCTCGCTCCCTCGCGTCGTGGGAACGAGGAAGCCGGCAGCCGCGACGGGACGAAGCGCGCGGGAGAGCATGACGCTCACGCCGCTGCGGAACACCTCGAGATCGCCGACGCGCTGCTCGTAGCGGGCGATGACCGGGCCTCGTCCGGAATCGTCGATGCGCGCGAGCGATACCGTGGACGTCGCGGAGATGCCGAACGACTTCGTGATCGCCGGGAGCATCGCGGCGGCCGCGTCGGACGCGCTCGCGAACGAAGGTGCGCTCTCGCGGTTCAACCACACGAACGATGGCGCGCCGCCGAAGCGCGGATCGCGATGGGCGACGGAGCCGTCGACCTCGGTGCTCGAAGCTGCCGCCGCAGGCTTCGACGTCGACGTACGATCGCTCGAGCTGCAGCTGAGAGCGAGAAGCGCCACGAGGACGGAAGACCGAAGAGTCCTGGAGCTCATGTGGATCGTCGCGTAATTCCACTGCTCAGGGCCGAAGTCCAGCGGATCTGGGGTCTCCGTCACGACACGACGACCACCCCGGAAGGAGCGGCGACGAGCCCGGCTTTCACGCGGACGCGCCTCCGTCACCGGTCACGAACGGGCCCGATGACGAGGGCGCACGGTGCGGCCGGCGACCGTTCGTCACGAGCATCAGAGATGCGGTAGCGTATGCGGCATGTTCGCCTCAGATGACGCGCCGGCCGCTCGACGTGGGGCGGGTCGTTCATCTGCGCGCTCGTCGCTCCTCCTCAGGCTCGTGCCGGGTGCGGACGCTCATCCCATTCCGCTCGCGAAGCGCCGCCTCGTCATCGGCCTCACGATCGTCGTCGTGTCGGTCATGCTGCAGATGGTTCCTGTAGCGCTCCGCGCGCAGCAGGTGCTGCCGGTGGTCGTCCGGTTCGCGTGGTCGCTGCTGAACATGCTGCTGCTCACCGTGGCGCTCTCGGCGAACTACGACTGGAACCATCGTCGCCGGACCACGACCGCACGTACGCTCGTGAGCACCCTCGTCCTCGCGAGCGCGATCGGGACGGCATTCGCACTGACCTACGGCTTCGTGTTGCTCCGCGCGTACCCGCTGCTCAGGGGAGAAGGTCCCCCGCGGACGACGTCGTTCACGATGACGTTCGGTCTCGTCGTCGGCATGCTGCACGCCGGAGTGTGGGCGCTTGCCTTCGTGTTCCCGTACGGCGCAGAAGACGCGCGACTCCGCGCCGTCGAAGCCGACAAGCTCCGGATCGAGGCCGAGCAGCTCAAGAGCGCGGCCGAGCTCGCACGCCTGCGATCCCAGCTCGAGCCGCACTTTCTCCTCAACACGCTCAACGCCATCGCCGGCCTCGTGACGGAGAACCCGCGTGAAGCGCGCCGCCTCATCGCGTGCCTCGGCGATCTGCTGCGAGACTCCCTGCACGACGGCGACGAGCTGCAGCCGCTCGAGGACGAAGTGGCGTGGCTTCGGCGCTACGCGCAGATCCTCGAGTCGCGCCACGCAGGGACGCTCAGCTTCGTCTGGGAGATCCAGCCGAGCGCGAAGCGAGCCCTCGTCCCGCGGCTCCTCCTCCAGCCGCTCGTCGAGAACGCCGTCAAGCACGGTGCCCTCCGGCGCCGGAACGGCGGAGTCGTCACGGTCCGCGCGGCCGTCGACGAGACGAAGCGTGTCATCTGTACGATCGAGGACAACGGGCCCGGGCTTCCGAACGCCGAGCCCCGCCAAGGCGCATTCGGCCTCCGATCCGTCCGCCGACGCCTCGAGCTCAAGTTCCCCGATGCCGTGCTACGGATGGAGTCGTCGACGGCAGGCACCCGATCGATCGTCGAGCTACCGAGCTCTACGGTATCGCAGAAGGAGCTCTCATGAAGCGTACTGGCATCACCCCGCTCCGAGCGCTGGTCCTCGAGGACGAGTGGCCGGCGCGGAACTACCTCGTCGAGCTGCTCGAAGGCACGGGCCTCGCGGAGGTCGTGGGCGCGATCGCAAGCGTAGACGAAGCGAGGGCGGTGCTCGCTGCGGCCAAGAACGGGATGAGCGTCGATGTCGTGTTCGTCGACGTCCAGCTCATGCCCGACGGCGAAGGCGCGGGTCTCGAGCTCGTCCGCGAGCTGTCGCGCGAGCCGGATGCACCGCTCTTCGTGCTCGCGACGGCCTTCCGGGATCACGCGATCGAGGCGTTCGAGCTCGGCGTCTCCGACTACCTGATCAAGCCATTCACCGAGGAGCGCGTCGAGGCCTGTCTCCAGCGGCTCCACGCACGCCGCGCACGGACGGAGTCCCAGCCGCCTCCGCCGCCGCTCCGGATCGTGGCGCGTCGCGGGCGCGGGCTCGTGTTCCTCGATCCGTCGGAGGTCTGGGCCTTCGAGGCCGCCGACCGGCTCACGTCCGTGCACACGGCGCACGGCACGTTCGACGTCGACCTCTCACTGTCCGCGATCGAAGCGTCGCTCGGACGCTCGTTCGCCCGCGTCCACCGGAACTGGCTCGTGAACGCCGCTCACATCAAGCGGCTCGATCGCGACGGAAGCGAGACCACGATCTTCGTCGGGGTCGCCCTCACGCCGGACGAGGGCTCGGGCGATCGGGCGGGCACCTCGAACAGCGGGCTCACGGTACCCGTCGCACGCGAGCGCGCGCAAGGCGTCCGCGAGATGCTGCTCTCGAACGCGATGGGCGTCCGCCGCACCTGACGCGCAACGGATCTGGGCCAAGCCCGGTCGAGATTTAAGAGAACGCTGGTTCTCGCGAGGACCGTCAACCATTCGGACGAGGTTCCCCCCGAGGAGCGCGGAAACCGCGCTTTTCTCGCTCCTGGCGAGCGCGGCGCGCGACTTGCTCTCGCGCCCCGGCACATGTTCATCCGAGTGACGCGTCGATCGCGTCGATGCCGCTTGCCGGCTCTGCGGCGAGGCCGCTTCATCCATGTGATCCCGACAGGATCGCAACGTAGTCGGCTCCATCGGCATCGGAGGCGCGCGTGTTGAAGCGAGCGCTCGTCCTTCGCTGTCTCCTGTCGGCGCTCGTCTCCGGGCTGTCGTCGTTCGCCGTCTCGCGTGCGAGCGCGCAAGACAAGGCCCCTGCCGCGCCGGCGATCGTACCACCTCGCCTGAAGACCGACTCGCCCGCGCGGTATCCCGACCAAGCGCTGCGTGAAGGCATCCGCGACAAGGTCCGCGTCGATCTCGTCCTCGAAGTCGACGCGAACGGCGCCGTGAAGAACGCGACGATCGACAAGCCTGTCGGCCACGGCTTCGACGAGGCCGCCGCGTCTGCAGCATCGTCGCTCGTCTTCGAGCCGGCGACGCGAAACGGCGCGCCGATCGCGGCGATGATCCGGTTCTCGTACACGTTCGAGCCTCCGAACGCACGCGTCGCGGGCCGCGTTCTCCGCCAGCCGAACGAAGCTCCAGTCGCGGGAGCCACGGTCACCGTCCGCGAGGAGAACGGCACCGAGCACACGGCCACCACCGATGCAGAAGGAAACTTCCGCATCGACGCGATCCCCGCGGGTAAGGTCCATGTCCACGTCGAGGCGCGAGGTCGCAAGAGCGAGGACCTCGACGAGGACCTTCGCCCGGGTGAAGAAGCGGACGTCGTGCTCCGCCTCGCGGGCGCCGAGGAGCCCCCTCCCCCACCCGCGGAGCTCGGGCCCGGCGAGGTCGTGGAGGAGGTCCGCGTTCGTGGCGAGCGACCTCCGCGCGAGGTGACAAAGCGCACGATCTCACGCGAGGAGATCGCGCTCATCCCAGGAACGAACGGCGATGCGCTCCGATCGCTGCAGAACCTCCCCGGCGTCGCGCGCCCTCCGCCGTTCGGCGGGCAGCTCGTCGTTCGAGGCTCCGCTCCTCAAGACACGCAGTACTTCGTCGATGGGACGAACGTGCCGCTCGTCTATCACTTCGGCGGGCTCTCGTCGGTCCTTCCGACCGAGGTGCTCGATCGAATCGACTTCTATCCGGGCAACTTCGGCGCGCAGTACGGACGCGGGATGGGCGGCATCGTCGACGTCGCCGTTCGCGGACCGAAGGACGACGGCAAGCTCCACGGGATGGCGCAGGTCGACTTCATCGACGCGCGCATCGTCGCCGAGCGCTCGCTCGGCAAGGGATGGAGCTTCCTCGTCGGCGGGCGTCGCTCCTACTTCGACCTTTGGCTAGGCCCGATCCTCGAGCAAGCCGGCGGCGTGAGCACCGCGCCGCGCTACTACGACTACCAGGTCATGCTGAAGAAGGAGTTCGCACCGGATCACGAGCTCCGGTTCTTCCTCTTCGGCTCGGACGATCGGATCGAGATCTTCGGCGCCGACTTCGGCGGCGACTTCGTCCTCGGCGGCGGCATCCGTGCGCTCACCGCATTTTGGCGCCTGCAGGCGCGCTACCTCTACAAGATCAACTCGAAGACGCGCATCACCGCGGTCGCCGCGTACGGAGGCGACCGCCTCAGCTTCGGGTTCGGCTCGAACTACCTCGACGTCACGACGCAGCCGCTCTCTGCGCGTGCCGAGGTCTCGCATCGCATCGCACGCCCGGCCACGGTCAACCTCGGGATGGACGTGCTCTACACGCCCTACGACCTCGCCGTCCGCCTCCCGCGGCCGACGCGTCCGGGCGTTCCGGGCGGAGGCCTGAACGAGCCGGCGCTCACGCAGGTCGTCTCGGACTCGGTCTACACGCCGGGGGCCTACGCCGACGTCGAGCTCGTGCCCTTCAAGGGCACACGCATCGTCCCGGGCGTACGTGCAGACTACACGAAGCAGATCAAGCACTGGGACGTCTCCCCGCGCGTCGTGTTCCGTCAGGACCTCACGTCCGGACGCCCGCGAACGACCGTCAAAGGCGGCGTCGGCATGTACTACCAGCCGCCCGATCCCGCCGAGCTCGACCCGGTCTTCGGCCAGCCAGGGCTGAAGACGAACCGAGCGGTCCATTACAGCCTCGGGATGGAGCAGGAGGTCGGCTCGAACGTCGAGGTGTCGGTCGAAGGCTTCTACAAGTCGATCGATCGGCTGGTCGTCCAGGACGCGAAGAACTCCGGAGACGGGCGCGTGTACGGCACCGAGTGGCTGCTCCGTTGGAAGAACGATCCGAAGCTGTTCGGCTGGATCGCGTACACGCTCATGCGAAGCGAACGGCGCGACTCGCAGGACGAGCTGCTCCGGCTCTTCGAATACGACCAGACCCACATCCTCACGGCCATCATCAGCCGCGCCCTCCCCGATGGATGGCGTGTCGGCGGCCGGTTCCGCTTCGTCTCGGGCAACCTCTACACGCCGCAGAACTACGGCGCTCTCGACGTCGACCGCGCGTCGTACCAGCCCGTGAGCTCGTTGCCGATGTACGGCGCGAGGCTCGGCGCGTTCCACCAGCTCGACTTCCGCATCGACAAGACGCTCGACGCGAAACCACTGAAGCTCACCGCGTACCTCGACATCCAGAACATCTACTTCCATCGCTCGGAAGAAGGCATCTCGTACAACTTCAACTCGACGCGGAGCCAGCCCGTCCTCGGACTCCCGATCCTGCCCATCCTCGGCCTCAGAGGTGAGCTGTGAAGCTACCGCTTTTCACGTCCTTCACGTTCGTCGCCGCATTCCTGCTCGTCATCGGCTGCGGCAGCGACTTCGCGCCGAAGAACCAGGTATCGGCCATCCGCATCCTCGCGGCCCGCGCCGACCAGCCGTATGCCCGTCCGGGCGAGTCCGTCCACGTCGAGGGGCTCGTGCACGATGGAAGAAGCGCGCCCGCCTCGCCGATGCGCGTCTTCTGGTTCCCTGCGCCGTGCGTCGATCCCGTCGGGGTCGGCTACTTCGGTTGCTTCCCGTACTTCGAAGCGCTCTTCCCCGTTGGTGTCGATCTCACGCCGACGCTCGTGGAAGGTCGCGACGTGACGGTGACGATCCCCCAGGATGCGCTCGCGAACGTCGTCGTCCGTCCCGGGCAGCGCGAGCGCTTCGCGACCGCGTACGTGTTCATGGTGGCGTGCGCCGGTCACGTGGAACGCATCCCGCGGCGGGGCGACCTCGGACCGAACGCGCTGCCGGTGGCCTGCTTCGATGCGAGCGGCCGTCAGCTCGACCCCGACGAGTTCGTCTTCGGCTACACGCGCGTGTTCGTCTTCGAAGAGCGCCGCAACGCGATCCCGAGCCTCGACGGCGTGACGTTCGAGGGCAAGCCGGTGGATGTCGCGGCCGGCATCGTGACCGGCACGTGCGTGAAGGACGACAAGACGCGCGAGTGCAAGACGGTGAAGCTCGACGTCGTCTTCTCCGATGCGGCGGCGGAGGTCGATCCCGACAACGTCGACGAGAACGGCAAGGTCGGACGCGAGACGATCTACGTCGACTGGTTCACGTCGATCGGGAAGTTCAAGACGGATCGCAAGATCCTCTTCGACGGTCAGCTCGGACGCACGCCGAAGTCGGCGATCGAGCTCAGCCCGCCGAACGGCGCCGGCAAGGGCACCGTCTGGGCCGTCCTCCACGACAATCGCGGCGGCACGTCGTGGCTCGAATTCCCGATCGAGATCCGGTGACGGCGCCTCACGCGCTGAGGCGCTCGTCGCCGGCCGGGTGCTTCACCGAGCTCTTGCGGAAGATGCGCGACCTCACGCGGTCGCTGACGACGTAGAACGCCGGCACGACGACGAGGCTCAGGATCGTCGACACCGTCAGACCACCGAGCACCGCGGCGGCCATCGGGCTCCGCGTCTCGGTCCCCGGTCCGAGGCCGAGGATCGGCGGCACCGCGGCCATCATCGTGGCGATCGTCGTCATGAGGATCGGACGCAGGCGCAGCGGTCCCGCCTTCTGCACGGCCGAGAGCGCGTCGAGGTGCTCGTGCTCGCGGACCTGCTCGGCGTACTCGACGAGGAGGATCGAGTTCTTCTTCACGATCCCCATCAGCAAGAGGAGGCCGATCATGCTGAACAGGTTCAGCGTCTTGCCCGCGATGACCAGACCCAGGATCGCGCCGCACACCGCGAGCGGCAAGATCGTGAGCACCGTGATTGGATGGAGGAACGAGTTGAACTGGCTCGCGAGGACCATGTACGCGACGAGTATGCCGACGAGCATCGCGAACCAGAGGCCGCTCGTCGTCTCCTCGAGCTGCGAAGCCTGACCGCCTGGCGCGACGCGAAGGCCGACGGGAAGCTCCTTCGCGAGCTCGTAGACCTGGGCCATCGCCTCTGCTTGCGAGTGGCCCGGGCCGACGTTGCCCTTGATGCTGATCGCACGCTCGCGGTCGAGACGGCTGATCGTCTGGAGCACCGGCTTCTCCTCCTGCGTCACGACCATCGTGAGCGGGATGAGCGTGTTGTTCGCGCCGCGGACGCGAATGAGCGACAGGTCCTCGGGGCGCGTGCGCTGCGAGGCGAGCAGGCGCATGCGGATGTCGACGCGCCGGCCGGCCGTCGAGAACTTGCCGACCGTGTTGCCACCGACGAGCGCGCTGACCGTGCTCCCGAGCTCGCTCACCGAGACGCCGAGGTCGGTCGCGCGGCGACGATCCGGCACGACTTGGAGCTCCGATCCGCCGACCTGATAGTCCGAGGTGATGTCGGTCGCGTAGCCACCCCTCTCGAGCTCGGTCTTGAACATGTTCGACGCCTCGACGAGCGCGTCCCAGTCGGAGCCGCGGATCGTGAAGTCGATCGGTGAGCCACCCGTCGAGCCGAAGCCTTGCTGCGACGGATCCTGTACCGAGCCGCGGATGCCGGGGATCCCTTGCAGATCCTTCCGCAGCGCGAGCATCAGCTGCTGCGCGCTCATCGTGCGCTCTTTCGGCGGGACGAGCGTCAACGACATCTGCCCCGACGACCCGTTGAGCGTCACCAGCATGCGCGCGATCTCGGGATGCGCCGCGATGCGCGCCTCCGCCTTCGCGAGCAGCGGCGCTGCGGCCGCGGGCGTCGTGCCCGCCTCGGTCATCAGCCGGACATTGAGGCGGCTCTGATCCTGCGACGGGATGAACTCCGTCTTGATGCGCGTCACGAGAAGGCCGGTCGAGGCGAGGATCGCGACGGACGCGAGGAGCACCTTCACCGGGTGACGAAGCGCTGCGCGGAGGACGCGCGCGTACGCACGCTCGAGCGCGCCGAATCCACGATCGACCGCGCGGCCGATGGCGCTTCGTCCCTCGCGCGACGTGTTCAGCATCTGCGCGCACCGAGCCGGCGCGAGCGTGATCGCCTCGAAGTACGAGAGCATGACGGCGACCGAGAGCGTCACGCCGAACTGGAAGAAGAACTTGCCGATGACGCCTTTCATGAAGACGACCGGCAAGAAGATCGCGATGACGGCGAGCGTCGCTGCGAGAGCGGCGAACGTGATCTCCTTCGTGCCCTCGGACGATGCCCGCACGCGGTCTTTCCCCATCTCCGCGTGGCGGTAGATGTTCTCCATGACCATGACCGCGTCGTCGACGACGAGGCCGACGGCGAGCGAGAGACCGAGCAGCGTGAACGTGTTGAGCGTGAAGCCGCAGAAGTAAACGACGGCGACCGTTCCGAGCAGCGACATCGGGATCGCGAGGACGACGTTCATCGTGCTCGAGAGCGATCCGAGGAAGAGCCAACACACGAGCGCCGTCAGCGCGACGGCCATCACGAGCTCGAGCTCGAGCTCGTGGACGGACTCCTCGATGAAGACGGTGGAGTCGAAGAGGACCTCCACCTTCATGCCCTCGGGGAGGGTCCGCTGGATCTCGGCGACGCGCTCCTTCACCGCGGCGGCGACGGCGACCGCGTTCGTCCCACGTTGCTTGAGGATGCCGAGGGTCTGGAGCGGAATGCCGTCGAGGCGCGAGACGGACGTCGCGTCCTCGAAGCCGTCTTCGACGAGTCCGACGTCTTCGAGGTAGACGGGCGTCATCGACCCAGGCGTGATCGCGCCGGTGCGCTGATCGACCGTCGCCGGCTTGCCCTTCTTGACGACGAGCTTCCGGAACTGCTCGATGTCGAGCGCTTCGCCGAGGAGGCGCACGTCGAGCGCGCGGCCACCGGTGTCGAGCTGCCCTCCCGGGACCTCGACGTGCTCGCTCTTGATCGCGTTGATGATGTCGCTCGCGACGACGCCCTTCTCGATCAGCTTGCTCGCATCGAGCCAGATGCGGACGTTGCGGGCCTGGCCGCCGCTCAGCGTGATCTGACCGACGCCCTCGACCGTCTGCAGACGTTCCTGCACCTGGAACTTGGCGACGTCCGCGAGCATCTGCTTCGAGAACGGGCCGCTGACGGCGACCTGGAGGATCGGCTGATCGTCCGGGTTCGACTTCGAGACCGTAGCCGCGGGAACGTCCTTCGGGAGCGAGCGCTGCGCCGAGGCGACACGTGCCTGGACGTCCTGCAGTGCCAGGTCGACGTTGCGCGACATGTCGAACGACGCGGTGACGCGCGCGCTCCCGGCACGCGCCTGCGAGGCGATCTGCTTGATGCCCTCGACCTGCGAGATCGCCTGCTCGAGCGGCTCGACGAGCTCGCGCTCGACCGCGGGCGGAGACGCGCCCGGCCACGACACCGAGACGGAGATGTTCGGATAGTCGACGTCGGGGAACTGGCTGATGCCGATGCGCGTGAGCGCGACGATGCCGAACAGCATCGTGCACGCCATGAGCATCCAGGCGAACACCGGGTTCTTGATGGATACGTCGGTGATACTCACTCGGTCCCTCCGGTGACTCGTGAACCTGCCTGGAGTCCCTGCAGCACAGCTGGCCTCCGTTCACTCCGGTTCACGGAGTCTTCTGTCCGTCAGGTGTCTCCGCACCGGCCTCGCGGCCTCGTCCACCACCACCGCGACGTCGCGCGGAGCCTTCCGGTGCGGCTCCGCCCGCGTCGCCTTCGCCCGTCGACGGCATCGGCGGGGCGCCCGCGTCGAGCGACGTCAGCTTCGTCCCACGAACGCGCGCGCCTGGTGTGAGCGCCTCCGCTCCGCGCACGACGATCCAGTCGCCGTCCTTGAGGCCGGACCGGACCTCGACCCAGCCGTCCTTCGTGCTCATGCCGAGCGTGATGACGCGCTCCTGGGCGATGTCGTTCTCGACGACGTAGACGACGTACCCGTGATCGGTCGCGCGCGTCGCCAAGCGCGGGATGAGCGGCGCATCGCGCGTCGCACCCACGTCGATGCTCACGTCGCAGAACGATCCCGGACGGAGCCAGTACTTGTGCTCGCCCGTGACGACCTCACCCGTGACGGCGACCATGTGCGTCGTCGGATCGGCCGCGGCCGCGACGAGCGTGAGCTTCGCGTCGAACGCGCGCTGCGTCTCGCGCATCGTGAACGTCGCCTTCATCCCCGGCTTGAGACGCGGAGCCTCCTGCGGCTCCACCTGGAAGCGAAGGAGCATCGGGTCCTGCCGGAGCAGCGTGGCCATGACGATGCCGGCATTGACGTATTGGCCGGTCTCGACGGTGCGCGTCTGGATGACGCCGTCCATCGGCGCGCGCACGAACGAGTCGCGGAGATTGAGCTCGGCGACCTTGAGGTTCTCGGCAGCGACCGCCGTGTCGGCCTTCGCGGTGAGCGTCTTCGTGCGGTAGGTCTCGAGCTCTTCGCCGGGAATGAGGCCAGGGTGCTGCTCCATCGCGCCTTCGCGACGGGTCACCTGCCCTTCGACGTCCTTCTGCGAGGCCTGCGCCTTCTCGAGGGCGGCTCTGCTGCTGTTGACGGAGAGCCGATACCGCTCCGAGTCGATGACGACGAGGACGTCGCCCTTCTTCACCTCCTGGCCTTCGGTGAAGGCGACCTTGTCGACCGCACCGGAGACGCGCGAAGTGACCTGCACGCGCTCGAACGCTTCGATCGTTCCCGGCGCGGTCACGACGTAGTCGACCTTCTTCGCGTCGACCTCCAGGAGATCGACCGCGAAGACGAGGCCGCCGCCGTCGCCGCGCATTCCACGCGCACCGCCGCGCCCGCCGCCCGTTGCGTCGGGAGTAGGCGTCTCGCGCTTGCAGGCCGCGAGAGCGAGCGCCGCGGCGGGCAGCGCAAGCGCCGCGACGACGAGGAGAGCGCGCCTCATCGCGACCCTCCTTCCTGCGGGGCAGGTTGCTGCTGTTCTGCCGGCTTCGGCGCCGGCCGTGCCGCGGGCTCGCCATCGTCGACCGGTCCGAGGCCGAGGGCGAAGCGAAGCTCGAGATACGCTTGTTCCATCGTGAGCCGCGCCGATGCGCGCGTGACCTCCGCATCGAACCGCCGTGCGGTCGCGTCCGTCAGCTCGATCGCGCGCGCGAGGCCCTGCCGGTAGAGGATCTCGGTCTCGTCCGAGCTCCGCTGCGCAGCCGTGATCGCCTCGTCGGCGATCTTCAACGCCTCGCGCGCAGACTTCAGCGACACCAGCGCGACGCGGATGTCGTTGTCGACCGAGCGCCGGAGCAAGCTCTCGTCGAGTGCCTGGCTCTCCGCCTGCGCGACGCGCGTGCGTCGATCGGCGTAGCGGAAGCCGGCGTCGAAGATGTTCCACTGCAGGTTCAAGGTCGCGGTCTCCTCGTGCCCCCGCTCCGTGGGAAGCGGGTCCGGCAGCACACGCATCTGGGCCGACGCAGAGACGGTCGGCGCGAGCCGGTAGAGCGGCTCCCTCGCCGACGCGCGCAGCGCCTCCGTCCGCTCGTGCGATGCGCGCAGGTCCGGGCGGCGATCGAGCGCTGCACGGACCTGATCGTCAGGGTTGTTCTCGAAGCTCGCCGCCAAGATGTCGGTTCGCTCCGGCGCTGCGAGGACGGGCGGAGCGCCCGGCTGCGGCGGCGCGATGCGACGGCCCATCAAGAAGCCGAGGTTCAGGTATGCCGTCGCGACGCGTCCTTCCGCCGTCGCGACCTCGCGTGCCGCCGTCGCGAGCTCGAGTGTCGCGCGCGTCGCGTCGTTGACGCTCGCGAGGCCGGCGGCCGCTCGCGCCTCGGCGTTCTGCAGGTTGGCGCGTGCACGATCGAGCCGCTGCGCCGCCGCCTCGAACACGCGCTCCGATGCGAGCGCCTGCAGGAACGTTCGCGCAGTGTCGAACGCGAGAACGCGCCGATCCTGGACGCTGCCCCACTTCTCCGACTCGAGCTGGTGGCTCGCCTGCGAGTACGAGGGAAACGCGCTCGGCGAGAAGATCGGCTGGCTCAACGTGATCGTGCCGCTCGACGTCGTGTTCCGCCCGCTGCGGTCCTCCCGCAGTCGATACTGTCCGCTGCCGGCGGCAGTGAGGGTCGGGAGGAAGGCCGATCGCGCACGTTCGCGCTGTCCTTCGGCCTGCTCCACCCGCAGCGGAGCCTTGCGTGCGCGCTCGTTGTTCTCGAGCGCGGCGCGCACGGCCTGATCGAGACGCAGCGCTTCCTCGGCGTTCGCACTGGCCGTGAGAAGGACGCCGGCGAGAACCACACCGGGCACGACGTCGAAGCGCATCGCGCGCAGATGATGCCGCCCTGCGCCATCGCGACACAAGCACGGATGCGCAGTTCCGACCAGCGGCGCCGCGCTCGTGACGGGCGGGTAGTCTTTTCCGACGAAGGGCCGCTGGCCTTCGCCGAGCCGTCGGCGCAAACCGATCGCTCGACGGCGGCAACGAACCTGACCAGGTACGATTACTTCGACGTCGACGCGATCCGGTGGCCGCGCTTGTGACGACGGCGGGCAACGGAGCACGCGAAGACGATGACGCCGGCGCCGATCGCCCAGTCGCCCGTCCGGGTCTCTCGCGACTGGCTGCAACCGGCGGGCACAGGCGCGGCCGTGTTGCTGCTGGACGAGGGCGGGAACAGCGTGCAGACCGCCTTGCGATCGTCGTCGGAGAGGCCGCGCGCGATGTCCGTGCTCTGACCGCAGCGATCCGCCGACGCGCAGTAGCGCGCAACCATGATCGAGTCCGGATCCGTACTGTGCGCGAGACCGATGTAGTGGCCGACCTCGTGCGTGACGACGGCCTGCAGATCGACCTTGTCGGCGCCCTCGTCGTCGGTGAGGCGGAAGCTCGTGTCGGCGGTGTTGATCTCGATGTCGGAGTATTCGATGTTGCCCGACGTCTTGCCGTAGATCTGCGTCGTGAGCGCGAGCGACTCCTCGGCGTCGGAATGCGGCCACGTATCGTCGCGGAAGTAGATCCCGAAGTTCTCTGCGCCCTGCTTCTTCCCGAGAGGCTTGCCGTTCCGGATGTCGTCGCCCTCGCGGAACCGGAGCGACGTTCGCCCTCGCGAGCACTCGACGTTCTGCCACGCATCGAAGGCGCTGCGGACGGCCGCGCGTGCGCCCGACTCGTCGAGGCTGCTCGATACGCGACGGTCGAACCGGTAGACGATGGGCAGCTCCTTCCAGCGGATGGGCACGCCGTCGCGGATGCAGCCTTCCTCGTTTCGGCGACAGTCATCGTTCGGATTGTTCGGATCACACGTCGTCGTGCGACAGAACGCAGAGGCATCGCTCGCGAAGAGGAACAGCCCCGCCGAGACGACGAACGCCGAAAGCGTCCGCACCGCCCCGCGCGTGGGGCCCCATGTCCTCTTGGGGAACGAGGCGCCGAGCCGAGCACTACCACTAGCCATGTCGAAGAAGCTCGAACAACGAAGTGCACACAGCATACCGTGGTGCGCGCGCATTCGCCTGGTCTCGACGCTCGTTTATTCCTGCCGAAGAACGACAGGCCCGCGCCCCTCCCACCCCGACTAGAGCACCCGCCTGAGGCTCGGACGATCCATGAGCCCGGTGCGCCCTCCGGGAGGGTGCATCACCGAGTGACCGCCGAGAGCACGGATAGCAGCTTGTCGAGCGTGAAGGGCTTGCCGATGCGGCGGCACTTCGCCTGCCGGAGGAACTCCTCTCCTTGAGGAGTAAACGCGCCCGCGGTCATCAAGATGAAGCGGCTCGCCAGGCCGAGCGTCTCCATGTGACCGTAGAAGGCGACGCCGTCGATCTCCGGCATGGACAGGTCGCACAGGATCGCTCCGAAGCGCTGCGGGTTGGCGCGCACGAGCTCGAGCGCCTCCGGTGAGCGATTGCTGACGACCACGTCGTGGGTGTCCTCGAGCACGAGCTCGAGCGAGCGGAGGAAGGCCGGCTCGTCGTCGACGACGAGGACCGTGAGACGGCGCGCGTCGACCGGCGGCGGCATCGAGCTCGGAGAGGTCTCGCTCGCGACGGGCAACGTCGCCATGACGGTCGTACCGATGCCCGGCCGCGAGGCGATCTCGAGCACGCCTCCGGCAGCCTCGATGATGCGCTTCGACACGAAGAGGCCGAGGCCGGTGCCCTTCGGGCCCTTCGTCGTGAAGAACGCGTCGAACACGCGCGGCACGTTCGACGGCTCGATCCCGCACCCATCGTCATCCACCGAGATCCGGACCTTCGTCCCACCGTCGCACAGGCCCGCAGTGACCGTGATTCGACCGGAGGATCGCGAAGGTTCGATCGCGTGCGCAGCGTTGAGCAGCAGGTTCGTGAGCACCTGACAGAGCTCCCCCTCGTCCACCTTCACGCGAGGCAGCTCCGGGATGCGCGCGCCGATCTTCGCCCTTCCCTGGACCTCGCTCGCGCACAGATCGAGCGCCGCCGCGATCGCGTGACGGACGTCCGTCGTCGTGTCGCGACGACGATCGAAGGCGACGACGCCGACGTTCGCTGCAATGCCGGCGATACGCTGGATCGCGTCGCGGACGTGGTCGAGCGCTTCGGTCGCGCGCACGCTCGGATGGCCCGAGCGTGCGAGCTCGCGGGCGAGGACCTCGATGCTCGTCGTCGCGAAAGCGAGCGGCTGGCGGATCTCGTGTCCGACGCTCGCTGCAACGAGGCCCATCGCAGCCAATCGCTCGGCCTCGACGAGCTTCGCCTTCAGCTCCACCTCGTCCGTGACGTCGCGGACGAGGAGCGTCAGCGTCCCCGGGTCCTCGCCCGTCGCTCGACGGCGTGTCGGCCGTGCATGGCAGCGAAACGTGCGGCGGCCCTTCGGCACGTCGAGCATGTAGTCGAACGCGTGAGGCTCGCCGGTCTCACGGACTTTGCGGAACCCCACCGAGAATTCATTCCCGAGCTGCGGGCCGAGGACATCGCGCACAGTGAGGCCGCGCAGCGTGTGTGCCGGGCGATAGAGGATGTCCGGCTCCCCGGTCCAGACGGCGAGGTAACGCCCGTCGTAGTCGACCTCGAAGAGGATCCCGCCGACGAATGCCGTCAAGGTCGCTAGCCGGTTCGCGAGGTCCTCGACATTGCGAGGCACGATCGCGTCGTCGAGATACACCGCCACCGGTTCGGTGGCCGCCCCCTTGTCCTTCGACATCGACGGGGAACGGTATCATGCCGTGCCCCCTTCGCTGCACGCTCCGCGTGTGACTTCTTTACTTCCTTTTCTTCCGATAAGCAGTCGGGATGACGAAGCGGACCGCCGTGAGGTCGTCGTTGACCTTCACCTGCTTGTTGTCCGTGAGCGTCAACGTCCGCCCGGCAGTGAGGACAGCGCGCTCGGTGAGCTCGGGATCGACCTTCATCCCCCTCGCGCTCGCCTTCGGGTAGACGATCCAGATCGCGCCGTCGTCGACGATCGACTCCTTGATTGCGGGCAGCTTCTCGAGGTCCTTCTTCGCGTTCGCGGCGAGGAAGACGACATCGAAGCCCTTGCCGCGCGCGCTCTTCGCGATCTTCGCGCCCGATCCATCGATGTCGGCGCGAAGGTCGCCGTCGAGCTTTCCGACGACGCACACCTTCTTCGTGGCATCGAGGCCCAGCTTCTCGACGAGGCCCTTGGGGTTCTTGATCTTCTCCTTCCAGACCTCGGCCTTCGGCCCGAGCTCGAGGAGCATGAACCCGCGCGGCGTCTTGAGCTCGAGCCACCCGGAGCTGGCCTCGACGGAGAACATCTCCGCGAAGGGAATCGTCATCGTCGCGCCCCCGCGGAAGACGAGCGTGTCGGTCTCGAGAAGCGCAGTCACATCGTCGATGATGCGACCGTCCAAACGCAGCTGCGTCTTGATCTCCTGGCCCAAGGTCGTGCCTCCACCCGCCATCCTATCCGAGTTCGACGGCTGCTCCGCCGAGCAGCAGTCCGTTCGATATTGCGGTAGGATTCTACCGTGATCGACGGACGGCCCGAAGGTGCTCCGGGGATGTCGGAGCGCGCGTGGGTGCTCGACGCCGTCGCCGGCCTGAGCGAGGCGCTGGTCGTGGTCGACGAGCGCGCCCGCGTCGTATACCGCAACGCAGCCGCCGAGCGCCTCATCGGTCTCGATACACTCGACATCGACCCGGACCGGTGGTGCGCCGAGTTCGGCCTCTTCCGCCCGGACGAGCGGACGCTGCTCACCGCCGACGAGCTGCCGCTCGTGAGGGCGCTGAGGCGTGGCGAAGACGTGCGGGACTTTGGCATCTACGTGAAGAACGACGTCGTCCCGAAGGGCTTGCACATCCTGGCCTCGGCGACGCCGCTGCGCGATCGCTTCGGGCACATTCGCGGCGGCGCATGCCTCTTCCGCGACATCACCGTCGTGAAGCAGCACGAGGCTCAGCTCCGCGAGGGCGCGCGTCAGAAGAAGGCGATCCTCGACAACATCTCGGACATGGCGTGGCTGAAGGACGAGTACGGGTGCTACCTGCTCGCGAATCAGCCGCTCGCCTCCGCAGCCGGCCGAGCCTCGCCCGAGGACGTGGTCGGCCTCACCGACGCGGACCTTTGGCCACGCGAGCTCGCAGAGCAGTACCGCGCGAACGACGAAGAGATCATGCGCACGCGCGGGACGAAGCGCGTCGAGGAGCGCTTCGTCGACGCGAGCGGCCGGCGGTTTTGGATCGAGTCGGCCAAGACGTGCATCCTCGACGACGAGGGGAAGGTCATCGGCACGACCGGGGTCTCGCGCGACATCACGGAACGGAAGCAGTTCGAAGAGCACATGCGGACGACGAAGGACGAGCTCGAGAAGAGCGTCCTCCAACGAACCGCGGAGCTCGCGCGGGCGCAGGAGAACCTCGTGCGGCAGGAACGGCTCGCCGTTCTCGGTCAGCTCGCCGGCGGCGTTGCGCACCAGATCAGGAACCCGCTCGCCGCGATCATGAACGCGACGTACGTGCTGAAGCGCCATCTCTCCCCCGATCAGCACCCGAACGTCGAGGACGCCATTCGCATCATCCACGACGAGGTTCGTCACGCGAACATCATCATCACCGGCTTGCTCGACTACGCGCGCGTCCGGACGCCCGACAGGCATCCCACGTCGGTCGTCGACGTGCTCGAACGCGTCCTCGCGTCCGAGTCGATCCCGTCGGACGTTCGGATCGTCCGCGAGCTCGCGAACACGGACGCCGTCATCGTCGTCGTCGACGCGGATCAGCTCCAGGGAGCGATCGCGAACCTCATCCGCAATGCGATCGACGCGATGCCGGAGGGAGGCGACCTCGTCATGGGGCTCGAGAGCACGAACGAGGACATCGTGATCACGGTCTCCGACACAGGCACTGGGATCAGCCCCCACGTGCGTGCCCACCTCTTCGAGCCGCTCCACAGCACGAAGCCGATGGGGATCGGGCTCGGCCTCGTCACCGCGCGTCGCTTCGTGGAGGCGCACGGCGGTCGCATTGCGTGCATCGACGTTCCGAAGGGCGCTCGCTTCGAGATCCGCTTGCCGCTCCGGGATCGATCAGACGGGCGGCCAGACGTGCCGTAGGTAGCGCTCCGGCTGACTCGGATCCCATTGCCGACGATAGCCGAGCGACACCTCGTGGAACGGAACGCCGTCGACCTCGCGCTGCTGGCGGATGTGGAGGTGGCCGAAGACGACGGCTCTCGCCCTGAAGCGTAGGTGCCAGTCCTCGGTCCGGCGCGTCCCGCACCAGATCGAAAATCGCGGAACGCGCGGCAGACGCGCGTGCTCCCGACGAAGTGGGAAGTGATTCACGAGGATCGTCCCGACGTCCTCCGGCAGCGCCGAGAGCCGCTGCTCGGTCAGACGACAGCGCGCCTCGCACCATGCTTGACGGCTCGGATGGGGATCGGGATGAAGGACGTATTCGTCGGTGCACACGATGTCGTGCTCCGCGGCCCACGCGAGCGCGCGCTCCGCAGGCACGTCGTCCGGACGGAAGGAGTAGTCGTAGAGGAGGAAGAGCGGCGCGATCACGACGGGTGGGCCAGCGCCGGGCCAGCGCTCGTAGGGATCTTCGGGCGAGAGAACGTCGTACCGACGGCACGTCTCGACGAGCCGCGCGTAACGTTCCTCACCGCGCGGGCCGTCTTTCTCCACCGTCCAGAGCTCGTGGTTGCCCGGCACCCAGACGAGCCGCTCGAACTTCGGCGCGAGCAGCTCGAACACGTGCTCGAGGTCTTTCTCCGACTCGCCGAGATCGCCCGCAAGGATGAGCCAGTCCGCCGTTCGCTCCGATCGCGCACGCGCGATGTCTTCGACGAAACGACGATTCTGCACCTGACGGACGTGCAGATCGCTGACGGCCAGAAGTGAGCGCGCGCGCGCCTTCACGCGCGACATTCTCCAGGTGAACGCGCCGGGCGCAAGCTCAGTCGCGTCTGCGACGACGAGCGCCGGCCATGACGGCCGCGCCAATCGCGAGCACGAGCCCTGTCGCGTTCGATGCCCCCGTCGAGGTGGCACATCCGCTCGCTGCGCTGGCCGGTGCGGCGGCGGCGGCGGGCGGAGCCTCCTCTTCTTCTGCCGGGGGCGTCTCTTCGCTCCCGGTCTGGATGGACGAGTCGGCGCACTCCGCCTTGCACTTGGTCGCGGCGCAGGTCGCGAGCTTCTTCCGTGCGGCGTTCGTCGCGCACTTCGGATTCGCGTCGTTCTCCTTCAGACAGACGTAACACTGGCCGTCCGCTGCACAGTCCATCTCCTCCTGGCAGCACGAGCCCTCGATGCAGGTCGTGCATTTGCCGGCGTCCATCGCGTAGCCGCACTTCGGTACACTGCGACACGAGAGCGAGCTCTTGCAGAGATTGGCGCACGCGCGGGTGCACACGCAGTTCGCCGCGGCGAGATACGGCCCTTCGGCGAGCGGATATTTCGCGAAGCAGTCCTTCGCGGTCTTCTTCGCGGCAAGGCACTCGTATGCGCCGCGGCAGTCCTTGTCGGCGAGGCACGACGCGGTCATCGCCGCGCACTCGTTCTTCCCCGAGCCCGCGACCTTCTCGCAGAGCCCGCAGCTCTCCGCCGGAAGCGGCTTGGCGAGCTGCTGGTTGAAGAACGAGAGGCCGGCCGTCACGCGCGCGCTGTAGCCGCGGCCCTTGCAATCGCCTTCGACGAAGGAGTGAATGCCGACGACGCGCTCGTTCGCGCCGGTGCCCGCGAGCACGGGGCCGCCGCTGTCGCCCTGGCAGATGCCGCTCGTGGCCATGGTGTAGCCGATGAGCGTCGCGTCCAGCTGGCTGATCGACTTCTGGACGACGCGGCGCTTCGTGTTCTCCTCCTCGGGCGTCGTCGGCGCGACGAGCGAGGTCCGGCCGAACCCGACGCTCGTGACGGACGTGCCGCTGCTGATGTTGTCGGGGGACGACGTCAGCGGGATCACCGGCGTCGTCTCGTCGACGCCCGCGATGCGGACCATCGCAAAGTCGTAGAGCCCGCTCTGCGGCGAGTAGCGAGGGTCGGCCTCGAAGTCGATCACGTCGTAGCGGATCGCATCCGGCGCGGTGAAGTCCTGCGCCTGGAAGACGATCGCGGGAGGGATGTCGACGCAGTGTGCAGCCGTCGCGACCCAGCCGATGTGCCGCTGGACGTCCTTCTTGACGATCGTCCCCGAACAGAGGCCGCCCTGACTTCCCTGCGCCAGGATCAGGGCGACGACGGCGGGATGGGCGGTGTCGACCGTGCCGTTGATGATCGCGCTGGATGCCTGCGCGGCGTTCTCGTCCGGTGCCGGCCCGGCGGGCTCCATCGAGCAGGCGACGCCGAGGGCGAGGAACGGCAGGGACCGCACGATAGACAGGCGCATCGAACCCCTTGGCCGACATCCGTGAAGCCCGAGCCGCCACGGCCCGCACGAGAGTTCCCCGGACGAAGGCCCACCAGTATACGGCGAGCGCCCGGGAATGCCGCCTTCACGCGTCGATTTCATGTCGACGGCATCGGGAGGCTTCGTCGCGATCGACGGCGGAGTCAGCGGAGTCAGCGGAGTCAGCGGAGCGCATCATGGTACGATCTCGCGATCGAATGGCGATTGGCCGACCGCTCCTCTGTGCGCTACTGGCAACCGCGATCACGATGTCGAGCGCGGAGGCGCTCTCTGCACCGCCCTCCCCTCCTCCTTCGGCAGCGAATGCTGCCGACGACGCGAAGCACAAGGGCGACGAGGCGATGGTTGCTCTCCGCTACGAAGACGCGCTCGCGCACTACCGCACCGCGTACGAGGCGGCGAAGAACCCGGCGATCCTCTACAACATGGGCCGCGCATACGAGGGGCTCGCCGACTTCCCGAAGGCGCTCGATGCGCTCGAGGAGTTCGCCGACAAGGCGCCGGCCGACTTGAAGGCGCGTGTCCCGAAGCTCGAAGAGCTCCTTCACGACGTGCGAGGGCGCGTCTCGACGCTCGTCATCAGCGCGCCGCTCGACGGCGCGGAGATCCGTCTCGGCGAGCGTGTCGTCGGCAAGACGCGGACGGGCCAGGTCGTCATCCGGGTCAACGCCGGCAAGCAGAAGCTCGTCGTCACGAAGGAGGGCTACTTCCCCTTCGAGAAGGAGATCGCGCTCGCGGGCGGGAAGGTCGAGACGGTCGACGCGCAGCTCTCGACGCGCGCGAGCTCGGGCCTTCTCCGCGTCACGTCGCCTGTCGCAGGCGCAGCCGTCTCGCTCGACGGCAAGCCGCTCGGGATCGTCCCGGCGGAGTCGGCGGTCACGCCGGGCGCGCACAAGATCGCGCTCCGGCGCGATGGCTACGAGAACGCCGAGACGAGCGTCGTCCTCGCAGCCGGCGAGCGAAAGGACGTCGACGTGCCGATGGCACAGCGCGCATCCATCCTCGGGAAGTGGTGGTTCTGGACCGCCGTCGGCGTCGTCGCCGCAGGCGGTGTCGCGACCTTCGTCGCGCTCACGACGGAGAAGAGCCCCGACACCGGCACGATCGCGCCCGGCCAGGTGAAGGCCGAGCTCCGATTCTGAGCGTCACTTCGCGAGTCGATAGACTCCGCCAGCCACGACGGTGTTCGTCCAGTAGAGCCCGTCGTCCGCGGCGACGATCGCGCCCGGCTGCTCGACGTTGGCGACGAGCTCGCACGCGTCGGCCTCGCATGGCGCCGCGACCTGCGGAGCGCGACGGATCGCGCCGGGGACGCCCCAGTACACGTACGCGCCCATGACGGCGAGCCCGCGAACGTTCGTCTGCCCGGTCGCCATGAAGGCCGAAGCGCCGCCAGCCTTCGGAGCGCGATGCACGCTGCCCCCCTCCTCGGTCCAGTAGACGTAGGTATCGTCGACGGCGACGTCGACGCCCCCTCCACCGACCAGTTTGCATTTGCCGCTCGCGGCCAGCGTGTCCTCGGTGCATGCCGGGTCGTTGAACGCCATTCGGAAGACGCCCGCGTTCTTCGAGGCCCAGTAGACGTGGGTGGCGTCGGCGGTGATCCCGCCCCTGCCCTGGAAGCTCGCCGCCGGACTCCCATACGTCACGACGTTCGTGATGTTCGTACCGTCGAGATCGGAGCGCCGCACGTGCACGCCGGTGCCTCCCGCGGACGCGCTCGTCCACCAAAGCTTGCCGCCCGCGATGACGAGATAGCCGGGCTCGGTGCTCGGCGCGGGTCCCCAGTTCGTGATCGGGCCGCCGGTCGCGGCGCGCATTCCGATCTTGCCGGACGCGTCCGCCGTGAAGAACACCGAAGTCCCATTGCTCACGATCGCCGTCGGACCGCGAAACTGGACGAGGTCATCCTGGCCGCCGACGAACTCCTGCGGACACGGCGCGGCCGGATTGCACTTCCCGTCGCGCTGCACGCGCTGGATGTAGGCCTGCGACGGCGACGTGAAGTAGACGTTCGTGGCGTCGACCGCGACGCCGACCGGCGAGCTCGCGCTCGCGACCTGGAAGGGCTTGCACTTTCCCTCGACGCACTTGCCGCCGAGGCAAGAGTGCCCACAGGCACCGCAGTGCAGGTCGTCGTCGAGCAGATTCGTCTCGCAGCCTGCTTCGTCGACGGCGCTGCAATGGCCGAAGCCCTTCTTGCAGGTGAACTGGCATTTGCCCTGATCGCACTTCGACGCGATGTCGGTGTTCGCCGTGCCACAGGCCTTGCCGCATGCTCCGCAGTTCGCAACGTCGGCCGCGGTCTTCGCCTCGCAGCCGTTTTTCGGATCACCGTCGCAGTCGGTGAAGCCCTCGTTGCACGTCGTCGCGCATGCCCCTGCCTTGCAGCTCGTCGTCGCATTCGCGCCCGGCTCACACGGCGCGCACGACTCCATCGCGCAGCCGACGCTCGGATCTTCCTTCGATACGCACCTGCCGTCGCACGACTTCTGCGTTGCGTCGCACGCCGTAGCGTTCGGACCGGTCCCGCTGCTTGCCCCCGCAGGGATCGGGTCCTCCCCCACGCACGCGACGATCAACAACGCGACGACGAACCCCGCTCCCCACACCGACGAGAGTCTCATGCCGACAGAGTATCCGAACCGCGCTCGTCGTGGCGGACGTCGAGCGGTCACCCGAACGCGTGACGTCGTCGCCCGGCGTGGATAGACGTGGAGCCTCGCGATTCAACAAAGACTTGGGGTGGCTCACGAGAGGAGTCGCAAACCGACGAGCCACGCGGTCCCGATGACCGTCGTGAGGATCGCGACCGGAACGCCGGCCCGCAGGTACTCGACGAACCCGAGGCCGCCGATCCGCTGGCTCTTCTCCGACACGATGACGTTTGCGACCGATCCGAGGAGCGTGAGGTTGCCCGCGAAAGTGGAGGCCATCGCGAGCAGCTCCCACGCGAGCACCGGATCGGGCATCCGGTTCATCTCGGGCCGGACGATGAGGATGAACGGGACGTTCGTGACGATGTTGCTCCCGATCATGAAGAACGCCGAAGCGCGCGCGTACGAGAGGTGGCCGAGCGAAACATCGAACAGCGGCGCGCGCTCGAAGACGGCGCTGACGGCGCCGCTCCGGGCGAGCGCGTCGACCGCGATGAAGAGACCGCCGAAGAAGAGGAGGATCGACCAGTCGATCCGCGGCCACACCTTCTCCGCCGGCACGCGATGCAAGAGCAAGAGCAGCACGAAGCCGCCGAGCGCCGTGAACGAGAGGCTCCCGCCGGCGGTGTAGACGACCACCGTTCCGGCGATCACGGCGAGCGTCACGATCGTGCGCGCCGTGAACAGCTTCCCCGGACACGGCTCGGCCTCGAGCTCGCCGTCGAGGTCCTTCCGGTAGAGCCATGCGAGCAGCGCATGGTTCGCCGCGAGGCCGAAGAGCGCGACGGGGCCCATGTGGAGGAGGAACGTCGCGAACTCGAGCTGCCCGAGGCTCGCGCAGAGCATGTTCTGCGGGTTGCCGACCAGCGTCGCGACGCTGCCGGTGTTCGCGCCCGTCGCGAGCGCGAGGAGGAACGGCAGCCGCGGGAGCTTCCATCGCTCGACGAGCTCGACCACGAGCGGCGCCGCCAGCAGGCACACGGCGTCGTTCGTGACGAACGCCGAGAGGATCCCCGAGCCCCACACGACGGCGGCGAGCAGGCGCTGACGCGTCCGCGCGAGCTTCACGAGCCGAGGCGTGGCGCGATCGAGGAAGCCGTCGATCGCGAGGAACGCGCCCATGCCCATGACGGCGAAGAGGAGCGTGAGCGTGCTCTTGTCGACGGCTGCGCCGGCATCGCTCGGCGACACCGCTCCGAGCGCGACGGCGAGGACGGCTCCGATGAGTGCGCCGGAAGGGCGATCGATCGGCAGCCACCGCAGCCTCCGGCCCGCCACGAGGACGTACGTCACGGCGAAGACCGTCAGCCCTTTCCACACGGGCCAGGATGCTATCGTCCACGCCATGGCGGATGGCAAGAGCGAGTCGAAGACGGGACTGCAGAGGCCCCCCGCCGAGGTGACCTACGCGGATGAGCTCGCGAGGCTGCGCAAGGCGGACGACGCGCCCAAGCCGCCGGGCTGGAAAATGTCCGCGCGCGCCGTGCGGACGTTCATCCTCGGCGACGAGAAGAAGAAGATCCGGCAGAAGTTCGTCGGCAATCCGTCCCTCGTCGATCGCGCGATGGTCGCGCTCGCGACCGGACGAGGGCTCATGCTCGTCGGCGAGCCGGGTACGGCGAAGTCTCTCCTGAGCGAGCTGCTCGCGGCCGCGATCAGCGGCAACTCCACGCGCACGATCCAGGGCAGCGCGGGCACGACGGAAGATCACATCAAGTACTCGTGGAACTACGCCCTGCTCATCGCGGAGGGGCCGACGCCACGCGCGCTCGTGCCGTCGCCGCTGTACCAGGCGATGAAGGAAGGCGCGATCGTTCGCTTCGAAGAGGTGACGCGATGTCCGCTCGAGGTGCAGGACTCGCTGCTTGCGGCGCTTTCGGATCGCGTCCTCGCGGTCCCCGAGCTCGAGGGCGAGCACGCGATGCTCTACGCCCGGGACGGCTTCAACGTCATCGCGACGGCGAACACGCGTGACCTCGGCGTCAACGAGATGAGCGCCGCGCTCAAGCGCCGCTTCAACTTCGAGACGGTGTTCCCGATCCCGGACATGAAGACGGAGATGGCGCTCGTGCGCGAGGAGTCGCGCCGCCTGCTCGAGCGATCGGGCGTGACGAAGCCGCTGCCCGACGACATCCTCGAGCTGCTCGTCACGACGTTCCGTGAGCTTCGGGCAGGTGAGACGACCGACGGCCAGGCGATGGAGCGGCTCAGCACGGCGATGAGCACGGCCGAGGCCGTGAGCGTGGCGCATGCCGTCGGCGTGCGTGGCTTTTTCCTGACGGACGCGCCGACACCGGCGGACCTCGTCGAGTGCCTCGTCGGCGCCGCGGTGAAGAGCAACGAGGACGACCTCAAGCGCCTCCGCCGCTACTTCGAGCAGCGCGTCGCGCGTCGTGAAGGAAAGCACTGGAAGGCGTATTACGAGGCCCGGCACAAGATTCCGGGCAAGTAGTCGGAGCGGCTCGTGACCAGCAGGCTTCACGTCATCGGCGTTCGGCATCACAGCCCCGCGTGCGCACGTCTCGTCGCGCACGTCATCCGGCAGGTGCGGCCTCGCTTCGTCCTCGTCGAAGGACCGAGCGACATGAACGGCCGCATCGACGAGCTGCTCCTCGGTCACGAGCTTCCGATCGCCATCTTCAGCTATGCGCACGGGCAGGAGCTCCACCACGCGAGCTGGGCGCCGTTCTGCGCGTATTCGCCGGAGTGGGTCGCGATCACCGAGGCGCGTGAAGCGAAGGCCGAGGCGCTCTTCATCGATCTTCCCGCATGGGACGCGGCCTTCCTCGACGTCGAGAACCGCTACTCGGATCGGCACACGCGCGCCAGTTTGCGCATGGAAGCGCTCTGCGAGCGGATGGGCGTCGAGGACACGGATGC
Source organism: Pseudomonadota bacterium (assembly GCA_023402175.1). GTDB lineage: Bacteria > Myxococcota_A > Polyangia > Polyangiales > Polyangiaceae > Labilithrix. The sequence continues at coordinate 3,147 of JAEXCN010000121.1, read as the reverse complement.
ACTCTGGGATCACCTCTTCGAGCAGCCGCTCGCGATGCCCGAGCTCGAGGAACGCCTCGCGACGTACTTCCGCGAGCTCCGCGAAGGCGACGAGGCGCTCGGCCGGGACATCACGCGCGAGGCGTACATGTCCCGGTGGATCGCGTATTCGATGCGCGAAGCAGGAGACAGAGACGTGGTCGTCGTCTGCGGCGGCTATCACGCGCCCGTGCTCGAGGAGGCGTGGAAGACACGCACCGAGACGAGCCCGCCGCCGGTGCCCGCGCGAGCCGGGGCCACGCGCACCGGCAGCTACCTCGTGCCGTATTCGTTCCATCGGCTCGACGCCTTCGTCGGGTACGAGTCCGGGATGCCGTCCCCCGAGTTCTACCAGCGTGTCTGGGAGGACGGCGCCGATGCTGCGGGCGAGCACATGCTCTTCGCGGCGATCGCGCACCTGCGTCAGAAGAAGCAGCTCGTCTCACCGGCAGATGCGATCGCCGCGATGACGCTCGCGCGCGGGCTCCGTACGCTCCGCGGGCACGAGGAGCTCGCGCGCGTCGACGTGCTCGACGGACTCGCTGCGGCGGTCGTGAAGGAGGCGCTCGACGCGCCGCTCCCGTGGAACCGGCGCGGAACGTTGATGCGCGGCACCGATCCGATGCTCGTCGAGATCGTCTCGGCGTTCTCGGGCGATCGCGTCGGAAAGCTCGCCGAGGGCACACCGCTTCCTCCTCTCGTACCAGACGCGTTCAGCGAGCTCGCGCGCGTCGGCATCGAGCTCTCGCGCACGCCGCGCGACGTCACGGTCGTCCTCACCGAGCCATCGGGGCTGGAGGCGAGTCGCGTGCTGCATCGCCTCCGCGTGCTCGCGATCCCCGGGATCACGCTCGTCCAGGCGCCGTCGTTCGATCGCGAACGCACCGCGCTGACCGAGGTGTGGAACGTCGGGCGCACACTCGAGCAGGAGCCGGCGCTCATCGAAGCGGCCGCGTATGGAGCAACGCTCGAGTCCGCCGCTGCGGCGCGGCTCGAGAAATCCGTCAGCGCGGCGCGCGGCGTGTCGGCCGTCGCTCGACACCTGCGCGAAGCTGCGCTGGTCGGGATCCGCTCGCTCGCGGCGCGCTTCGCCGACGACGTCAGACGAGCGGCGGGTATCGAGGCCTCTTTCGCGGATCTCGGCGAAGGGCTCGCCGATCTCGTCGCGCTTCACGAGCACGACGTGCTCTTCGGAGCCAAGGACGCTCCCGTGATCGGCGAAGCGATCGGTGCCGCGTTCGACCGCGGGCTATGGCTCTTCGAAGGGATCGAGGGCGACGCGGGCGAGGCCGAGGTCAAAGGCGTCGTCGCGCTCCGCGACGCGCTGTTGCGGTCGGGACCGAAGCTCGGGCTCGATCGCGCGCGTGCGGAGGCCGTGATGCAGCGCCGCTCCGCCGATCACGACGCACCGCCGCCGGTGCGCGGTGCCGCGTTCGGCTTTCTCTGGTCGGTGTACGGCACGATCGAAGAGGCCGAGGCGGCGCACGCGGTGAAGGGTGCCGGTCGTCCGGAGACGCTCGGCGACTTCCTCGCCGGCTTGTTCGCGCTCGCACGTGAGGAGGTGCTCCGTACGCCGGGCCTGCTCGGAGTCGTCGACGGGCTCGTCGCGCCGATGACCCGCGATGACTTCCTCGTCGCGATCCCTTCGCTCAGGATGGCGTTCGCGTGGTTTCCGCCGCGAGAGCGCGAAGAGATCGCGCGGCAGGTGCTCCGCTTGCACGGCGGCGACGGCGCCGATGCACGGCGGCTCACGAAGCTCGAGGTCAGCGCGGAGGTCACGATGTCCGGCCTCCAGATCGAGGCCGAGGTCGACGCCGTCGCGCGCCGGTTCGGGCTGGAGGACGTGCCGTGAGCGAGAACGACGACGACACGCTCGCGCGGTGGCGGCTCATGCTCGGCAGCTCGGGCGGCAGCGGCTTCGGCAGCCGCGGCAAGCTCGGGGCGAACGACCTCGCAGCCGACGCGGCGCTCGGCTGGCTGTACGACCGCGACGCTTCGCTCGCAGGCCGCGACGTCCGGCAGCGGAGCGGGACGCTCGACGAGGCGCAGCTCACGGTGCCCGAGTGGCTCGACGAGGTCCATCGGCTGTTCCCGAAGGAGACGATCGAGCGGCTCGAGAAAGATGCCGTCGAGAAGTACGAGATCCACGACGTCGTGACGAACCCCGAGGTCCTCGCGCGCGTCGAGCCGAACGAGACGCTCCTGAAGGCGGTGCTGCGGACGAAGCACCTGATGAACCCGGAGGTGCTCGCGCTCGCGCGGGAGCTGATCGCGAAGGTTGTCCGCCGGCTCGTCGAGAACCTCGCTGTCACCGTTCGGCGGAGCTTCACGGGCGCACGCCAGCGCCGGCGATCGACCTTCAAGCTCGCGAGGAACTTCGACGCGAAGCTCACGGTCCGCTCGAACCTCGGACGCTGGGACCAGGACAGGAAGCGCCTCGCGATCGACAAGCCGATCTTCTTCTCTCGCGCGCGTCGTAGCGCCGACAAATGGCAGATCATCCTGCTCGTCGACGAGAGCGGCAGCATGCTCGGCTCCGTCATCCACGCAGCAGTCACGGCGGCCTGCCTCTGGGGTCTGCCCGGAGTGAAGACGCATCTCTGCATCTTCGACACCGACGTCGTCGACCTCACCGCCGAAGTCACCGATCCGGTCGAGATCCTCATGAAGGTGCAGCTCGGCGGCGGGACCGACATCGGCAACGCCGTCGCGTACGCCGCGGGTCTCGTCGAAGCGCCTCGGCGTACGATCGTCGTTCTCGTCACGGACTTCTTCGAAGGCGCGAGCACCGATCTCCTCGTACAGCGAGTGAAGGCGCTCTGCGAGGGCGGCTCGATCGTGCTCGGGCTCGCGGCGCTCGACGAGCAGGCGAACCCCACTTACGACCGCGACCTCGCGCAGCGGCTCGTACAGGTCGGAGCGCATGTCGGCGCGATGACCCCGGGCGAGCTCGTCGGCTTCATCGCCGACACGGTCAAGGTATGAGCCGCTCCGATCTCCTCGCGCTCACGCCCGCGAGCGTCGCCGCGCTCGCGAATCTCGGTCTCGTGAAGCGCGCGCAACGCGAGATCGAGGCCGGCAAGGGCCCGCAGCTCGAAGAGGACGCGAGCGGCGTCGTCACGGGCACGT
>JAEXCN010000069.1 GCA_023402175.1 Pseudomonadota bacterium | reverse complement strand
CGACGTGCAGGGTCAAACCGGAACGGGAGGTCCTGCCGACGGTGGGATCGTGACGATCCCTCGTGACGTCAAAGGCATCGCCGACGCGATCGACATCGCTTCCGGACGCAATCACACGTGCGTCGCGCGACAGGGCGGCAAGGTCTCGTGCTGGGGGTTCAACCTCGATGGTCAGCTCGGGAACGGCGAGTCGGCGAATCGAAGCGCGACGCCCGTCGACGTCGTCGGAATGACCGGCGCGTTCGCCGTCGCCACCGGCGGGAACTTCTCGTGTGCGCTGCGCGGCAGCGGCTCGATCGCATGCTGGGGCGGCAATGGCAGCGGCCAGCTCGGGAAAGGCGACGAGACGCCTAGCACGACGCCGGTCGCCGTTCCGGGGCTCACCGACATCGTCGCGATCTCCGCCGGGCAAGCGCATGTCTGCGCGGTGAAGAGCTCCGGGTCCGTCGCATGCTGGGGCGACGGCGCGAACGGACAGCTCGGCGCGGGACAACCGAGCAGCAGCTCGTCGCCGGTCACGGTCGACAACCTGCCCGATGCGGTGATGGTCGCAGCCGCCGAGCGCTCGACGTGCGCGCTCGCGAAGTCAGGCAAGGTCTTCTGCTGGGGCGCGAACGAGCTCGGACAGCTCGGGACCGGCTCGCCGAACGCGAATTCGAACCCGGCGCCGATCGTGGTCGCGAACCTCACGGATGCGACATCGATCTGGACGGGACGCAACCACGCCTGCGCGGTCCGGAAGAACGGCGCGGTCGTGTGCTGGGGTGCAGGCTCGCGCGGGCAGCTCGGCGACGGGCAGCCTCGTCCCGACGGCGGCGGAGCGCAGGCCTCGTTCGTGACCGTCTCGGGAATCACGAGCGCGGTCGGCATCGGCGCAGGCGGCGAGCACTCGTGCGCCGTGACGAAGACGAACCAGCTCCTCTGCTGGGGCGCGAACGATCGCGGGCAACTCGGCGACGGCACGACGACGAGCGAGCTCTCGCCAGTGGCGGCGAAGGGTTATCCCTGAAGCCCGCACCAGCGGCTGTGTGCGGGTGAACAACCCCGGCACGTGACCGCGAAGGCTTGCATCATGCGCGTCCTGCGAGGCGAAGACGACGTCACCGTCCGAGCGATCTTCCCCGTCGAGGTCTCCGCTCCTCTCGCGCGGCGTTGTTTCCTAGTTGAGTGAACGAGGAAACAAGCGCTGGGCGGACATGACCTCGCCTTCGTGGTCGAACGGAAGGGAGCAGATCAGGCTGTTCAGCGCGCGGATGGCTCGACCAGACGAACGTTCTTTGCGCCACCGCCGGCTCGACGGGAAGCACGAGCGGCGCACCGGCACGCGGTGTGCTCGATCTAGGCCAATCGCGCGTAGCGAGGGGCCCCTCGGTCGGTCCGAGCGGTCCTCGAGGTCAGGGCGTTCGAGAGGTCGCATCATGCAGCTTGGCGAAATCATGAGCACGAGGGTCGTCACGATCGGCCCCGACGAGGCGGCGAGCCTCGCGCGCCGTCGCATGCAGCGGGAGCACATCCGCCATCTCGTCGTGACGGAGGATGGAAGCGTCGTCGGCGTGCTGTCCGCGCGCGATCTCGAGGGCGCGACGGGCTCCGCGGTCCGCGAGGGATCCGTCGAGGACCTCATGAGCACGCGCGTCGAGTCCGCGCGATCCGACACGTCGCTCGACGACGCGGCGGAGCGGATGCGGAAGGCACGCATCGGCTGCCTGCCCGTCGTCGATCGAGACAGGCTCGTCGGAGTCGTCACAGCGACGGACGTCTTCGACGAGCTCGGTCACGCAGAGGCGCGGCAGCGTTCTCGTCCTCGCAAGCAAGCAGCGCGCGCGCGTCCGCGCCGGCACGACGACGTGAAGCGCGCGCCGTTCGCCGGCCGACGACCTCGACCGGCCAAGCGAGTGGCCGGCCGCACGCCCGGTCCAGAGGTCCCGGCGCACATCCGGGTGCTCGGGCAGGAGCTCGGGCCCGAGGATCGGGAGTACATCCGTCGAAAGCTCGGCATGAAGCTCGGCAAGTTTGCGCCATGGATCGAGCGCGTGAGCGTGCGGATCGCGGATGTGAACGGACCGCGCGGCGGCGTCGACCAGCTCTGTCGGATCAAGGTGGTGCTGTCGGGCCTGGCGAGCGTCGTCTCCGAGCAGCAAGATCCGTCGCGCGATGCCGCCATCGACGGCGCGATCGCGACCGGCGAGCGCGCCGTCCGCCGCGCCGTCCAGCGGAGGCGCATGAAGCCGATGACGCTGAGGAGCTACGGCGAGCGCGCGTCGGCTGTGATGCGGAGCTGAGAGCGCGAAGGCGATCGCGTGTGCATCGTGCCGCGTACGCATCACCGACGCGCGTGGCACCGGCCGTGCAGCTCGATCCGTCATGCGTATCGGCGAGATCATGAGCACGGACGTCCTCGCTACGACTCCAGGCGCGAAGGCGGACCACATCTGGAACGAGATGCAGCTCAGGAAGATCCGGCACTACGTCGTGATGTCCGGAACGCGCGTCGTCGGCGTCATCTCTGACCGCGATCTCGGAGGACGGAGCGGCGCCTCGGTCCGGAAGGGGCGCAGCGTCGCGGAGCTGATGGCCCACGGGGTCGTCACCGCGGAGCCTGACACGACGCTGCGCCAAGCAGCCAACTTGATGCGCGGACGCACGATCGGTTGCCTTCCCGTCCTCGAAGACGGTCGGCTCGTCGGGATCGTCACGGTCACCGACATCCTCGATCAGCTCGGTCGCGGCTCGACGCGCCCGGAGGTCAAGGCTCCGCGCCGCCCTCGCAGAGCGACGCCGACCGGCCATCATCACCTCGGCGGCACCCGGCGCACGCGCGTGACCAGTCCGAAGACCCGCGCGCGTGCGTCCGCGCGGTAGCGGTCGACGGCACGCCGACGAACATGTTCCGCGCTCACGCGTTCGCTTTGATGCCGCTTCGATCAGCCGCGTCGATCTCGGAGGCTAGCGGCTCGAGGAGCCTCGCGATCCGCTCGTCAGCGGCTCCGTCGGCGACAGCGGCAAACGCTGCCCTGCCGGCCGGAGACACGACGCGCGTAGAGATCGCGCGGACGCGTTCGCGTGCGGCGTCGCTCGATGCAAGGACGAGGGCCGCGCCGATCCGAGCGTCGAACGGCGCGTTCGGCTCCTCGGCCACGTTCCACAGATCATCGACCGACTCGCCACGGTATCCGCCGCCAGCGATCCCCATGCCACGCAGTCGCCCAACCCACCCGAGCCACGACTCGGCGGCGCCTCGAGCGAGGCGTGCATCGACGGCCGACGTTCCTTGCTTCGCCGCAGCGAAGGCCTCCCGGAGATGCTGGACGAGCGGGCCAGACTCCTTCGTCAACCAGAGCTTCCCCTTGGAGCCGTCCTTGATCGCCAATCGCATCATGAGCGGCCTCTCTCCGCGCATCACGGGCTCGATCGCCTCGACCTTCGAAAACGGCACGTAACGACGGAGAAACAGCCACCGCCAGCCGACACCGTCCGCACCGACGTCGACCCAGGTGGGGATCGCGAAGAGGACGAGCAATGGAAGCGTGACCCAACGGGTGAACAACATGATCCCTGTCGCGAGCTGGACGTCCGTTGGGGGCGCCACGGCCGACCAGGCGAGAGCGCCCATTCCAAGGAACAGGAGCACGCCCAACCGGGCGGCACGCGAGCCTGTCCGGTACCGGCCGCGGGCCTTCGCCAAAGCGAGCCCGAGCCGGCGCGCCACGTCCTCGACTTCGTGCTCCGAGCTCGTCTCGAACACGAGGGCCTGCCCCTCGCTCCGATCGACGCGCAGGCTCGTCGTCTTGCCGCTCGCATCGAAGAGGCGCGTCACGGACTCGACGTCGGCATCCCGGAGCTTCTCCACCACCACGCCGGAGCGCTCGACGAGCTCCACGCCGGTGTCCGACCGTCGCGACGTCACGGCGCGCGCCGGTCGCTTCGTGTGGAGCCACTGGAACGCCTTGATCAGGAGGTCGGGCGCAAACGCGATCGCCCACGTCCAGTAGCCGTACGGCAGGAGCCAGATCACCGGCCAGCTGGTGAACGGAAGGTACGCGACGTAAGCCTCGATCGGGCTTGGATACCGAAGGCGGAGCGGGTCGCTCATGCGTGCGATGATGCAGGTAACCCCGGAGCACGCCAAGTGACGCGAGCGCGTCCTCGAGCTGTTTGGTCGAATCGGGAAATGCGTCGGAGGTGGCGATCATCGCGCCGTGATTCGATCCGAACATGGAGGTTCGGAGCACCGGTCCTGAACGGACGTGCTCCTGGGGGCGCCTCGGGGCAAAAAAGTCGGCCGGCATGTCGATCCGGCCGCGGCTGGTTCGACGTCTCTTCGGAAGCGAGGCACCTCGCCGAGCTCGACCAAGGAGGCCCTGCGATGACCGAAAAAGTGTTGGAGCAGCTCAACCGGCTCGTCGGCACATGGACCACCGACGCGACCCATCCCGCGATGCCCGGCGTGGTCGTACACGGCACTGCCGTCATCGACTGGCTGGAAGGCGAGCGCTTTCTGATCCTCCGCGCCAAGTCCGATCATCCAGACTTTCCCGACTCGATCTCCATCATCGGGATCACCGACCGCGATCGCGTCGAGAGCTCGTCGAATGGTCATCCTTCCGCCGCGACCGAGTCTCGCTTGTCGATGCACTACTTCGATTCGCGCGGTGTGCACCGCGTCTACGAGACCAGCATCGACGACGAAGCGTGGCGGTTCTGGCGGGACACACCGGGCTTCTCGCAGCGGTTCACCGGCGCCTTCGCCGACGGCGGCGACACCATCAACGGGGTTTCGCAGCTATGCCGCGACGACGTCCACTGGGCCGACGATCTCCGGATCAGGTATCGGCGCCGTAGGTGACGGGCGCGAGCGCGCCGACGCCACGCCGAACGGCGGCGGCGCCTGACGAGGGAGGCCGAATCCCCTCGAACCGCTGCGCCGCAGCTCCGCTGCTCCATCCCCCGCTGCTAGGACTTGGCTCACCTCGAGCTCATCCGATTTGCGGCCGCGCTCGATCGAAAAAATCTCCCGCGGGTCGTGATCGATTTTCGGAGGTCGATCACACTGGATGCCGTTCCGCCTGTGCGCCGGGGCAGCTCCCACTGCCTCGCGCCACTCGCGGCGCTTGGAGATGTACTCACCCATGTCTTCGAAGGCGCGCTCCGCGGGGGTATTCGCTGCGGTCACGCTGATGCTCCTCGCAGGAGCATGCGCGAGCGGAAACGAGCTGCTCGGGACGGTCGAGAAGACCGACCCGGACGCAGGGCCATCGTTCCAGCCGCCGTTCTGTCCGAAGGTGTGCAGCGAGGACAAGCGAGGCATCGTCGACAGCTGCAACGACGGGTCGATCGCGCTCTGCGGCCCAACCGAAGAGTGCCGCGAGGATCGCTGCGTCGACGCCTGCAAACAGGCAGAGGAGCAGAAGTCGTCCGTCGGTTGCGACTACTACGCCGTGAGGATGGACATCATCGCGCCCGAGGGCCTCGGCGCGTGTTTCGTGTCCTTCGTCACGAACACGTTCAGCACGAACGCGCACATCACGGCGAGCTTGGCAGACAAGCCGATCGACCTCGCGAAGTACGCGAAGCTGCCTGTCGGGCAGGGACGATCGATCGAGTACAAGGACTACGATCCCGCGCGTGGCCTCGCACCGGGAGAGATCGCCATCCTCTTCCTCGCGGGCGGCGGCGGCGTGGACTGCCCGGTACCAGCACCTCGCTCGACGGGAGCCTTCGTGCGCGGCACGGGACGCGGCCAGGCGTTCCACATCCAGAGCGACGTGCCCGTCGTCGCCTTCCAGATGTTGCCGTACGGCGGCGGCAACGCCGCGATGACCGGCGCTTCGCTGCTGCTTCCGACGAGCTCCTGGGGCACGAACTACGTCGCGGTGAACGCGTATCGCGGCACGGGGCCGGGAACGGCGCCCTCGCTCGACATCGTCGCGTACGAAGATCAGACGACCATCCAGATCACGCCGCGCGTCGCCATCAAGGGCTCGTCCGGTCTCATCGAGGGTGGGCCCGCGAACGTACCGATCTCGTACACGCTGAACCGTGGCGAGACGCTCCAGTTCACACAGGTCGAAGAGCTGACCGGCAGCCCGATCATCTCCGACAAGAAGTTCGGCCTCTTCGGCGGGCACCAGTGCATGAACGTGCCGGACGACGTCCCGGCGTGCGATCACGCCGAACAGCAGATCGCGCCCGTGCAGGCGCTCGGCAACGAATACGTCGCCGTCCCGCATCGCGAGCGCACGACGAAGAAGGCCGAGAAATATCTCTGGCGCATCGTCGGCACCGCCGACGGCACGACGCTCACGTACGACCCACCGCTGCCGGACGCACCACAGTCGCTCGACCTCGGCAGCTACACCGAGTTCGAGACGGACGGTCCGTTCGTGGTGAAGAGCCAGGACCTGAAGCATCCGTTCATGCTCTTCGGGTACATGACCGGCGGCGGCGAGCACGCGGACTACGGCGATCCGGATTTCGTGCGCGTCGTCCCGCCGCCGCAGTGGCTCGACAAGTACCTGTTCTTCACCGACCCGACGTATCCAGAGACGAACCTCCTCGTCACGCGCAAGCGAGCCAAAGGCGGGACGTTCGAGGACGTCGAGCTCGATTGCTACGGCAAGCTCGAAGGATGGATGCCGCTCGGCCCGGACTTCCAGATCACGCGCACGGATCTCGTTCGTCACGACTTCGAGCCGCAAGGCAAGTGTGACAACGGCGTGCACGCGATGAAGTCGAACGCGCCGTTCGGCGTGACCGTGTGGGGCTGGGGCACGCCCGAGACGTCGAAGGGCGTCTGCGACGAGCACACGGACCCTCTCAGCTACACCTGTTACGTCAGCTACGCCTATCCGGCCGGCGAGCGCGTGCTGAACGTCAACGACATCGTCGCCGGCCCTCCGATCGTCAAATAGCTCGTCTCTTGTCGCGCTCGTCGTCCGCGCGTCGTCGCATCTGCTCGTCCATGGAGGTCACCTGACCATGCGTCGCCACTACCTGCTTGCCCTTGCATCGTCTGCGTCACTCGCCCTCCTCACGGCGGCCGGCTGCTCGTCGTCCGACGAAGCCGGCGGCGGCCCGGGTCCTTCACCCGATGCGAGCACACCGGACTCGTCGACACTTCCCGACGACGACGCGTCGACGCCCGATGGCGGATCGAAGCCCGAAGCGGGCCCCCACGAGCCGGGATGGGATCCGAGCTTCTCGCTTCCGGGAGTCGCCGGCAGCGTCACACCGCGAATCAGCGCGATGGCGCGCATCGCCAACCGCCAGATCGCGCTCGCCGGCGACTTCTTGCAAGCCGGTTCCATCTCGGCGCAGCACGTCGCGCTCTGGAACGGTAACGCGTGGCTCTCGATCGGCACGGGCCTGCCTGGCGATGTCGAGAGAATGGTGGCGACTCCGACCGGAGAGCTGTTCGGCACCGTCCGAGATCAGGGGAAGATGAAGCTCTTCAAGTGGGACAAGGCTGCATGGAGCGAGCTAGCGAGCTTCGACGATACCGTCGAATCGCTCGACGTTGCTCCCGACGGAACGCTGTACGCGGCCGGTAGTTTCACTCACGTCGGCACTCAGCCGATCGCGAGTCTCGCCAAGCTGACCGGCAACACCTGGTCGGAGGTCGCGGGTGCACCGCAGCGGCTCACGACCGTGCGCGTTCTTGCAGGAAAGATCTGTGTCGGCGGGTTCTTCGAACCCTCGAGCCCAGAGGATTACGTCGGCGTGCACTGTCTCGAAGGCGCGACGTGGAGCGAGAAACGGTTCCCCAACGACGCACACGGCCACATCAACGACTTCGGCGAGCAGAACGGCGAGCTCATCGCGGCCGGCCAGTTCGTCCTCGGTGAATTCGATGACGCGGGAAGCCTCGCTCGCTGGGACGGAGCGAAATGGGTCCTCATCGGCGGCGGGCTCGAGGGCTTCGGCGCTGGCGAAGTGATGGACATGGAGATCGATGGGGACAAGATCTACGTCACCGGTCAACTGAGCTTCGCCGGGGGCATGGAGGTCAACCACGTCGCGATGTGGGACGTGACCCAGAAGCGCTGGTCGAGCCTCAACGACGGCGTCTTCGGCAAATCGGGCGGCTGGGGCATCCCCGTACCTCCTGGCCGAGCGATCGTGAAGGATCAAGGCGGAGAGATCTACGTGAGCGGGCAGTTCTCGCTCATCGGCGGCCGTAACGCGCTCGGGATCGCGCGCTGGGACGGCAACCAGTGGAACCCGGTCGACGATCCGAAGGCGAAGCGCCTCGGCGTGAACGGTGGCGTGAGCGCCGTCGCAGAAGGGCCGGACGGAGAGATCTACGCGGGCGGCGCTTTCCCGCTCGTCGGAGGCGACGTCGCCGCGAACAAGATCGCTCGTTTTCAGAACGACGCATGGACCTCGCTCGGCCTCGGGTTCGACCAAGGCGTGAACGCGATCGCGGTCAAGGGGTCGACCGTCTTCGCGGGCGGCGACTTCCTCCGTAGCGGGCCCGTCCTTACCCGGTCCATCGCTCAGTGGAACGGGTCCTCCTGGTCCGCCGTCGGCAGCGGCGTCGACGGACAGGTCACGACGATGACGGTTGGTCCGGATGGAAATCTCTACGTCGGTGGCGACTTCACCGAGGCGGGCGGCGTCGTCGCGAACAACATCGCGAAGTGGGACGGCACGAAGTGGAGCGCGCTCGGCGAAGGCTTCGACGGGTCTGTCGCCGCGCTTGGCTTCGATGCGTCCGGCAAGCTCCATGCGGGCGGCAGCTTCACGAAATCGGGGAACGCCGACGTGAATCACATTGCCGTCTGGAACGGCACGACCTGGAGCACGGTCGGGACGGGCGTCAACACCGAGGGCGGTTATGGCGGCGTGAGCGCGATCGTCATGTACGATGGCAAGCTGACGATCGGTGGCATGTTCGATCGCGCCGGGAACGCAGAGAACGCGGCGATCGTCGGAAGTGTCGCCGCCTGGGACGGCACGGCATGGGTTCCCGTCGGCAATGGGTTCATCGGCTACGTCGAGACTCTCGCCGCCCGCAACAAGGAGCTCTACGTCGGCGGCGCATTCGACGACTCAGCTCCTCTAGCCGATGGCGGAGCCGGACCGACGCTCAAGAACATCGCGATGTGGAACGGCTCGACCTGGTCCGACCTCGGCGGCGGAATGGCCAACGGCGTGAGCACCATCCTCATGACGAAGGACTGCTTCTGGGCCGGCGGCAACTTCACCTTCGCCGGCAACCGCGGCTCGTACAACATCGCTCGCTTCTGGTTCAACTGACGCACGCACGCCCCGTCACCGAGATCCGCAGCACCACCATGCCGTCGCTTCATCGTCGCCTCTTCGCCGTCGTCCCGATCGCGCTCGCCGCTGCGTGCGCGGTCGCGGACACGGGCGGCAATCCCACGCCCGGTCCAGCCACACCGCTCCCGAGCTTCGATGCGGATCTCGACGCCGATCCGTCGAAGTGTCGTCTCGCCAACGGCATCGACGACGACGGCGACGGCTACACCGAGGCTGAAGGTGACTGCGACGACTGTCGCCGCGCGATCAACCCGGGCGCGTACGACTACGACGGCGACAAGATCGATCAGGATTGCAGCGGTGTCGCCGACGACGAACCGAAAGACTGCGACGTCGGCGCGGCGCTCGACGATCCGGATGCGCGCGCCGCCGTGAACGCGCTCGGCATCTGCAAGTGGTCCACGCCCGACGCGCAGGGCAAGGCGAAGACGTGGGGTGTCGTCTCGGCAAAGTACGTGAAGCCGGACGGCACTCCGCTGCCGGAGCCGCTCTCGCACGGGATCATGAGCACGTTCGGCGTGAACACGCCGCGCGCGGGCCAATCCTTCCTCGCGCTCTCGAGCGGGACCGCGCGCGCGCCGGACATGCCCGGGTACAAGGACATCCTCGGCTTCCGAAAGGGCTACACGAGCGGCGTCCCGACGGGCTACCCGAAGGAGTCGCCTGCGTGTCCGGGCACGGTGTCGGGCATGGCGCACGACGGCGCGGCGCTCGAGCTCGAGATCCGCGTCCCGACGAACGTGAAGTCGTTCCGCGTCGACCAGAACTTCTTCACCGTCGAGTTCCCCGGCTACGTGTGCAGCAAGTACAACGACTTCTACGTGCTCGACATGGAGCCGAAGGTGCCGGACTACCAAGACGGCAACGTCGCGTTCGACGCAGAGGGCAATCCGATCAGCGTCAACAACGCGCTCCTCCAGGTCTGCGAGCCGCGCACCATCGACGGCCGCAAGTACGACTGCCCGCTCGGCCCCGCGTCGCTCCAGGGCACGGGCTTCGACACGGTGAACGACGACTACTCGCCTGCCCCACACGCAGCGACGGGCTGGCTGACGACGTACGCGCCCGTTCCGCCGGGCCAGACGATCCGCCTTCGCTTCGCGATTTGGGATTCGTCCGACGGCAACCTCGACTCCACCGTCCTCGTCGATCGCTTCGAGTGGGTCGACACCGAACGCCGCGGCACGAACCCCGCGGACGGTCCCCACTAGCCTCGGCTTCCCAGAGAGAGGGTTCGGGGGAGATGCCGAACGCGCGCTCAGGCATGCGGGCCAAGACAGGGACGGTCGCGGCTGTCGCGCTCATCGTCCTCGCAGGCGCATGCGCCTCGGGCGACAACTCTCCCCGGAAGATCGAGATCCCTTCCGAGACGGACGCGGGACCTTCGGTCGAGCCGCTCGCCTGTCCGGTCCGCTGCACCGAGGACAAGCGGGGCGTCGTCGACGGGTGCAACGGCGGCGCCGTCGTCGAGTGCGGACCGACCGAGGAGTGCCAGGAGGACCGGTGCGTCGACGCCTGCAAGCAGGCCGAGGACACGAGGTCCTCCGTCGGCTGCGACTACTACGCCGTGATGATGGACATCATGGAGCCCGGGGTCAACAGAGCCTGCTTCGTATCCTTCGTGACGAACACGTTCAGCACGAACGCGCACATCACGGCGAGCCTGATGGACAGGCCGATCGACCTCGCCAAGTACGCGAAGCTCCCAGTCGGGCGGGGCATGTCTCTCGACTACGAGGACTACGATCCGGTGCGCGGCCTCGCGCCCGGCGAGGTCGCCATCCTCTTTCTCGCGAACTGGAACGCGTGCCCCATCCCCTCCCCATTCTCGGCCGGCGCCTTGGTCCACGGCTCGGGCTTCGGGCACGCGTTCCACATCCAGAGCGACGTCCCCGTCGTCGCGTTCCAGATGTCTCCGTTCGGCGGCGGCGACGACGCGAAGCTGCCCGGGGCATCGCTCCTGCTGCCGACGAGCGCGTGGGGCACGAACTACATCGCGGTGAACGCGTACGGCCCGCACGAGAAGGGCCATGCTCCATCGCTCGACATCGTCGCGATCGAGGACGAGACGACGGTGCAGATCACGCCGCGCGTCGACATCAAGGGCGTCTCCGGGCTACTGCCCGCCGGTCCCGCGAACGTCCCGATTTCCTACACGCTGCATAGGGGCGAGACGCTGCAGCTCACGCAGCTCGAGGAGCTGACCGGGAGCCCGATCGTCTCCGACAAGAAGTTCGGGCTCTTCGGAGGGCACCAGTGCATGAACGTGCCAGCCGACTCGGGCTATTGCGATCACGCCGAGCAGCAGATCGCGCCTGTGCAGGCGCTCGGCACCGAATACGTCGCCGCTCCGCATCGCGCGCGCCTGGCGAACAGAGCAGAGAAGTACCTCTGGCGCGTGGTCGGCGCCGCGGACGGGACGGTGCTCACGTACGACCCTCCGCTGCCGGGCGCGCCGGCGACGCTCGACCTCGGCAGCTTCACCGAGCTCGAGACCGACGGCGCCTTCGTCGTGAAGAGCCAGGACCAGAAGCACCCCTTCATGCTCTTCGGCTACATGACCGGTGGCCAAGACTACGAAGGTTACGGCGATCCGGACTTCGTGCGCGTCGTCCCGCCGGCGCAATGGCTCGACAGATATGTATTTTACACTGACACGAGGTATCCCGAGACCAACCTCGTCGTTGTCCGCAAGCGGACGCAGGCGGGCACCTTCGAGGACGTCATCCTCGATTGTTACGGCAAGCTCGAAGGGTGGGCGCCGCTCGGCCCCGATTTCGAGATCACGCGAACGGATCTCGTCCGTCACGACTTCGAGCCGCAAGGCAAGTGTGACAACGGCGTGCACGAGATGAAGTCGAACGCGCCGTTCGGCTTGACCGTGTGGGGTTGGGGAAGCCCCGAGACCTCGAAGGGCACCTGTGCCACCTCGGATCCCGCGAGCTTCACGTGCTACGCCAGCTACGCGTTTCCGGCCGGCGAGCGCGTGCGGAGCGTCAATGACGTCGTCGTCGGCCCTCCGCTCGTGAAGTAGCCCGTCCCGGGACCGCTGACGTCGTGCGGCCCGGCGATCCGGCTCCTACACGTCGCCTGACGCAGCTCACTCGCAAGGCCCGCATTCGCCGTGCGGGTCGTTCACGAACTGCGCCGCCGTTTGCTCGAGCCGAAGCGCAAGCGAAACAGCGAGGCCGTCGCAATGGTCCGTCGAGAGGGCGCCCGTATCGAGCTCGATGCGGTAGCGGCGTCGATAGTCGGGCGTGACCATCGTCGGGTAAGGGGCCGGACCACCCTCCGCCTCTTCGACGACGACGGTCATGAGCACGTCGTCGAGGTTCGGACGGCACATGGTGCACCCGCGTCCGGCGCGTCCGGGTTGGTCGCAGAGCTCTATGGCCATCGCTTGGCTGGCTCGAAACGAATGCGTTCCGAGTGGCCAATTCCGAAGATCGGCCAGCCGTTGGAGACCGACGTAGAGATATCCGTCCGGCACCGCACAGTGGATGGTCGGGCCGAGCGCGATGACGGTTTCGTCCGACAGAATCTCTCCATCCATCCCGCTGACCGTGCATCCTTGCGTCGACGCGTCGTCAGAGACGCGGAGTACCTCGCTCGTGGACGGCGCCGTCGAACGGGCTCGGTAGGTGATCGAACCTTCCGTCATCGCCGTCGTGAAGGTCGAACGTGGGCAGCCCTCCGGCGGCTGCGCGCACGAGTGGGTCGACGATTCGCCGAGGTTACATCCGAGGATCGACACGCCCACGGCAACGAATGCAACGAGAGCCGTGCTCCGTCTGGACATCGCCGCACGATGACGCGTCCGCATCGTGCGGGCAACGATCGAATGCTCGATCGCCGACACTCTTCGTCCGCCTTCGTCTCAGGCTGCAGCTTCCGGGGGCGCCGAGACGGCTTCGCGCTCGATCCGCTCTGCGCCCGTCACATCGAAGACGGCCTCGGCCCCGCATGCCCACGCGGTCCCGAGCGCGAGGCCGCCGAGCACGTCGGTCGGCCAGTGGACGCCGAGGTAGACGCGCGTAGCGCCGATCAGGGACGCGAACGCGCTCGCCCCCGCGATGAGGGCGCCGCGACGCCTCCGGAGCAAGCGGCTCCGCGAAGCGACGAACGCGAGGGTGACGTAGAGCGACGACGACGCCATCGAGTGCCCCGACGGAAACGAGGTGCTCGTCACTTTCTCGAGATGCACGAGCAGCCTCGGCCGTGCTCTCCGGAAGAACCGCTTCAGGATCAGCTCGGCGATGGTGCCGCCGAGCGCGCCGGACACGAGCTGCCAGACCAGGCGCGGACGGCGCCGAGCAAGACCGATCGCGCCGAGCGAGACGGCCGTCGCTCCCGGCGCGCTGCCGAAGAACGTGATGCCGCTCATGATCGCGTTCATCACCGGGCGGCGCGCTTGCCCCACCCGGTGGACGACGGCGTGGTCGAAGAGGTTGCCGTCCTTGGTGCCGATCGTTCGTGTGATCGCGAGGAACGATCCGAGCATCCCGAGCGAGACCGAAGCGAGCGTTGCTTGCTCGGCCCACCGACGACGTCGCCTCGCCGTGAGCTCGGCCCTGTCCGGCTCCGCCGCGGCGCTGCGACTCGGATCATCGACGAGATCCGACGCGAGCAGCCCATCGATGAGATCGGAAGGCGCGCTCATGCCTCCGATCGTGCGAGCGATGTGCCACGCACACGATGCTCGTCGTCTGAGGAGTCGGATCGCGTCGCGCGCTCGGTTGCTGGTGGTGTGAAGAGTCGGATCGAGTCGCGCGGTCGGCTACGGAGCTCGAGCTTCGTGACTCCGTACGAGCTCCGCGACTGGGACCTTCACTTCGAGGTCGACGTCCCCTGAGCGCGCACGAGATCCGCGGCGATCGAGAGCGTGAGACCCGGACGGAGCGCAAACGGCGCGAGCACGTCGCGCTCGATCCCTTGGTATCGAACGACGTAGGAGCGATTCGTGAGCGCGTGATCGAGCACGCCCGCGAGCGTCACCTCCATCCCGGGCACCAGGCGGACGTCGATGGCGACCGACCACCTCAGCACGGGTGAGACGCGGGTTCGGCTCGCCTCGACGGTGATGGTCGGCTGTTCGCCCTCTCCGGCGCGGCTCACGCCGCGAGGCTCGATCGACGTCACGTCGAGCCCCGGAGCGATGCCGGCGCGGAGCTTCATCTGCGGACCAAGCGCGCGCGTGCCGTCGAGCACGACGCGGAACGACTTCGTATCGAGGCGCACGCCGATCGGGATCCGTTCGACCGTGATGGGCGCACGCCACTGCGCGGTCAGACCGACGCCGAGCGACCATGGCCCGTCCTCGACCGCACCGTGGAGCGAGGCGATCGGACCGTGCGCGATCGCCCTGGACGAGAACATCAACGCTTCGTAGCCGACGCCGAGCGTCGCGCCTGGACGAGGACGTTCCTCGACGATGCGCGCCGGAGCTTCGCGCACGGGCGTGGCGGCAGCAGGCGGCGCGGCCTGAGGCGGTGGAAGGAGGCTCGCTCGAGCGACGCCGATCTTTCCTCCGGCGAGCATCGCCTCGATCGCAGAGAAGACGATCTGGGCGATCTGCTCGCGCGTGACGTCGTCGTTGCCGGGCGGGCGCGGCATGCGCCGCTGATAGATGCGCTCCCAGGCCTCGTCCGCGATCGAGACGAGGCACGTGTCGCTCCGGACATCGATCCACACGCGCGCGAAGGCAGGGGTTGGTGCGGGTGGAGGACCGGTGATCGATCGGGGATCGATCGCCGAGGTGACCCCGACCTCGAGCGTGACGGCCCGAGCTTCCGTCAGCTGCGCGAACAGATCGCGAAGTGTCGCTTCCGTCGCGCGCGTGTCCGGATCGCCCGCGATCGTGATCGTGACCGCATGGCTCGAGCGCTCGTGGCCGCCCGTATCACGCTCCTGCGCCTCGCCAGAGCGGACGCACGTGAACAGGATGCCCAGCGCAGCGCACGCTGCGAGCCAACGCACGCACGCAGCGTATCAGTTGCCGAGGACGAGGAGGCGCTGCCGAGCACGCTCGGCATGCACCGAGCCGGGATGACGCTCGAGGACCTCGCGCCACGCGCTTCGTTCGGCATCCCGATCGCCGAGGCGCATGAACGCGAGCGCACGCCCGACGCGGGCCTCTTCGGCGAGCGGCCCGGAAGGATCGCGGTCGAGATACCGGTCGAACAGCGCTCGAGCTCGTGCGGGATCCCCGGCGCGGTCGAGGAGAAGCCGTCCGAGCGCGACGCGCGACGTCGAGGCCTCCCGTGAGTCCGGGAACTTCGACTGGAGCTCCTCGTGGAGCGCGATCGCCCGAGCCGTATCGCTCGCGCGACGAGCGTCGTTCGCACGTGAGAAGAGCTCCGCAGGACCGAGCGCCGCTTTCTCGGGCTCGATCGTGGTCGACGGCTTCGGCTGCGGAGCGGGCGCGACGGCACTGCCCACGCGCGACGGAGCCGCCACGGACGGGAGCGCGTCGGGCGTCACGACCTCCGGCGTCGGGCTCGACGGCGGCGGCTCGGGCGGAGCGACGTTCAGCGCCTCCGCGCCGGTGCTGTTCTCGGCGATGCTCGTCGGCGCCGTCGTCGGAGCGGCTTCGACCGTCTCACCGGCAGGACCCTCGAAGCGTCGATGTGCTGCTGCGTAAGCGAGCGCACCGAGGCAGAGAGCTGCCGCGATGAGATAAACGGTCATTCGATGGCGGTGCGCGGACGTCGCCGCCTTCTTGTCCTTCCTCGCGGCGAGCGTCCGCGCGATGGCGGCGTCGATCCGATCGTCGTCGTCGCCTCGTGGCGCGACCTCGGACGCACCTGCAAAGGCGCGCCGGATCACTCGATCGAGCTTGTCGTCGTCCAGGAGCGGATCGTCGTGTTTCACGGTTCCACCTCCAGGAGTTGCTTGAGCGAAGGATCGGCCTCGATCCGCGATCGGAGCGCATCGCGCGCGAGCCGCACACGGCTTCGGATCGTGTTGATCGGAGCACCGGTCACGGTCGCGATCTCCTCGAGCGAACATTCGAACACGACGCGAAGCGCGAGCGCTTCGGCCTGTGCCTCCGGCAGCTCGTCGAGGAGCCTGCGGAACGCCTCTCGCTGGCGGAGAGCTGCGACGTCGTCGGACGGGATCGAGACGGGTCCGACGAGCGGCTCCGTCGCCTCGACGTGCTCGTCGAGTAGGTTGCTCCGTGTGCGCTCACGCCGTCGAGCGGCGAGCGCAGTCCGGATGCCGATCCGGAGCGCGTAGCGCCGGATGTTCGTCTCGCCCCGATACGCGGGCAGCGCGTCGATGAAGGCGAGCAGCGATTCCTGCAGCGCATCGTCGATGTCCGTGGTCCCGAGCATCGAGCGGAGGCCTCGGAGGAGCTGGGGCGACACGTGCCGCAGAAGCTCTCCGAGCGCCGCCCGATCACCGGACGTGGCCTGCGCGATCACCTTCGCCATCGGCTCGGTGTCGCTCCGATCGCTCTTCGCGATGGAGAAAGGTCCACGGGCAACGGACATCGTCATGTGAGTAAATCGTTTGCCCGACCGGTTGTCGTCGAATCGTGCTCGGGCTCGATCTTGTGGGCGCGACCGGCCGAAATCGATCAACGCGGCATGCGATTTTTTCGGCCGAGCTAGGCCACGTTCGTCGGGGAAATAGCGGCCCGGGCCGAAGAGGCGTGCCGAATTTCGCGGTCGAGCTGAACCGCCGACGCCGGAAGACGGGAAGCGGGCCCGGCGAGGAGCGCCTCAGCAGCAGGAGCGATCACCGTCTCCAGCGCCGCCACCGCGAGGTCGTGGCGCTGCCGACGGGTGAGGATCCCGTGCTCGCCGAGGATGGCTGCGTCGACTGACTCGTCGGGGCACGGCCCGAAGCCGACGTGCGCCGATGCGCGGGCAAATACCTCGCCGACGGCGCGACGCACCCCTTCCCCGCCCTTCTCGATCGCCCAGCATACGGTTCGCCATGCGAGGAGGGCGTGCTCGGTCTCTTCTTCGGCGATTGCACGAAGCAACGAGGCGATGGCGGGCACCTCGGCTGCATTCGCGGCAGCATGGACCTGGAGGGCGGCGACGGTCTCGGCGACGCAGCCCTCGCTCGCCGTCCGAACGGCGAAGTCGACGAGGCTGACGTCGGTCCCGAGCGCATGGCTCACATCGAGCGTGCTCGGCCCGCATGGAGCTGTCGCGTACATCGACGCGAGCGAGAAACATTGCTGCGCGTGGCGGATCTCGTCCCCGAGCGCGACCTGCGCCGCCGCTACGAGCTCCGGCGGTGCACCGAGCGCGAGAAGCTCCATCACGAAGCGCGCAAAAGACGCGACCGATGCGTGCTCGGCGAGACCGTCTCGCGCCCAGGTATCGGCGATGGTCTTGCGAAGCGCGGGGTCGATGCAGGAAGCCGCCTGCGCGAGATCCGGCCCGAGCAGTGCTCCTGCCCAGGCGCGGTCGCCGACGAGGGACGCTTGCCTGGCGCGATCGCCGACCATGAATGGACGGCCTATGGCGCAGCCTCCTGCGACCTGCCAGCAACACGCATCCGCCACGGGGACACGGCAGAGGACCGAATCGCCCTTGTCCACGTATCCGCACCCGTATCCCCAGAGGATGCAGTCGGTCTCGTAGTGCGCTTCGCACGAGCTGCCGTCCTCGGGGAGCGGGAAGCATACCGTCGCGCTATCCCCCGCGTCGGCATCGCAACGTTCATAGCGTGGCTCCGCAGGTTTCGCGCAATGTCCGGGCCGTCTCGACGGTGACTCTGGTTGCGGCTCGGGGGCCGCGTCGCCCAACGGCCCCCCGGCCGTGCTCGTGGGCGCCGGACTGTTCGTCTCCGAAGAGGTCTCCGCTTTCCCGCCACACGCCGCGGTCATCGAAACGGCAACGACGGGTGCACCACAAATGACGACCAAGAGCTTTTCGAGGAAAGCTGACCGACGAGCGTCCTGCATGGGCGAAAGTCCTCCAGGCGTCATCGAGACGATGAGCAGCCCTTTGACTTAGTCGTGCGTCGAGCGGCAACGGGTCACCGCGGCGACGCCTGTTCTTCAGCAGACCGCCGCCGACGCCTAAGCGCTCGCGCGGCGCACGCGGATGCCGTGCTTCGGACGCAGGGTGATGAGCGGCTCGGCCTCGACGGCGTAGCCTGGCTCCAGCGAGAGGTGCTCCTGGCGCACGATCATCGCGAGGATGATCTGCGCCTCCATCATCGCGAAGTGATTTCCGATGCAGGTGCGCGGCCCGCCGCCGAACGGCAGGTACGTGTAGCGTGGCCGCGTCTCGGCGCGCTCCGGGCGGAAACGCTGCGGATCGAACGTGTCGGGCTCGTCCCAGTACCTCGGATGACGATGGATCACGTACGGAGATACGCCGACGATGCTGCCGGCCGCGACCGGATAGCCGCCGAGGACGTCCGCTTCGACGTTCTCTCGTTCGAAGATCCATGCCGGCGGATAGAGCCGGAGCGCCTCTTCGAGGACGAGCTTCGTGTACTCGAGCGCCTTCACGTCCTCGACGACCGGGTCACGATCGCCGAGCACCCGCCGCGCCTCTTCCCGGACGCGCGCTTCGATCTCGGGATGTCGCGCGAGGAGGAAGAACGTCCACGAGAGCAGGTTCGCAGTCGTCTCGTGCCCGGCAAGGACCATCGTGATGATCTCGTCGCGGAGCTGCTGATCGGTCATCGTCGACCGCGGATCGTCGCCGGCCCCGTCGAAGGCCGCCTCCATCAGCATCGCGAGCAGATCGTCACCGAATCCGGCGTTCGCTGCGCCGCGTGCGCGACGCTCCGCGATGAGCCGAAAGACGATCCCGTCGAG
>JAEXCN010000547.1 GCA_023402175.1 Pseudomonadota bacterium | reverse complement strand
TGGATGTGGCATCGCGCTCGAACCGACACTGGATCGGAGTGCTCGTGCTCGCCGCGACCATCTCCGCGTGCGCGACGATCATGGGCGTCGAAGAGCCGCAGCTGCTCGACGACATGGACGGCTCGGTCGCGAACGAGGACGGCTCGGTCCTCACCGACGCCTCCGTGCCGATCGAAGGTGGAGAGATCCTCGACGACGGCGGATGCCTCGGCGCGGGCTGCCCGTGCACGGGCGATCCGGACTGTCGGGCGCCGTTCGTCAAATGCGTGGATGCGCAGTGCGTGCAATGTGCAAAGACTCCGACGGACACATGCCCGGCGGGCAGCTATTGCAACGACGAGAGCGCCTGCGCGATCGGCTGCAAGACGAACGAGGACTGCGACACGCTCACGGGTGGCAGCGCGCCGTTCTGTGACATCGGCCGGCACCGCTGTGTCGCGTGCCTTTCGTCGAACGACTGCAGCGACGGCCTCTCGTGCAGCCCGTCCGGGACCTGCACGAAGACCTGCACGGGGACGGGCGCCGGCACGTGCGCCGGCGCCAACCAGGCATGCTGCGGCGGCTTCTGCGTCGACTCGATGTCCGATGCGCTCAACTGCGGAGAGTGCGGCGCGGCGTGCAGCACGACGAACGGCCTGCCGACGTGCAGTAGCGGCGTCTGCAGTTGGACCTGCAACTCGGGCTTCATGCACTGCCAGCCGGGGAACACCGGCTGCGAGACGAACACCGCGAGCGATCCGGCGCACTGCGGGAGCTGCACGACCGACTGCTCGACGACGGTCAAGAACGCGAACGGGATCCTCTGCTCGGTCGGCAATTGCAGCTACACGAGCTGCTCGCCCCGGTTCGCGAACTGCGACGGCAATCGCGCTAACGGCTGCGAGTGCGCGTGCGGAGGCACGGGCCAGGCGTGCTGCACGACGGGAACGATTTGTTCGTCGCCCGAAGATCGCTGCGGCGCCGACGGCAAGTGTCACGCATGTTTGAAGAAAGGAAACTCGTGCAGCGCGAGGAACGACGCCTGCTGCAAGGGCTGCGACAACAACGGCAAGTGCAAGTGATCCGACGATTGCGCGCCGCGGCATCCGCGCAAAATCCGTGGGATTGAGCCGATCTGCCGGGTCACGCTACCATCGAGACAGCACGCGATGGCCGTCCCCGTCTCCGTCGGAAGCGTCGTCGCCGAGAGATACCGTGTCGACGGGATCCTCGGGAGCGGGGGTATGGGCGTCGTCGTCATGGCGACGCACCTCGTCCTGAAGCAGCGCGTCGCGATCAAGTTCCTCCGGCCCGAGGTATTGGCCGACGCGAACGCCGTCAGCCGGTTCGTCCGCGAGGCCCAGGCGGCAGCGACGGTCCAGAACGAGCACGTCGTGCGCGTGCAGGACGTTGCGGCCCTTCCGGACGGTACGCCATACATCGTCATGGAGTACGTCGAGGGCATGGTGCTCTCGACGTTGATCGCGAGCCAGGGCCGTCTGCCCGTCGGCGAGGCCGTACGCTATGCGGTCCAGACCTGCGAGGCGCTCGCTGCGACGCACGCTGCCGGGATCGTGCATGGCGATCTCAAGCCAGAAAACATCTACATCGCGGGAACGGGCGGCGGGCCGCGCCGCGTGAAGCTGCTCGATTTCGGCATCTCGAAGATCGCGCTCGAGGACGCGGGAGGCGCACGTCCGTCCGACGTCGTCATGGGAACGCCGGCGTACATGGCTCCCGAGCAGTTCGAGGCCGGCAGCGTCCAAGCGCGCTCGGACATCTGGGCGCTCGGCGCCGTGCTCTACGAGATGCTCGCCGGCGCGCCGCCTTTCCTCGGGGAGACCCCTGACGAGATCCGGGTCGGCGTGATGTCCGAGCCGATCGCGCCGATCGGACGGCCCGACATGCCGCCCGGCCTCGAGGACGTCATCCAGCTCTGCCTCCACAAGAATCCGGAGGAGCGGTGGGGCAGCGCTGCCGAGCTCGCCGCCGCACTCGAGGAGTACGCGCCTGCAGGGAGCGCACCGCAACGGCACGTGAGCCTGCCGCCGGCGGCGAACGTCCGAACGTCGCAGAAGTTCGTTCCGACGGTCGTCCTGTCGAATCGACAGAAGACCGGTTACGGCACCTGGGCCTTCGCGGCCATCGGTATGGCGATCGTCGCGCTCGTCCTCATGCTCGTCGGCGCGACGCACCACTTCCGGAACGCGCCCCTGCCGATCGATCTCCAGCCCGCGGCTGTTGCTGCTGCTCCCGCCGCCGTGCCGGACGAGCCCGCGAGTACTGCGAGCGCGAGCCCCGCGCCGCCGCCGGCCGAGCCAGTGATGGCGATCGCGACCGCCGCGCCGTCGACGAGCATCGCAGCGGATCCACCGAAGCGCACTCCCGGGCGGCGTCCGAAGCCACGTAACGGAGCGCGCACTCCGGGAACGGCGGACGCGCCGCAGACGCCGCCTGACGACGGCGATCGCTTCGGTACACGGAAGTGACGCTCGAGCGCGGGCGCGATAGCCTTCGTACGTGATGAGGGCCACACGCGGGAACGCCTTCGCTCGCCTTGGAACGGTGTTCCTTGCATGCTGCATATTTCTGGCAACACTCTCGTCCGCGACCTCTGCGCGCGCCCAGGCCAACGACGCGGCTGCCGCTCAGGCGCTGTTCAACGAAGGAAAGCGCCTCATGGCCGCTGGCCAATACGCCGAGGCATGCCCGAAGTTCGCCGAGAGCCAGCGCCTCGATCCCGGCATCGGCACGATGCTCTGGCTCGCCGACTGCCACGCGAAGAACGGGCGCAACGCGAGCGCATGGGCGCTCTTCGCGGAGGCCGAGGCGCTCGCTGCGAAACACGGCGACAAGCGCGTCGCCATCGCGCGCGAGGAAGCGAAGAAGCTCGAGCCGAGGCTGTCGAAGCTCGTGATCGACGTCTCCGATGTCTCGGCTGTCCCGGACGTGGAGATCAAACGTGACGGCGTCGCGCTCGGCAGACCGCTCTGGGGCGGCCCGATCCCGACGGACCCCGGACCGCATCGCATCACCGCGAGCGCGCCCGACAAGAAGCCGTGGGAGGGTGAAGTCACTGTGCCGCGCGATGGCGGCACGGTGACGATCCGCGTCCCTGCCCTCGCGGATGCACCCGCTCCACCTCCGGCGCCGAAGCTCGAGGCCCCCTCGCCGCCCGCGCCCGCTGCGGACCCGACGCGAGGGCGCACGCAGCGTGTGATCGGGATCGCGCTCGTCGGGGTCGGCATCGCCGGCGCAGCCGCCGGAAGCTACTTCGGACTCCAGGTCGGCTCGAAGAAGGACGAGTCGGATCGGCACTGCTCGGGCAACGACTGCGACCGGACCGGCTTCGACCTGCGCAAGGACGCGCTGACCGCCGCGACCATCTCCGATGTCGCGTTCATCGCGGCCGGGGCCGCGCTCGTCGGCGGGGTCGTGCTTTACCTGACCGCGCCGAAGCCGGTGAAGGCGACCGTCGGCGCGCTGCCGCTTCCGTCGGGCGGCGGAGCCGCGCTCGTCCAAGCGACGTTCTGACCGCGCGCCGAGCAGCAGCGAAGGTGCAGGCGGAAGGAGCACGCCCTGTTCGGCGCGTGCTCCCACTCCTTCATTCTCTCCGTGCCGAAGCCCGAAGTCTGAAGCCTGAGGGCTCGGTCAGGCCTCGATCAGGGCTCGTGCCGCGCGAGCTCCCGAAGCGCGCTCTTGATGCCTTCCTTGTGCGGAACGCTCGCGTGCTCGAGGTTGTCGGCGAGGCCGATGCCCGGGACGTGCGCGCCCGCGAGGAGCTTCGGCGCCGCGTAGAGCTCGTAGAACAGCTCCTCGACGACGCGGCGAATGAGGTGCTCGCCGAAGTTCGTCACCTCGGTGTCCTCGTTCACGCAGAGCAGGCGGTGCGTCTTCTTCACGCTCGCCTTGATCGCGTCCCAGTCGTACGGGTGGAGCGTTCGGAGGTCGATCACCTCGACCTCGATCCCCTCGCCCGCGAGCTCGTCGGCCGCTGCGACGGACATCGGGACGTTGCGCCCGTACGTGAGCACGGTGACGTCACGCCCTTCGCGTGCGGTGCGCGCCTTGCCGATCGGGATGAAGAGCTCCTCGAGCTTCGGCCACTCCGGCTTCCACTTGCTGCGGTCACCGAGGGGAGCGTCGATCATCTTCGAGAGCGCCTTGTCGTCGCCCGGCTCGCCCGGGATCTCCTCGCCCGGCTTGCCCTTCACGCGAAGGAGCGCCTTCGGCTTGAGGTACATGACGGGGTTCGGATCCACGATCGCGCTCAGCATGAGGCCGTACGCGTCGCGCGGGTTCGACGGCATCACGATCTTCCAACCCGGCGTCCGCGTCGCCTGCGCGTCGAACGAGTGCGAGTGATAGATGCTGCCGCGGATGCCTGCGCCCACGGGCGTCATCATCACCATCGGGACGTTCCAGTCGCCGGCGCTCGCCCAGTAGGTGTTCCCGGCGATCTTGAGAAGGTCGATCGTGTTGAAGGCGTAGTCGCAGAACTGGATCTCGGCGACCGGCTTCCGACCGGCGAGCGCGAGGCCGATCGCCATGCCGACGATCCCGCGCTCGTCGAGCGGCGAGTTCCAGGCGGTCTTGAGGTTCTGCGTTGCGGTGAAAGCGCCTCCGAGCGGCGGCCCGACGTCCTCGCCGAAGATGTCGGTCACGCCAAGGCGCTCTTCACCGACATGAAGCGCCATGCGGATCGCTTGGATCAAGGTCGCCATGATCAGGACTCTCCTGCAACGTAGTTCTTGTCCGCAAAGACGAAGTCCCAGATCGACTCCGGCTTCGGCTGCGGCTCCTCGCGTACGCGCTTCGAAGCTTCGAGCAGCTCCTGGGTGAACCGCGCGCGCATGTCATCCATCTCGCTGCGCGTGCGGAGCTTGCGGTCCTCGAGCTTCCGCTCGAAGCGCACGAGCGGATCGGCCTCGTCCTTGACCTGGTTCGCGCCGGACGCGCTCGAGTGGCCGTAGAGCCGTGACACCATGGCCTCGAGGAGGTACGGCTTGCGCTCCGTGCGGACGTAGTCCATCGCCTTCTTCAGCGCGAACCAGCTCGTCTCGACGTCGTTGCCGTCGATCGTTGCCGTCGGCATCCCGAACGCCTTGCCGCGATCGGAGATCCGCTCCTCACCGTGCTGGCCTTCGTACGGCGTGGAGATGCCGTACTTGTTGTTCGTCACCAGGATGAGCATCGGCAGCTCGCTGCCTTTGCGCGAGCTCCAGACGAGGCACGTCGCGAAGTCGCCCTCGGCGGTCCCCGCATCTCCACCGGTCACGATCGTGATCCCCTTCCCGCCCGTCGCACGCTGCGCCATCGCCGTGCCCGGAGCGATCGAGTACTGGACCTCGATCGGCGAAGACACCGGCGCGACGTTCCACTTTCGCGCGGTGTAGTGACCGGCGAAGTTGCGCCCGCGCGAATACGGATCCGTCGCGGTGTTCTTCATCTGCCGGAGCGCGTCTACCGGGTCCGCACCCATCGCGAGGAGCGTGCCGCTCGAGCGGTAGTGCAGATGCAAGTAGTCGTGGTCGACGCCCATCCCCTTGTCGACGAGGAGCCCGAGCGGGACGTTGAACGCCTCTTCGCCGGGGCCGCCGATCCAGAAGTAACCATCACCCTGGCGGTACATGGTGATGAGGCGCTCTTCGAGGACACGCGCCTTGAGCATCAGCTCGTGGATGCGAAGCTGAAGCTCCGGAGCGAGTGTGTTCTCCGAGCTCGGTTGCGACCCCGCCGTGACGGGCGCCGAGGAGGTGGCTGAGGCTGGTTGAGCCGTCGTGGACATCGGACCCGCGTTCTACCCCGAGAGCGACCGGAAAAGCCACGGCACTGACTGCCGCGCTGCGGCGAAGAGCTCATCCGAGAGCCCGTGAACGATTGCCTCACTCCGGCTGACCTCGAACGGCGGACCAGATACGCTCCAGCTCTGTGCGGCGCGGCGCGATCGTCCTCGGCATCTTCGTCGCGATCGCGGCGTGCTCTCCGTTCGGCGCGACGGCCGACGACGCGAGCGACGTCGACGGAGGTCAGGGCATCGGCGACGGCGGCCCGCCCAGCACGACCGGGCCCGATGCGAGCGAGGACGCGGGCACGGACGGAGGATCGGCGTGCTCGTCGGAGGGCCACTTCCTCTGTGAAGGCTTTGACGCCCCGTTCCCGTGGTCGGGCTGGGCGTTCGAGGCCACCGCCGGTTCGCCGGTCGTCGCCGACACCGAGATCCACGTCTCGCCTCCGGCATCGCTCCTCGTCAGGGTCCAGCCCTCGCCGAACACGAATCATCCCTCCTATGTCCACCGCAGGCTTCCGGCGGCGCAGCACGTGGTCGTGCGCGCGGACGCGGCCATCGGGCGCTCGTCACTCGCGCCGGACGGCGAGATCGACATCCTCGCGCTCGAGATCGTTCCGCCTCCAACCTTCGAGCGGTACTTCGCCGCCATCATCGTCACCGGCGACGGCAGGTTCGTGCTCGAGACGGAAGTGAGGACGTCCGTCGCCGGCAACACGAGCGACCGGAAGGACCTCGGAGACGTGCACGTCGGCTTCACGGCGATAGGGCTCGAGCTCAATCTCGACAACGGCACCGTCGCCGCCTTCGTGGACGCGCAGCAGACCTCCGTGTTGCTCGTTCCTGCGAAGAGCGCCGGGGCCGAGCTCAAGGTGGGCGCCGCGTGGGCCAACAACACCAAGGGCACGTTCTCGGTCAACATCGACAACCTCGTCGTCGACCAGTGACACCGGCTCCGCCCTCCCGGCGCAATTCTGGGCCCCTCGGCGCCCAAAACCGTTACGATCGGCCTCGAGCGCAATGAGCGACGACCTCATGCTGCCGCAGATCCCCGAGGCGAAACCGGAAGATCCGGAAGACGTCTCGTGGGCGCTGTCGACGGCCGAAGCCATGTGGGCCCGCGGTGATCACGCCGACGGCATCAAGTGGGTGCGCCGTGCAGCGGAAGCTGCCTCGGAAGCGGAGAAGGACGCGCGTGCTCTCGAGCTCGCGAAGGCAGCGGCCGATCTGGCCGGGCTCATCGCACGCCAGGTGAGCCGCGCGTCGATCGAGCTCGAGGAGATCGTTCCGATCTCGGAGCCGTCGCCGCCGCCGGTACCGCTCGCCCGACCGACTTCACCGTCGAAGCAACCGCCGCCGAAGCCGGCCGGATCGATCGCGCCGAAGCCCTTCCCGACGTCGGTGACGAAGCAGGTCGTGACGCCGAGCCGTCCGCCCGCTCCCCTGCCCTCGAAGACCTCGCGCCCGCCCGCGGCTCCGGCCGCTCAGCCGTCGCAGCCTCCGGCCGCGAAAGGAAAGCCGCTCGGAACGAACACTGCGAAGCTCGCGACGAGCAAGTCCGGCCCCGCCTCGAAGCGAGGACGCAAGTCGCGCGAGAACCTCGATGCCGAGGCACGCGCCGCGCTCTCCGTCGCCGATACCGCGCAGCAGTCGGCAGTGGATGCGAAGACTGCGGGCACGATGCTCGCTGCGGACACGACCGAGACGGCCGCCGTCCAGGTGCCCCATCGTCGTCCGGAGATCGGAGAGAGCGATCCCACGTTCATCGGCCACGTGAACGACGTCATGAAGCCGACGGGGCGCTCGACCGACGAATGGGATGCATCGCCCACGCAGAACCTGACCGGCGAAGAGCTGCCTTTCGGCGCGACGAACGACGGTGATCGCAAGACCGCCATCGGCGCGCCGCCGATGGACTTCAACTCCACGATGCAGAGCTTTCCGCGTCCGGGCGGAAAGCCGTTGCCTGCGGCCGGATCGCCGGCGACGTCGTCCAGCCCGCCTGCGACCATGGCCGGGACGATGCTCGCGCATGGCCCGAAGAACACGACCGGCCCCCGCGTCGGTCCGAGCGAGCAGCACGATCCCGCCATCCAGACGACGCAGGCCGTTCGTGTCGTCGTCTGGCGCGATGCGAGCGGCGTTCACGTGGCGCCCGCCGGGACGGTCGTGTCGGCGATCACCGTCGACGCCGTGCTCGTTGCGCTCGAGCCGAGTGCCGACCTCACGGCCTGGCTCACGCAGAAGGGCCGCTGAGTCAGCGCGCATTCGCGAAAAAGTTTCGCGAGGGACCCGCCCGGCGACGTGGCGGGAGCGGTGAGGCCAAGAATTTCCGCGCGAACCACGGCTGACGTCGAGCGATCCTCAAGACCGCCGGTACGCTCGGGATTCGGTCCGTGCTAGAAGACGCCCTCGGCATGTTCGACGATTTCGGCATCAACGCAGGGTTCGTCGAGGACCTGCACGCGCAATACCGGCAGAGCCCTCAACTCGTGGATGAGCAGTGGCGGAGCTACTTTGCTTCGCTCGAGCGTGGGGAGGCGCCGCCGCCGCCGACACCGGGCGGCGCGCGCGCGCACGCGACGAACGGCGGAGCGAATGGCAACGGCGCGCTCGCGCACGCCTTCAAGGCCCCGTCGATCGCGCCGCCGCCGTCGCCGCTGCCGTACGTGAACGGCACGGCCGCGCAGCTCGCGTTCGGTGGTGGACGTGAAGAGCGCCTCGCGACCGCCGCGCTGTCGGGCCGCGTCTACCAGCTCGTGAACGCGTACCGCGTGCGTGGTCACCTCTTCGCGAAGACCGATCCGCTCGGTACGCCTCCGGAGGCGGCACCGGAGCTCGATCTGTCGAACTTCGGTCTGACCGAAGCCGACTACGATCAGGAGTTCCCGACGGTCGGCATCGGCGGTCTGCCGAGCCGCGCGACGCTCCGCCAGATCATCTCGCATCTCTCGGAGACGTACTGCAGCTCCATCGGCGTCGAGTTCACGCACATCGAGGAGCCCGAGGCGCGCGAGTGGCTCCAGAACAGGATGGAGTCGACGAAGAACCGCGCGGCGCTCGACAACGCCGAGGTCGTTCGGATCCTGAAGCACCTCACGGACTCCGAGATCTTCGAGCAGTTCGTGCACAAGAACTTCGTCGGCGCGAAGCGGTTCTCCGCCGAGGGCGCCGAGAGCATGATCGCGATGCTCGATCTGCTCATCGACTACGCCGCCGCGCACGGCGTCGAGGAGATCGTCATCGGCATGGCCCACCGCGGCCGCCTGAACGTCCTCGCGAACATCATGAACAAGAACGTCCGCGAGATCTTCGCGGCGTTCCGCGACTCGAACCCCGAGCGCAACCTCGGGCGCGGTGACGTGAAGTACCACCTCGGCGAGTCGACCGACCGCGCGACCTCGAACGGGCGCACGGTGCACCTCTCGCTCGCGTTCAACCCGAGCCATCTCGAGTTCGTGAACCCCGTCGTCGAGGGCCGCGTCCGCGCGAAGCAGGATCGGCGCAAGCGCCTCGGCGTCATGCCGCTCCTCATCCACGGCGATGCGGCGTTCATGGGTCAGGGCGTCGTCCCCGAGACGCTGAACCTCTCGGGCCTCGAGGGCTACTCGACGGGCGGCACCGTGCACCTCGTCGTGAACAACCAGATCGGCTTCACGACGCTCCCGCAGGACTCGCGCTCGACGCGCTACTGCACCGACATCACGCGGATGCTCAAGGTCCCCGTCTTCCACGTGAACGGCGAGGATCCGGAAGCGGTCATCCAGACGGCGCGCCTCGCGACGGAATTCCGCCAGCGGTTCGGCAAGGATGTCGTCATCGACATGCTCTGCTACCGCCGCTACGGCCACAACGAAGGCGACGAGCCTCGCTTCACGCAGCCGCAGATGTACCGGCTCATCGATCAGAAGCCGACCGTCCGCGAGGTCTACGTCAAGAAGCTCGTCGAGAGCGGCCAGATCACGCAGGAGCAGGGTGACAAGCTGAAGGCGAACCGCCAGGCGGCGCTCGCCCAGGCGCTCGAGGAAGAGAAGAAGGGCGACTACCTCAAGCCGCCGAAAGCCATGGGCGGCGTTTGGGCGCCGTACATCGGCGGCCCCGACAAGAACGTCGAGGAAGTCGATACGACCCTTCCGCGCGAGGTCCTCGCCGATCTCGCGACGCGCCTGGCGGAGCTCCCGCCGGGCTTCCAGGCGAACCCGAAGGTCAAGGCGGTCCTCGACACGCGGCGTGAGCGCGTGCTGGGCGGGCAGCCGTTCGACTGGGGCACCGCCGAGCATCTCGCATTCGGCTCGCTCGTCTCGGAGAACCGCACGATCCGCATCACCGGTCAGGATGCGCGTCGCGGCACGTTCACCCATCGTCACGCGACGCTGTTCGATTCGCAGACCGGCGGCCGCTACACGCCGCTCGCGAACCTCGGCAAGGGTCGCTTCGAGGTGCACGACAGCGCACTGTCGGAAGCCGGCGTGCTCGGGTTCGAGTACGGCTACAGCCTCGACAGCCCCGACGCGCTCGTCATCTGGGAGGCGCAGTTCGGTGACTTCGCGAACGGTGCACAGGTCATCATCGACCAGTTCATCGTCTCCGCCGAGGACAAGTGGCTCCGTCTCTCCGGCCTCGTCCTCCTCTTGCCGCACGGCTACGAGGGGCAGGGTCCGGAGCACTCAAGCGCTCGCGTCGAGCGCTTTCTCCAGCTCGCCGCCTCGGACAACATCCAGGTCTGCAACCTGACGACGCCCGCGCAGCTGTTCCACGCGCTGCGCCGCCAGGTGCTGCGCCCGTGGCGCAAGCCGCTCGTCATCTTCACGCCGAAGAGCCTCCTCCGTCACAAGGAGGCGGTCTCGACCGTGGACGACCTCGCGACCGGGAAGTTCCAGCGCGTCATCCCCGACACGCAGACCGATCCGGCGAAGGTGAAGCGCGTGCTCCTCTGCACCGGCAAGGTCTATTACGACCTGCTCGACGCACGGCGGAAGCTCGGTCGCGACGACGTGGCGATCGTTCGCCTCGAGCAGCTCTATCCGATCAACGACGAGCTCTCGAGCGTCCTCTCGGCGTACAAGGACGGCACGCGCCTCGTGTGGGTCCAGGAAGAGCCCCGCAACATGGGCGCCTGGTACTTCATGAACGCGAATCTGCTGAAGATCATCGGCGAGCGCCTGCCGCTCTCCGTCGTGTCGCGGCCCGCTGCTGCGAGCCCGGCGACGGGAAGCAAGGCGAGCCACGATCTCGAGCAGCAGCGCCTCCTCGCCGAAGCGCTCGCAGGCTGACCCACCCGTGCTCGGCGGTCGTAGTCGAGCTACGATCGTCGTGCGATGCGTGCGCTCCGCCCTCTCGCCGCTGCACTCACGCTCGTCGCCGCTGCGTTGGGGACGCGCGCGCTTGCCTGCACTCCGTTCGGAGCAGGCGCCTCCCCCACCAACGGCGACGACGCCGCGTCGGGCCTGCCTGGGCCCGACGGCTCGCCCGACGACGCGGCGTCGGGATCGGAGCCCGACGGCGGTGCGGACGCCGGCTCGGACCCGGACCCCCTCGGCACGTGCCTCGATTTCACGACGGACACGCATGGAGTCACGTCGGAGGGCGCGACACGCGGTGCTGAGGGGTTCACTCTCGAGATTGCCCCCGGGAAGGCCTCCTCGATCAGGAAGACGTTCACCGCGAACGTCGCGACGATCACCAAGAGCGTCGTGACCGTGTTCGCGTCGGCAACGGCGACCGGCACATGGGCGACCGCGTCGTATGTCGACGTCATGGCGCAGTACCTCGGCGACAGGACGGACTTCACAGCCGTGCCTGCGATGGAGCTCGAGCTGCTGCAGGCGCGGCTCGAGCTCAACGTATGGAACGCGCCGAACCACTCCGACGGCACGTACAAGATCGACCTCGCGAGCCTGCCTCCTGCGACGTCGACCTTCAGGATCGAGACGACGTGGCCAAAGGGCATCACGAACGTCGACATCGGTGCCGCTCACTTCCCGATCACGACGGCTCCGACGCCCACCGTTTCGACGAACCGCTTCACCGTCGTCGTCGGCGGCAGGACCTACGACGGAACGACTCCGAAGGTGGTCTTCACCGTGAAGAAGCTCTGCGTCGATTTGCGCTGATCGATCCGCGAATGCTCCGGACGCGGCGGGGGTCCGCCGTTCGAGACGATCACTGCGCATGCGCGGTTCTCGGAGTCGCGGACCGCATGCCCCGACTCCGCATGATGGCGATCTGCAGCACGCGAGGAATTCCTGCCGACGCCTGCAGTGGTCGACGAGATCGAGCGCCATCCGCCTCCGACCATGTCGATCGCGTCGCGCAATGATTTCGGCGGGGTCGCGAAGCAAGCTCGAGGGGGGACGGGAGTTGCACGTGGGCGCGCGAACGGAGGCCCACGATGCCTGGCAAACGAAGCCTGCTTCTCAGTACGTTCCTCTCCATCTGCGTTGGCGCCAGCCTCGTTGCAGCAGGCTGCGCCGACGGCGCCGAGCTCGAACCGGATCCCGCATCGGTCGAGAGCATGCAGGTGCCGTTCAAGACCGCGGCGCTCATTCCTCCCGCGCCGTTCGTGCTCGGCTCCGACGGGGTGACGAAACAAAGCCTCGAGGACGCGAAGATCCTGAGGAGCGGAGGCCGACGCTGGGCACGGGTGCTCGGGAAAGCGCTCTTCTGGGACCAGCAAACGGGCAGCGACGGCAACGCCTGCGCGAGCTGTCACTTCCATGCCGGCGCGGACACCCGACTCACGAACCAGATCAACCCCGGGTTCAACGACGTGACCAAGGGCCCCGGCGGCGACACGCGGTTCGGTTCCGAGCGATCCGACACCGGCGACGTCCTTCCCGGTCACATGCCGTCGGGCGCGATCGCGGGCCCGAACTACACGCTGAAACCAGCCGATCTCCCGATGCATCGTCTCTCCGACGAGACAGACCGCAACTCGCCGATCGTCACGACCACCAACGACCGCCTCTCATCGCAGGGATCGTTCGGCGCGGACTTCAGGCGCGTGAGGTCCGATGGCGAAGAGGACAAATGCGGTCCAGTCGACGCCACGATCTTCCACGCCGGCTGGCTCGCTGCCCGCCAGGTGGAGCCGCGGCACACGCCGTCGTTCCACAACGCAGCGTTCAACTTCCGCAACTTCTGGGACAACCGCGCGAACAACATGTTCAACGGTGTCGGCGTCTTCGGGATCCGCGACATCGCGGGCGACCCGAACAAGCGACTCTTGATCATCGAAAACGGCAAGCCGACGCTCGGGTACGTGAGGGTCGAGAACGCAAGCCTCGCGTCGCAGGCCGTCGCGCCGCCGACGAGTCAGCTCGAAATGTCCTGCAGCGGTCGCACGTTCGCGGATGTCGGGCGCAAGCTCCTCTCGACGAGGCCGCTTGCAGGGCAGCGCGTGTCGCGCGACGACAGCGTGCTCGGTCCGTTCGTCGGACCGCACGGGCGCGGCCTCGCGCATCATTACGACTACGAAGAGCTGATCAAGCGCGCGTTCGACCCCAAGTACTGGGCGCTCCCGGGACGCTATCGCATCGTCGAGGGAAGGCTCGTCGCAGACCGACGGGGCTACACCCAGATGGAGATCAACTTCTCGATGTTCTGGGGCCTCGCGATCGCGGAGTACGAGTCCACGACGATCTCCGATCAGAGTGAGTTCGACTCACTCCAGGCGTCGGGGCGACTCGTCATGACGCCGAGCTTCGCGCCCGCAGGGCCCGGCATCGGCGGATGCACCTCGCCGACCGGCGACGTCGATCCGCTCCTGCTCCGCGGATGCACGATCTTCGCGCGTCTGAACCCGGGCGAGCCATTCCCGACCCCGCCCGACGGGATCCGCGGCGGCAACTGCTTCGTCTGTCACAATGCGCAGGCCGGCGGCGTCGGCCGCGCCCGCCAGCCGCTCCTTGCTGAAGGTACGACGCAGGAGGGCGAGGACTTCCAGCTGTTCCTGACCGTCGCGGACGTCAACGGCTTCAACGACCTGAGAGATCAGGGCTCCGCGAACATCGGCCTCCGGCCCGTGTTCACCGATTTGATGAGCGGGAGAGTCGACGATTACAGCAACCCGCTCTCCTTCGGTCGTCAGCTCTGGAACCACCTCGACGGAAAGCCCGGCGCCGTTCTCGATCCGCCGCTCGAGCGGGCCATCGCCGCCGGCAACATCCCGAGCCGCGTCGGGCTCGGTGATCCGACGCCGGCGAACACGTTCCGCAAGCTCGAGGCGGACGGCTCGACGAAGGCGCCCATCCTGCGCAACGTCGCGCTCACGCCGCCGTACTTCAGCTGGGGCGGCTACCCGACGTTGCGGCAGGTCCTCAAGGTCTTCAATCGCGGGTTCAACCGGCGTGACATCACCGGCCCGGGCAGCCTCGATGCCCACGGGAACCGCTGCATCACCGGCGACGACTCCGGGTCGGGTCCGGACGGCAATCAGCCGTGGCCCGTGCAGGGCACCGACTGCAACACCAACGGCACCGGCCTCATCGTTCCCCTCGGGCTCTCGGACTGTGATGCCAACGGTCAGCCGAACGCAGCCTGCAGGGAGAAGGGCCACACCGTCGCGAACGACGATCTCGCGGCGCTCGAGCGCTTCATGAAGGCGCTCACGGACCGGCGCGTCCAGTGCGATCAGGCACCGTTCGACCATCCGGAGCTCGAAATCTTCGATGGCCACCGGAAGGGCCATGGTTGGAAGCACGATGGCAAGGCGGAGGACGTCACCTTCACCCTCCCTGCGGTCGGAGCTTCGGGCTACTCGCCCAAGTCGGGCTTCTGCATCCCGAACGCGGGCGATCTGTTCGCGCCGGGCATGCAGGCGCGCTCCGGCGGACGCAGAGTGCCGCTACGCGACTGAACCGGAGCTTGTGGGAGGCAGGAGACGAAGGCGGGCGCGGACAGCTCGTTGGACGCGCCCGCTTCTCGTTCGTACCCCTCCCCGCTCGATCGTGGTCCGAGGTCGGCTCCGCCTCCGAACTCATCCGCGACGTCTGCCCGGCGTGGCGCTGCTCTTGACGCCCGCACTCGTTATCGGGCCTATTGCCTGAGTCCATGAGGAACGACGCCTTCTGGGCGATTGGGCTCTTCTCCGCGATCGTGATGGTCGCGGCGCTCGTGAATCGCTTCAACGCCGACCACCGCTTGCGGGTGCGCCGCGTCGTCATCCTCTTCTCGCTCTACGTCGTGACAGGCGCCGTCCAGTGGGGCCTCCAGGCGGCCGGTGAGACCACCTGGGCGTCGCGGTTCCTGTTCGCCTCGGAGCTGCTCAGGGCCTTCACGATCGTGAACCTGGCGGCGACGGGCATCTTCTCCCTCCTTCTGCCGCTCACCGGGGTCGTCTTGCCGATGATCGCGAGCGACCTGCTCGTCGGTATCGGTTACATCGCCGCGACGCTCGGCGTCCTCTCCACGCATGGCCTCAATCCGACCGGCGCCCTCGCGTCGGCGGCGGTCGTCAGCGCCGTGCTCGCGATCTCGCTACAGAGCACGCTCGGCAACATCCTCGGCGGCGTGGCCCTGCAGCTCGACGGCTCGGTCCACGAGGGCGACTGGGTCCAGCTCGAGAACGGCAAGCAAGGCCGCGTCCGCGCGATCCGCTGGCGGCACACGGTCGTCGAGACCCGCGACTGGTCGACCATCATCGTCCCGAACGCGCAGCTCCTCGGGAACAGCATCACGATCCTCGGCAAGCGTGACGGACGGAGCGTCCCGCAGAGGATGTGGGTCTGGTTCAACGTCGACTTCCGCTTCCCTCCGACGAAGGTGGTCCAGGTCGTCACCGAGGCGCTACATGCCGCGCCGATCGCGGGCGCCGCTTCGGACCCGCTGCCGAACTGCGTCTGTATGGACTTCACGAAGGACAACCGCGAGAGCTTCGCGACGTACGCGGTCCGCTACTGGCTCACCGACCTCGCCTCCACCGATTCGACTTGCTCGCGCGTCCGCGCCCGCATCTACACGGCGCTCCGTCGTGCGGGCATTCCCCTCGCCCTCCCCGCGAACACGACGTGGATCCAGGTCGACAACGACGAGCGGCAGAAGAAGAAGAAAGAGCGGGAGGTCTCGAGTCGCTTCCGCGTGCTGCGTGGGCTTCCGCTGTTCCGGTCGCTCACGGACGAAGAGCTCGGGATGCTCGCCGAGGGTCTGAGCCACGTGATCTACACCGCGGGCGAGGTCTGCACGCGGCAGGGAGCCGTCGCTCACTGGCTCTACATCCTCACGTCGGGCACCGTCGAGATCCGCATGGCGGTGGATCCCGACGGTGACGGGCCGCTGCCGAAGGCGACGAAGGTCGTTGGCCGTTTGACCGCGCCCGAGGTGTTCGGCGAAATGGGGCTCATGACGGGGCAATCGCGCACTGCGGACGTCGTCGCGGTGACAGACGTCGACTGCTATCGCCTCGACAAGGAGACCTTCGAGCGCGTGCTGCTCGACCGCCCGGACATCGCGACGGAGCTGTCGGACCGCCTCGCGAAGCGCCGCGTCGAGCAGATGGCCTTCCGCGACGGTCTCGACGACAACGCGAAGATGGCGCGGCAGTCGATGGAGCGCGATCAGATCCTCGGCGCGATCCGTTCGTTCTTCAGCCTCTGAGGAGAGACCCGTGATCGGCTTCGAGATCGGCACCCGTACTGGAGAAGAGCTCGTCCGCTTCGTCCGCGCGCTCGGACAGCACCGCTACGTCGCGAGCCGCCTGCATCTCGTGCATGCGTTCGCCGTCGAAGCAGCGGCCGATCACCCTTCGATCGGCGATGCCGCGGATTGGGCGAAGCGGGCGCTCGGCGCAGGCGGCGCGATCGATCTCGCGTCGAAGGACGAGCGGCTCTGGCGACGTGCATCGGACGCCGAGCTCGGCGCCGTGCTCGAGACTTTCTGGGGCGGCGTCGAGTCGGCCACGAAGGCGAAGGACGCGCTTCGCGGGCGCCTCGCGTCGATCGATGCCCTCCCGGACGAGTCGCTCGTACCGTTCGACGAATCGGCCGAGGACGACGTGTTCCCGGTCCTCGTCGACGCCGGCTGGGAGCTCTTGCCGCTCGCGCATCTCGATTTCGAGCGTCACAAGGGAGCGATCCAGTCGTTCGACGACTTCGAGATCGCTCGCTTCGAGGAGGAAAGCGCGATTCCGCCGCTCGTGCATCTCTACGAGCTTCCCGTGCTCGGCGGCGTCGAGCTGCTCGCCGGCATCGACGCGAACGGATCGTCGCGCGCCCCGTTCGTGCTCTGGCACCAGGGTAACGAGACGTATCTCGACTACGTGCTCCGCGGCGTCGTCCGCGCGTCGAAGATCGCGCTCGAGGAGTAGCCGCGCGAAAGCTCAGGCTTCGGCGTCGCCGTCGCCCTTCGCGGCCGTCTTCGCCTTCGCCTCGTTCGCGAGCGCGACCGGGGTTGCCCTTGCGGTCGAGTCCGCGTCGGGCTTGGCCGCGTCGCGCGCCGCAGCGTCGAGCTCGGCGCCGCCCCCGGCTGCGTCCTGCGACGTCGTTGCGCCCTCACCCACGAAATCCCGCCGCGCGCCCGGACGAGCCCACGGCTCGCGGGCCGTCTTCAGCACCGCTGCGACCCAGACGATGAGTCCGAGCACGACCACGGCTGTCACGGTGTAGAGCACGGTGGCTTCGGGCATCGCTGGCGCATCGTAGTCATGCGAGGATGCACGCGTGAAGCGCAAAATCGGCACGAAGCGGCCCTCGAACGGGGGCCCGGTGGGGACTGGGACGGTGCAGGGAGCTCTCGCGGTACCGGGGCTCGGCGATGCGCGAAAGCGGATCGACTCGCTCGACGATCAGATCCTCGAGCTGCTCGCACAACGTGCGGGTGTTGCCCGCGACATCGCCGAGGTCAAGCGCGCCGCCGCCGTCCCGGTCTTCCACGATCCTGAGCGCGAGCGGCGCGTCCTCGAACGTCTCATCGAGAAAGGCGGCAGCAGCTTTCCGCCCGACGCGATCCGCGCCGTCTTCCGCGAGGTCATGAGCGCATGCCTTTCGGTCGAGCAGCCGCTGCGCGTTGCGTATCTCGGTCCGGAGGGGACGTTCACCCAGCTCGCCGCGCGCCACCTGTTCGGCCTGCAAGCGCGCTACCGCGAGTGCGCCACGATTGATGCCGTGTTCGAGGCCGTCGGGAGCAAGGACGCGACGTACGGCGTCGTCCCCTTCGAGAACTCGACCGAGGGCGCCGTCAGCATGACGTCGGACGCGCTGCTCGAGGGCGACTTGCTCATCCGGCAGGAGTACGTCCTCCCGGTCGCGCATTGCCTCCTCTCCCACGCCGCATCGCTCTCGCAGGTCACGACGGTGTACTCGCATCCCCAGGCGCTCGGGCAGTGCCGGTCGTGGCTCGCCAAGCACCTGCCTCGTGCGCAGGTCGTCCAGACCACGTCGACGGCAGCGGCCGCGCGCGAGGCGCAGAGCGACGACCGCGCCGCCGCGATCGCGGCAGCGATCGCGGCCGAGATGCACGATCTGCCGATCGTGCGCGAGAACATCCAGGACCGCGCCGAAAACGCGACGCGATTCGTCGTGCTCGCGCGTGAAGATGCACCGCCGTCCGGACACGATCGGACGACGATCGCCTTTGGTGTCGCCGATCAGAAGGGCGCGCTCCGTCGCGTGCTCTCCGTCCTCGAGGACGCCGACGTGAACCTCACGCGCATCGAGTCGCGCCCGAGCCGAAGCCGCGCGTGGCACTACGTGTTCCTCGTCGACGTCGAGGGTCACAGGGCCGATCCCGCGGTCGCTCACGCGCTCGCCGCCGTCGCGAAGAGCACCGACTTCGTGAAGGTCATCGGAAGCTATCCGCGCGCGGATCGACCGAGCACCGTCTCATCGCCGGCGCGTCCGGCGACGAAAGACGGAGCAGTGGCGACACGTGCACGTGCTGCGCGTCCCGCGACGGAGCTCGCGGAAACGCGGCAGCGCGCGGGGCGACGAACGACGGCACGATGAGCGGATTGTTTCGAGCCTTCCTCGTCGTCGCCGCGCTCGCAGCGCTGCTCGTCACGATCGCTGGCTGCGAATCGCCAATCCCACGAAATGAACGTGCGCCCGGGATCCTCGCCTCCGCCCTCGCAGGCACCGATGACATCGAGCTGACGTACGAGC
This sequence comes from Pseudomonadota bacterium, assembly GCA_023402175.1. Lineage (GTDB taxonomy): Bacteria > Myxococcota_A > Polyangia > Polyangiales > Polyangiaceae > Labilithrix. The sequence continues at coordinate 4,921 of JAEXCN010000547.1, read as the reverse complement.
TCGACGGCGCCCCTCAGCGCGCGCCGGCCTTCGGCGAGGATCTCCGCGCCCTCGTGCTCCGTCGCCTCGGCGCCGCACAGGTCGGCGCGGACGTGACGCAGGACGAGCGCCACGTCCGCATCGTCGTCGACGAGGCCCGTGCGCCGCGCGTCGACGAGCTCGTCACATGGACGGGCACCCTCCTCCTGCTCGAGGTCGATCCCGCCGCCGCGGGAGCGAAGCCGGATCCTTCGAGTCGCCTCGTCGCCCGCAGCGACGGCGGAGAGCAATACTGGGAGGGCACACGCGGCGACGTGCTCCGCGCGATCGAGACATGGCCCGTCGACGCCGAGCACCGCGTCCTCGCCGAGCCGATGTGGAGCTCGGCATCGAGCCCCGAGTCGCGCTGGCGTACCCGCGTGGTCCGCTCCCAGCCCGCGTTCGAGCTCGGCGAAGGCGCGCTCGTCGGCTGGGGTGATGGGCCGTCGCTCCGTGTCCGGGGCGAGAAGGGATCGCCCGCCGAGGCGCTCATCCTCGGGGCGAAGGAGCGGAGCGCGCGCGTCGTCGTCGCTCGTGGCCACGTCTCGCTCGGCAGCCCACGCTTCGACGACGCAGCCGCGCTCCACATCTCGTTCGGCAGCGGCGCCGAGGCGTACGCGCGCGCGCAGCACGAACGCCGGCTGCTCACGACGCCGCGCCTTCCTCCCCTGAAGCGCGTCGACGCGACCGGCCTGCCGCCGAACCGCGCGCTCGCGATGGCATGTCTCGTCGTTCCGATCGTGCTCTCGCTCGCATGGCTCGTGTTCGTGCGGCGCTTCGATCGCGCGCATCCCGAGCCGATGTGGCTCATCGCGATGACGTTCCTCCTCGGCGCGCTCGCGGTCGTGCCCGCGGGCCTGTTGGAAGCCGGCTTCGCACGAGCGTCACCTTGGCTCGATCCGAGCCTCGCGACGTTCGGCGGTCAGACGTTCGCCCTCCCGCTCGCGTTCGTCGTCTTCACCGTGGTCGTCGGGCTCTCGGAGGAAGGCTCGAAGCGCCTTGCGGCTCACTTCGCCGTCCGCCGCCGCGAGTTCGACGAGCCGGTGGACGGCATCGTGTACGGCATCGTCGCGTCGCTCGGCTTCGCGGCCGCGGAGAACATCCGGTACTTCGCGATCGGTCGCCTGAACGCCCCGCTCGTCATCGCACGCTGCTTCATGAGCGTGCCCGCTCACATGTTCTTCGGCGCGCTCTGGGGTTACGCGCTCGGCGCGAAGCTCGTGAACCCGAAGACGCGCACGAGCGCGTGGCTCCTCCTCGCCGCGTCTTGTCACGGGCTCTTCGACGCCCTGCTCTCGACCGAAGGCGCCGGGCTGCTCGCGGTCATCCTGAACGTCGGCCTCGCCTCGGCGTTCGTGGTCCTCGTCCGCCGAGCGCTCCGGCACGGCGTCGTGACGGAGGAGATGCTCGCGATCCGACCGGAGGAGCGCTCGCTCTTCCGCGTCGGGCGCCCGGCGCTCTTCTGGGTCTCCGCCGTGCTGCTGCACGTGCTCGCGTTCGGGATCTTTCTCCTCGGCGCGTACTACCAGCTCGCGCGGCACCGTCCGTCACTCGGCTTCGTCGCGGGATCGAGCGCGATGCTCGCCCTCCTCGCCGTCGCCGCGCTCGGGATCTCCGCGGCCGTCCCGCTCGACGTCGCCGTCGATTCCTACGGCGTCACGTTCGCCGGCGCGGCGCGTCCGTGGAGCAAGATCCGCGGCTTTTCGATCCGAGGCAACCACGTCGAGCTCGACTGCGAAGCGGGTCCACTCCTCCTCGGACCTGCTTCGCAGCGCGTCGTCAACGCCATCGCCGCCGCGCTCCGCGAGCGACTCGGCGTCGACGAGAATCAGCGCGCAGCCGCAAGCGCCGAGTGAGTGCTTGTCGACGCTTCCCTGCGCTGATGCTTGCAGGTGTCGCTCACTGCTGTTCTCTGGTCCCTATCGATCTCGCCGCGGACGTCCCGAGGCGAGATTCACAGGGAGACAAAGGACAGGGAGATCAGAGGGAGGGGCCGTGCTTCGGTTCCGACCTGGACCCTCGTCGCCTCTCCCGAAACGCTTCGCGTTTCGCTCGAAAATTTGAGCCTCTCTCTCGACCTGGAACGTTGTCCCGCACAGGCACAAGCGTCCTTGCCGGCTGCCGGAGTCGGACGGAGAGGTGACTTGGCGGATGCTCGACGCCGCCGGTAAGAAACCGCGTGTGAGACGCGAACCGGTAGATCTCGAGCCAGCGTCCTCCTCCCGAAGGTCTCGGGACCAAGCTTGGAGAGCGCACCGTTTGCGCAACAAGGATGGAGCTCGGAACTGAGATCTTCCCTTCCGAACGAAACGTGAAGCGCTCGCGAAGCGAGCGGTTCGCGTTTCGTGAGGGCCCAACGAGGGTCCAGGTGAAGAAAGAGAGGAAGCCCCTCCCTCCGATCTCCCTGTCGCCCTGTCCCCCTGTGAATCTCTTCTCGAGGTGTCAGCGCCGAGGCCGATGCAGTTCAGAGAACAACTGTCCTGCCATCGCCGTGTTCAATCTGTCTCTCTGAGGAGTCCCGGTCGCAAGTGACTGGAACAGCCTCATTGCCGGTTGGCAGCGTCCGCTGTCACTCGTGGACGACGACGCGCGTGCCCGGGCGTTCTGGGGTCGACCAGACGCCGTGCCAGTTGTCCGGCATCCGCGGCTCGGTCCAGTTGAACATCGCCTTCGCATCGTTCGGAGCGAGGTTCACGCAGCCGTGGCTCTGCGTTCGACCGAAGTTGTTGTGCCAGAAGGCGCCGTGGAGCGCGTAGCTGCCGCTGTAGTACATGATCCACGGCACTTCTTCGATCGAGTACGGACCGTCGGTCGCACCGTCGCCGTCCATCGTGGCCGCGATGTGCTTCTCGCGGATGCGCCACGTGCCGGTCGGCGTCTTGTGGTCCCTCTCCTTGTCCTGCTTGTCTTCCCTGCCGGTCGACACGGCGGTGGCGAAGACGGGCGTGTCGCCCTCGAACGCAACAAGCGTCTGGTTCTTGATGTTGACGTCGATCCACTTCTCGCCCGGCGCGAGATCCCGCGGCGGGTTGCCGGGGTTCGTAACGACGCCTTCGGACAGCTTCATCCACCAGCCTTCGTCGGTCTCGCCGTAGGTCGCGCCGTTGACCGAAACGGTGTCACCCGTGAGCTTCACGACGGAGTGCCGCGGGAGCGAATCGCCGGTCGTCATGGCCTTGCGGCTCGCGCCGACCATGTACTTCTTCGCCTTGTAGAAGGTGACGATCGCGACCTGCGACTTGCTTCCGGGCTTGCAGATGTCGGGGGTCGGCTTCTTCGTGAGCGTGCTCGGAGGAGCGCCGGCATCGGCCGTGGCCGCAGCGGCGTCGCGAGCTTCGTCGAGCCAGATTCCGCGGAACTTGCTCGCGGAGTTGTGGAGGAAGATGCGCTCGAACGGCGCCATGAGGCTGTTCGTGGTGCGGAGCCACTTCGAGCCCTTCTCGGTGAGCTCCTTGTCGATCGCGACGAAGAAGCCCTTCACCATGCGCCTCGCCATCGGGCCTTCGCCCTTCAGCTCGTCGAGGGTGATGAGCGGCTTGCCGCCGTCGTACTGACGGAGGTACCAGGGCGTCCCGGCATCGAGCTCGTCGGCGCCGAGCCCGAACGGGTCGGTCGTCGACGCGGTGATCGTCGTCGTCGTCTTCGCGAGCGTCAGCGGAACGCCCGCATCGAGGCTGTCTTCGCCGTACGACGCGACGCTCTCCTCGTCCGTCTCCTTCGGCTTCGCCTTCTTCGGCTTCGGCGCGAGCCACGGTTCGAGCTTCAAGCGCTCTTCCCGGGACGGCAGCGTGCGATAGAGCGGCGTGCCGTTGGCGATGTTGTAGCCGTACTGGTAAGGCAGCGCCGCGGTCATGTCCGGGGGATGCGGCGCGAGCCTGATCTTGGGGTGGTTGAGGTCGAGCGACGCGTACCGCCCGCAGACGAAGCCGCCCTGGACGAGCTCGTACCAGCCATCCTTGCAGTTCTGCTTGGGATGCGGCTCCGGAAGGACGGGAACTTTTTGTCCCTGTCGGATGTATCCGATGCGGACGGCACCCTTGTCCTTCTTGTCGCGGTCTTCGTCCTTCTTCGGCCACTCCATGTCGCTCATGATCGGCGTCTGGCCATACAGTGCGCCGATGAGGGGGCCGTCGTACGTGACCGGCTCGAGCTTGCTCGGCGTCGCCGGGCTGCCGCCGCCATCGGCCTTCCCTTCCGACGTCGCGTGCGCCTGGCCGGGCGCGGCCGATCCGGGCGGAGCCGCGGCCGTCTTGGGGGGGACCGGCTCGGACTTGGACTCGCCGCAGGCGGCGAGCCCGCCGGCGAGCCCGCAGGTTCCGAGGAGCAGGCAGGCAATCGGACGCAGAGACATTCGGATGTTAGCTCGCATGATGCAGCGCGGGCGTCGAGCCGAGGGCCCGAGGGTGGACCTTGTTTGCCAGAGGGCAGCAATTGCAGCGAGTTTTTTGCAAAGCGCTTCGGAATTCTTGGAGGTTCGAGTGGGCGGACGGACCGAGAAGCGGACCGTGCGGGCGGGCCGGCGACCCGTCGGGATCACGGCCCCCGAGACACGCCCTTGCCATGCCCGTGCCGACGCTCAGACCCCTGGAATTCCATGGTTTTTGCTGAGGGATCGGCCTAGGGTGTGGGCGTGAAGGGTCGGTCGCGTGGCTAGGGAGACGCAGCCCCCTCGGTCCGAGCCGGCCGAGCCGCGAGGCCCGTTTGGGCTCCGGCCACGCGTGCGCAAACCGCGGGGGTACCGCCTCCACGGCGATCCGACCCGGGGCGCCGCCCTGGCGGCTCCCACGGCCCCGCACGCGACGACCCCGGGCGGAAGGCCCGACAAGCTCTCGGGCCCGGCGCGCTTCTGGGACGGCCGGCGCATCCGCATCGCGCTCGCCGTGACGTTCGCGCTGTCGATCGT
>JAEXCN010000529.1 GCA_023402175.1 Pseudomonadota bacterium | reverse complement strand
GGTGGTGACTTCGGCGGCGGCGGCGGTGGTCGCGGCGGTCGCGGCGGTGGCCGCGGCGGCGCGCGCGGTCGCTGAGTCGATCGAACATCGCACGTCGATGAATGAAGGGGCAGCGCCGACGAGGCGGCTGCCCCTTCGTCCATTTCAGCGCCGCACGAAGCGGGCTGCCTCTTCGTCCATTTCAGCGCCGCACGAAGCGGGCTGCCCCTTCGTCCATTCCGCGCCTCACGTCGTTGCGGCCGACGACGCGATCCGCGTGAGCGCGCGCGTGCGGGCGCGCTCGAGCCACGCGCCCGAGCCGAGCGTCGTGTCGCGGAGCACGGATCGCGGGACGCTGATCTCCGCGCCGCCTCGCAGATGGAGGACGCCGTCCTCGACGTCGACGCGCTCGATCTCGGAGTACGGGTGAACCTGCGCGCCGAGCACCGAGCGGATCTCGACGCGATCAGCTCGGGCGACCACCTGCCTCGCGCGGATGGCGTTCCATGCTCCGAACGCGAACACCGCCAGGACGAGCGCGCCGAGCGGCGACCCCGTCGCGAAGAACGCCGCGGCGATCGCGACGAAGCGGAGCGGCGAGAGCCAGTCGACGGGGCGGGGAAGCGATCCGACGACGAACGCGCCGCCCTCGGGCGCGAGCGCGCTCCCGAACCGCTTCGCTTGCTCGTGGTTCTCGAAGTGCAAGATCGCGACCTCGAGCTTCTCCCCGAACGCGATCGTGACGCGCGCCGCGGCCTCCTCGCTGTCGACCCAGACATCGACGATCTCGGAGCGCGCGATCTCGCGGCCACCGAGGTCGAGTCTCCGTTCGTCGACCTCGATGTGCTTCGGGTTCGTCGCGAACCTTCGGCCGACCGAGCTCGCGACGAGGAACGGCAGGAATGCAAGGATGTGGACGAGGTGCATCGTGACGAGCACGCCGACGACGATCACGAGGCCGGACATCACGTGCACCCACGGAGGGAGCCGCTCGACCTCCACGTCGAACGGCAGCTTCTCGTCGTCATCGTCGTCTGGGCTCACTCGGCGCTCCCCTCAGAGGGCCTCTTCGAGGCGCGCGTTCAACGTTTCGATCGTGCGGATGCGGGCGACGTGCTTGTCGTTCGCTTCGATCACGGTCCATGGCGCGTACGAGGTGCTCGTGCGGTCGATCATGTCGCTCGCGGCGATGACGTAGTCGTCCCACTTCTTCCGGTTGCGCCAGTCCTCGTCCGTGATCTTGAACTGCTTGTGCCGCGTGGCCTCGCGCTCCTTGAAGCGCTTCAGCTGCTCTTCCTTGGTGATCGCGAGCCAGAACTTCACGACGACGACGCCATCCTCGGCGAGCTGCTCCTCGAACTCGTTGATCTCGTGATACGCGCGCGACCACGCCTGCTCTGTCGCGAATCCTTCGACGCGCTCGACGAGCACGCGCCCGTACCAGGATCGATCGAAGATCGCGAATTGGCCGCGCCGCGGGAGGTTGCGCCAGAAGCGCCAGAGATAAGGCTGGGCGCGCTCCTCGTCGGTCGGAGCGGCGATCGGGATCACCGTGTACTGACGCGCGTCGAGCGCTTGCGTGATGCGCCGGATCGCGCCGCCTTTTCCGGCGGCATCCATGCCTTCGAAGACGGCGACGACCGCATGATTCTTCATCTTCGGTGAGCGGCTCAGACGCCCGAGCTTCGCCTGGTGCTTGACGATCTTGACGGCGTACTTCTCCTTCGAGAGCCGCTCCTCGAACGTGAGGTTCTCGAGCAAGCCCGCCGTGTCGACCGTGCGCAGGATCGACGGCCCCGGCGCTGCCGCGCCGTTGGTCCTCGCGTTCTTCTGGCCGTTCTTCTGCCCGTTGGCTTTCGCCGCTTTCTTCGCGTCGGCATTCGCGGACAGGCGTCCTCGCATGGCGGCGAGCAGCGCGCGCCCGGCGGTCAGCGCGCGGTAGTTCGGATCCGAGCCGTCGATGACGAGCCAGGGCGCTGTGCCGGTGCTCGTCTCGCGCAGGACATATTCGCTCACCTCGCGAAAGCGGTCGTAGCGAGCGAAGTTCTTCCAGTCCTGGGGAGTCACACGCCAGCTCGTGAGCTTGTCCTTCTCGAGCTCCTCGAGGCGCTTCTTCTGGCGCTTCTTCGAGAGGTGGAACCAGAGCTTCACCAGCACGGCGCCTTCGTCGACGAGCATCTGCTCGAACGAACGGATCCGGTCGAGCTCGGCGGTGAGCGTCCCCGCAGACATCTTCCGTTCGGCGCGCCCGGCGATCGGATCGGTGTACCAGCTGCCGAACAAGATCCCGATCCGACCTTTCGACGGTAGCGCCTGCCAGTAGCGCCACATCTTCGGACGGAGCCGCTCGGCCTCCGTCGGCTCGCCGAAGGCGCGCGTGCGCACGTGGCGCGGATCGAGCCACTCGTGGAGGAGGTTCACCGTCTCGCCCTTGCCTGCGCCGTCGACGCCGTTGACGAGGAGGATGACCGGAAAGCTCCGGTCGCCGAGCAGCTCGTATTGCGCGTCGAGGAGCTCCGCCCGCAGCTTCTCGACGCCCTTCTCGTATTTCCGGTCGTCGATCGTGTGGCCCAGCTCGGCGGACTCGAACATGGCGCCAGCTTATCCCACGCCGCGCGCCATGTCCGAGAGCGCGGGCGCGCTCGAGAGCGCGGGCGCGTCCGACCGTCTCACGCGGGAAGCGCGAGCGCAGCGCGATGGACCTCGCGATCCGACGTGAGCTCCGGATGGAACGTCGCGCACGTCACGTTCCGCTCTCGGACGAGAACCACCTCGCCGCCGAACGTATCGAGGACCTCGACGCCCGGACCCGCCGCGACGATCCGCGGCGCGCGGATGAACACGATGTCGCGGCCGCGGTCCGAGCGCGCCTCGAAGCTGTCGACTTGCCTTCCCCACGCGTTGCGTTCGACGGTGACGTCGACGAAGCCGAAGCTTCGCTGCTCGGGCCGGTGCACGCTGCGTGCGGCGAGAATGAGCCCGGCGCACGTCGCGAGGACGGGAACGCCGCGCGCGACGAGCGCACGAAGAGGCTCCTCGAGGCCGAGGCGTCCGATCAGATCGAGCTGCACGGTGCTCTCGCCGCCGGGGAGGACGAGCGCGTCGAGAGCCTCGAGATCGGACGCGGAGCGCACGAGCACGGTGCGATGACCGAGGTCGCGTACGGCCTGCGCATGCAGCTCGAATGCGCCCTGGAGCGCGAGGACGCCGACCGAGCGCGCCCGAGCAGCGGCGCTCGCGCGGTCATCGCGAACCGAGTCATCGCGAACCGAGGCGAGCCCGTCCATGGCGTCCTCAGCTCCCCCGCGCGGCGAAGCGCTCGTGCGTGTCGAGCTTCGCCGTCTCGATCGAGCGCATCGGCGCGCCGAGGCCGGTGCTGACCTCGGCGAGGCGCTTCGGATCCTCCCAGCACGTCACCGCCGTGACGATCGCCTTCGCGCGCCGCGGTGCATCCTCGCTGAGGAAGATGCCGCTGCCGACGAACACCGCCTCCGCGCCGAGCATCATGCAGAGCGCCGCGTCGGCCGGCGTCGCGATGCCCCCGGCAGCGAAGCTCGGGACGGGGAGCTTGCCGCTGCGGGCGACGGACGTGACGAGGTCGACTGGTGCGCCGAGCTCCTTCGCTTCGTGGACGAGCTCCTCCTGGCCGAGTGTCGTCAGCCGACGGATCTGCGTGCGGACCTTCCGGAGGTGCCGCACGGCTTCGGCGATGTCGCCCGTTCCTGCTTCGCCCTTCGTGCGGAGCAGCGATGCGCCTTCGGCGATCCGTCGGAGTGCCTCGCCGAGATCGCGGCAGCCGCACACGAACGGCGCACGGAACCCGTGCTTGTCGATGTGGAGCTCGGGATCCGCCGGCGTCAGCACCTCGCTCTCATCGATGAAGTCGACCTCGAGCGCTTCCAAGATCCGCGCTTCCATGACGTGCCCGATCCGGCACTTGGCCATGACCGGGATGCTCACGGCGCGCTGGATCGCGGTGATCATCGCCGGATCGCTCGCGCGCGCGACGCCGCCTTCCTTCCGGATCTGCGCCGGGACGCGCTCGAGCGCCATTACTGCGCACGCGCCCGCGTCCTCCGCGATCCGCGCTTGCGTGACGTCGACGACGTCCATGATGACGCCGCCCTTCAGCATCTCTGCGAGGCCCGTCTTCGTGAGGTTCGTTGCCTTGTTCCTGACCTGTGACATGACGCTTCTTCCTCTTTCTTCGGATGTCTTGCGGGGAGGGCGCTCGGCTCAGACGGCTTCGAGCACGCGACGCTCGTGTTCCTTATTCTTCGCCGGTGTCCTCGCGAGCAATGTCTTGAGCGCTTTTCCGAGTCGGCGCGCGCCCTCGACCAGCCGTTGCTCGGGCTCGGCACAGAAGGCGAGGCGGAGGCCCGGCGGCGTATGCGGATCGACGGACCACATGGTGCTCGGGCTGACGAGCACGCCCTGACGGAGCGCCTCTTCATGGGCCAAATCGGGATCGAGCCCGGGCGGCAGCGAGAGCCAGAGCACGATGCCGTGCGTCGGGACGTGCCAGCCGACCTCCTCCGGCATCGATCGGCGGAGCGCGGCGACGAGCGCATCGCGCCGCGCCCGGTACTCGCGCGTCGTGCGCGTCGTGTGCGCGCGCAGGTAGCCGCGCTCGATGAACTCGGCGAGGGCGTGCTGGAGGATCGCGGAAGAGGACAGATCGATGACGCGCTTCATCGATCGAAGCGACGGTCGAAGCGCGTCCGGCGCGACGACGTAGCCGACGCGGAGCGATGGGATGAGCCGCTTGCTGAACGTCGAGAGGTGGATCACGTCGCCGTCGAGCGCGCGAAGATGCGGCGGCTCCTCGCGCTCCTCGAGCGAGAGCCCGGCGACGAAGTCGTCCTCGATGATCGGGATGCCCGCGGCGCGTGACCACGCGACGAGCGCGCGGCGGCGCTCGACCGGCATCGTCCGCCCCGTGGGATTGTGACCGGTGGGCATGAGGTAGAGCGCCTTCACGTCGGAGCGGTTCACGCGCTCGAGCGCGGCCGGATCGGGGCCGTCGTCGTCGCCCGGCAAGGCGACCAGACGAGCGCCGGCGAGCCTGAACAGATCGATCGCGCCGGAGTAGGTCGTCGACTCGACCAGGATCGTCTCGCCTGGATTGACGAGCGTGCGCGCGACGAGATCGAGACCTTGCTGGCTTCCCGACGTGACGAGCACGTCCTCGGGCGTGGCGGGGACGCCACGTGACGAAAGCTCTTGCGCGATCTGCTCCCGGAGGCGCGGCACGCCTTCGGGCGGCGCGTAGCTCATCGCACGCGCGCCGTGCTGCGCCATCGCGCGCGTCAGGCAGCGGCGCATCAGCTCGACGGGAAGGAGGTCCTCCGACGGCTGCATCCGGGCGAGATTGACGACGTCGCGGTCCTCGACGCGCCGGGCCCAGCGCTCGGCCCGGCCGAGCACCTCGGGGCGAGCCGCACGTGCGACGAGCGCCTGCCATGGCATCGGCTGCGTCACCTGAGCCCGCGGCGCCGCGCGCGTCTCCGGACGAGCCTCCTCGACGTAGGTGCCTCGACCGACGGAGCCCGTCACGAACCCGGCCGCTTCGAGATCGCCGTACGCGCGGGCGACCGTGTTCCGATGCGTCGACAGCTCGCGCGCGAGCACCCGTGTCGGCGGCAGCTTGTAGCCCGGCGGGAAGGCGCGCGAATGAATGCGTGCGACGATCTGGTCGAAGATCTGCCGGTGAATTGGCTCGTCCTTGCGCGGATCGATCGCGAGACCAACGCTGTGGCCCAATTGGCACCTCCAGTCGCCCGAGAACCTAGCGCGGCCGAGCGCAAAATCGACGTGCAATGCCGATTTTGCGGCCGATCCAATTGTGCCAATTCTGTGGACAATAATGGGCCAATGGTGTCGTTCCTCCTGTGACCTCTCGGAGCCGTCCCCTGACGAAGGCGTCGCGAGTGAAACTCTCGAGTCTCGTCCATCCCGGACTCGACACCGAGCGCACTCGGGCGGCCCACTCCTCGGACGGCGGGACGTAGCGCGCGATCAGCCGAGGCTCACTGGACCTTCTTCATGCGAAGGATCTTGCCTTCGTCGAGGTCGGCTCCGATCGACGCGACGTAGATCGCTTCGCCGTCGGCAGCGACGTCGTAGACGTTGCGGATGTTCGTCATCATCAACGTCGTCTTGCCGCCGGGCGTGAGCGGCGCGCGCGCGATCGATCCCTCCGAGCCCGTCTGCGCTGCGCCTGCGCTCGCCCAGTACACGCCGCTCGTGTCGACGACGAGCGCGAACGGATGTGGCTCGGTCGTCGCGATCTGCTCGGGCGTACCGATCCCGTCGGTGCGGACGCGCATGACGAGCCGCGACTCGTACTCGAGCCAGTATGCGTAGCCGCCGTGGACCTTCACCGCGGTCGGACCGCTGCGGTTCGTCGCCAGCTCCGAGATGCCGCCGTCGGGCCGGAGCACGGTGACGGAGCCCGGCGGAGCGCCGGCGGCCGCCCGTTCCGTCCAGTACGTCGAGGTGCCATCGCCCGTCACCGACGTCGGATCCGGCCGTCCCGGCGCGAGCGTCGCGGCGGTGCCGCCGTCGAGGGCGCGGCCGCGGATCGAGCCTTTGGTGGTCTCGTACGCGCCGATCGCCCAGCGTGCCTCCGTTGCTCCGGTCCAGAGCGCGACCGACGGACCGGTACCGCTCGCGAGCGAGCGTTTCAGCAGCGAAGAGAGCGAGAAACACGCGATCGAATGGCTCGGCGGGATGTTGTACGACTGTGTGTAACAGACGTCGTTCGGGCCGAGCGCGATGGCGGTGTTGAAGATGGCTCGGCCCTCGAGCTCGCCGTCGATCACGAACGGATCGAGGACGTCGAAGCAGCTCCGATCGTTGCACGTCGCGCCCTTCGCGAGCCGGATCAGCTGCCCGAACCCGCCGGCGTTCGGGATCGTCGATGCGACCTCGATCCAGAAGAGGTGCGTGGCATTCACCGCGACGGCGACGGGGCCGTGCAGGTTCTCGGCGACGGTCTCGACCGGGCAGGTGACCTCGCTGCACGGCTCTGCGGCGGGGTCGTTCGCGTCGGCATGCGCCGCATCGCGGGGACGCTTGCCGCCGTCGAGATAGGTCTCGCTTCCGTCGTCGTCGGTCGGCTCGGTATCGTCGCCCGTCCCGCCGTCGTCTGCCGTCGTCTCGGGGGCCGCCTTGAGTGCACCGCAGGCGGTGACGACCGCGGGCACCGAGAAGACGAGCACGAGAGCGGCCAGAGCGGTCGACGGTCGGCGCATTCGGCAAGGATGACCTTTCTCGTGCGTCCTGACCACCCCCGACCGAATGGCCCTCCTCCCTCGGAGGCTCGGAGGCCTCGGAGCCTCGGAGCGCGATGCGGTGGGCGCCGCCGTCAGACCAGCCCGGGCGGCGGCGTCCGGCGGCGATCGAGCAGGCCGCCGGCGCGTGTCGCGAAGAGCGCGCCGATCGCGATCATCGAG
>JAEXCN010000502.1 GCA_023402175.1 Pseudomonadota bacterium | reverse complement strand
CCGGCTGTCTCGTCGGCGGCGTCGGGGACGGAATCGATCTCGCGCGCGTCGGCACCGACGACATGAAGGAGATGTTCCGTTGCCTCACGCGCGGTGAGGTCCCGCCGATCGTTCCTTTCTACTGTCCCGTTCCGACGAACTTCGACCCTTCGCTCGCGCCGCCGGGGCATCAGCTGTTGACCGTGTGCGCAGTCGCGCCGACGACCGACGTGACACTGCTGTCGCCGCCGAAGGCGTGGGAGAGCGCGATGCTCCGGACGATCCGGCGCGTCGTGCCGGGGCTCGACGACCACGCGATCTTCATCGATACCTTCGACGTCGACTTCATCGAGGCGTGGATCGGTAAAGAGTTCGGTCCTGCCGTCTCCACCGGGCAGACGCCCGAGCAGGTCGGGCGCCTCCGTCCTCCCGTCCACACGCCCGTCCGCGGTCTCTACTTCGCGGGCTGCAACGCCGGCGCGAGAGGCGTGGGAACGGAGCTCGCAGCCGCGAGCGCGATGGAGTGTGTCGATCGCATCCTCGCCGATCTCGGCCGCACGAGGAGATCGGCGGCCGCTCTCGACGATGGCAGCACGCTCACGACGAAGCGCCTCGCCGAGGCGCTCGCCCGCTCGGCCGCACGTCCGATTGCGTGGGCCACGCGCGCCTGACCGGTAACTACTTCCAGTGGAGCGTACCCGCGTTGGCGCCGCTGAGCTCCACCTCGAATGGCAGGTCGGCGGCGCGGCTGTACACGAGCGCGGCGAATCCGGCGCCACAGACCAGGAGCGAGATCGCGAGGAAGAAGAGCACCGTCGAGCAACCGAACGCTCGCGGAGGGCGAGCGCCGCGCCGGACCTTGCGCTTCGTTCGCGCGTTTCGCGGCTCCGTACCCGCTGCGGGGGATACGGAGAACGAAGGCGGATCGTCCTCAGCGACGATCACGCTCGGCAGGTACGTGAGCTGCGGCAGTGCCGGCGCCGACGGCGCGGCTTGGCCGACGATGTGAACCCGCTGGACGACGACCGGAGGAACGGGCGCGCTCGAGGGGCTCGGCGGACGCGCCGGGACGATGGGCGCGAGATCGGAGAAGGACGCCCGGCTCTTTCGGGAGGTGCGCGGTCGCTCGAGAACGAGCGGCTCCGCTTCCTCACGCAGGACCTCTGCAATTTGCGCGAAGAGCTCGTTCACCCCATCGAGCTCTCGTTCATGTTCCCCCATCGCTCGCTCCGCCGAATCGCACGGGCTGTGCCACGCCCGCATAACATCGGTGCACGAGCTTTTCGTGCGGCATTCGACGGATCACGGCAATTGGGCTGATCGGGCCTGCCGCTTCCGAGCTTCATCTGAGGGCTCGGAAGCGCACCCGAAGCCTCGCAATGCCGCTCCCCTGTCGTGTAGAAACACGCAGTGCGCCGAACGCTCCTCACTGCCCTCGTGATGCTTGCATCCTGCAAGAGCTGCGAGGATCCACCGAAGATCGGTGCGGACGCGGGCGGAGATGCGGGGCACGATCGGGCGCTCTCGAACGATGGCGGGCCGCTCGCGCCCGCACGCGACGCGGACGCGGGCGCTGCGATCACGGACGGGGGCAGCGACGCATCGGCCGAAGTCGACGAGCCGTACGGCGACGCGGGCACGTCGACCTGTCGCCTCGTGTACGGTCCCGCGGAGCAGCCGTTCCGCGGTCCTGCTGCGCTCGCCGTCACGGCCCACGAGATCCGGCTCGTGACGAACGACGCGGGCAAGCCGCGCATCTATCCGGTCGCGATCACGCCTCCGCCGCCGAAGAGCGCTCCGGTCGTCGTGCCTCCGCGCCCATCGAGCTTCGTCGGCATGCGCTGGCCACCCTGCGAGCTCGCGGGTCGCTTCGCGTATTGCCAGGCGCCAGGAGGCCCGGTGATCCGCACCGTGCTCGGGACTACCGAGCCCGGCAGGACGATCGCGAAGAGCCGTTCGGGAACGCGCATCGCGGCGGCTCCACTCGGTCCCGACCACTCCGCCGTCGCCTTCCTCGACGTGCGCCGGACGACGGAAGGCGACATGCTGCAGGCATTCGTCGCGCTCGACGAGCGCGATCCGGTGCGGCTCTCCGAGGAAGGCGCCGGCGCGACGACGCTGCGGTTCCTCCCGCGCGGCGAGACCGCGGTGGCGGTCTATCTCGACACGCGCACGGCGATGGTCCCGGTCCATGCGCGCGTCCTGTCGATCAAGAACAACGAGCTCGCGGTCGGCGACGATGCCGTCATGTTCGTCGGTGGGGCGCCGGAGCGTGGGATCGATTTCACGGTCGCGGCTGCGGGCGCAAAGGGGTTCGCGTTCGTTCCGATGCCGCGCGAGACCGTCGACTTCGGGATGGCCGCGCTCCCGATCGAAGAGCCGCCGAGAGACGACGTCCCCGCCGTCTGGTCCCGCTATCCCAATGGGCTCGATCCCGCCCCGATCGCGGCCGCGCCTGCGCGCGACGGCAAGACCGCATGGGTCTTCCGCGTTCGTCCGCGCGAGAAGGCGCCGGGCTCGCCGCGCATCCTCGAACTCGGAAAAGTGGATGGTTCCGGCGCCTTCACGTCGCTCGGCGAAATCGCGCCTGCCAAAGGAACGACGGACGTGGCGCTCATCGAGGACGAGAAGGGCGCGGTCTGGCTGCTCTACGGGGATTCCACGATCACGTGGCTCGAACGCCGCGTGTGCCCGTGACCGGGACGAGCTCCACAGTTCCTGTTCGGGCGCCGCACGATAGAGGTAGACTTCGTTCGGGGAGGGGGAACGAAGGACCCCGTGATCGAGGCGCAACCGACGATCTTCCACATCGGAGAGCTGGTCTCGGACACGTACGAGATACGCGCTCTCCTCGGTCATGGAGGCATGGGGCAGGTCTTCGAGGCCCAGGACGTCGGGCTCGTCCGGCGCGTCGCCATCAAGGCGAACTTCGCCGACATCGAGCTGCAGTTCTCGATTCGAAACGAGGCAAGGGCGCTCGCGGCGCTCCGTCATCCCGGCGTCGTCGGCGTGTACGCGCTCGGCTGCCATCATGGCGTCGACTACATGGTGATGGAGCACGTCTCCGGCGTGACGCTCGCCCATCATCTCGAGCGCCTCGGCGAGCGCATGCCGCTGCTCGAGCGCCTCGATGTCCTCGTCGCCATCGCCGACGGCATGGCGGCGATCCATCGAGCCGGCATCTCGCACGGCGACGTCAAGCCGGAGAACATTCTCCTCTCCGCGAGCGGCCGCGTCGTCTTGATGGACCTCGGTCTCGTTCGGGCAGCGTACGAGCGGGATCGCGGGATCGTCGCAGGTACGCCCGACTACATGGCGCCCGAGATCTTCTCGGGCCGACAGCTCGGAACGGAGCGTCATCTCGCCGACGTCTATGCGTTCGGAGTGCTCGCGTATCGCGTGCTCGCGGGGACGCTGCCGTACCACGGCGACGATCCGCTCGACGTCCTCGTCAGCCACGCGGATGCGGCCATCCCGAGGCTCTCCGATACCGTCTCCGTGCCGCGCCGTCTGAGCGAGCTCGTGACGGCGCTGATGGCGAAAGACCCGAACGATCGTCCCGTCTCGATGGACGCCGTCGTGTGGCAGCTCCGAGCCGCGAAAGAGGAGATCTCGCGTGAGGCCGCCGAGCCGAGCCGGCTGTCGGTCCTGATCGTCGACGACGACACGGACATCGCACGGCTCGTCGCGCTCTACGTGAAGCAAGCGGCTCCCGGCGCCGAGATCATGATCGCATCGGACGCGCAGCACGCGCTCGAGCATTTTCGGAAGAAGGCTCCGCGGCTCGTGTTCCTCGATCTGAACATGCCCAAGATGAGCGGCTTCGAGCTGTTCACCTATCTTCGTGGCGTGCACCTCGTCGATGCTTCCACCGTCGTTGCGATGAGCGCGGGGGGCTCACCGACGGACGTGGGACTCATGCTGGAGCTCGGCGCGCAGGACTTCATCCCGAAGGGCCCCGAGCTCCGTGGGCGCGTGACGCGGATCGTGACGATGCTCGCGAAGGAGCGGCCGAGCATGGTCGCGAAAGAGCCGAGCATGGTCGCGAAAGAGAAGACGTAGTGCTAGATCCCGGGCCCCGATGACCCTGGATCGCGGCGGCCTCGAACAGACTCGCGCCTACTACGACGAGTTCAGCAAGAGCTACGAGCGGCACCGCCGCCCGAACAGCAAGGACGGCTACCACGCGCTCGTCGACGACCTCGAAGTCGAGCTGTGCGCCCGTTACGGCAGCGGCAAAGACGTCCTCGAGTGCGGGTGCGGTACCGGGCTCATCCTCGAGCGCATCGGCGAGCACGCCCGGCGTGCGGTCGGCATCGACCTCTCGCCGGGAATGCTGGAGCTCGCGCGTGCCCGCGGCCTCGAGGTCCACGAAGGGAGCGTGACCGCGCTCCCGTTCCCGGACGCGAGCTTCGACGTCACGTGCTCGTTCAAGGTGCTCGCGCACGTGCCCGACATCGGTCGGGCGCTCGCCGAGATGGCGCGCGTGACGCGTCCGGGCGGCGTGATCCTCGCGGAGTTCTACAACCCCTGGAGCCTCCGCGGGCTCGCCAAGCGCATCGGCCCCGCAGGGAAGATCAGCGAAAAGACGCGCGAGAGCGCCGTCTACACGCGGTTCGACTCGCCGCGCGTGCTCCCGAAGATCCTGCCGCCGGGGACCCGCATCGAGGCGGCACGCGGCATCCGCATCGTGACGCCTGCGGCCGTGGCGATGACGGTGCCCGGTCTCGCGGGAATGCTTCGTGCGGCTGAACGGTTCCTCTGCGACACTCCCGCCGCGAGCTTCGGCGGTTTCTACATCGCCGTCATCCGTAAGGGCTGACGGCTGACGGCTGACCGGACGCCTCGAGAGAGGCTGAGCCCGGTCGTGCTCCGCCGTAGCCACACGACGCGCTTCATTTCGCGCGATTTTTGCGCCTTCGTAGGCCCAAGAGGAGCCTCGCGCGTCTATACTCGAATCGATGCGTCTCCTTCCGCGCGCGCTCAAATTCCTCGCGCTCTTCGTCGCCTTCGGAATCGCCAGCTGGCTCGCGATGAACCTGCACGGAGGCGGGCTCTGGGAAGGCCTCGCCCCTGCGGTCGCGAGCACTGCGGACCCGAAGCACGGACCTTCGAACTACGACCTGCGACAGCTCCGGGTCGTGAACGAGGTCCTGAAGAACGTCCGCGACAAGTACGTCGACCCGAAGCGCGTGAAGCCGAAGGACATGCTCCTGTCCTCGCTGAACTACGTGCAGCGCGATGTCGCGCAGATCATCATCATCCACGAGGAGACGTCGCCGACCGTGAAGGTGCGTGTCGACACGCAGGAGCGCGAGTTCCGCGTCGACAACGTCCTCGGCCTCTGGGACGTGTCCGCGCGTCTGCGCGAGATCTTCGACTTCGTGCAGGAGAACCTGAAGGGCACCGAGGTCGATCTGCGCGAGGTCGAATACGCCGCGTGCAACGGCATGCTGCACACGCTCGACCCGCACAGCGTGCTGCTCTCGCCCGAGGCGTACAAGGAGATGAACCTCTCGACGAGCGGCCAGTTCGGCGGCCTCGGGATCGTCATCTCGATCCGCGATCAGCAGCTCACGGTCATCAACCCGATGCCGGGAACCCCCGCGTTCCGCGCCGGCGTCCGGAAGTACGACCGCATCACGAAGATCGGCGGCGAGTCGACGCTCAACATGGGCCTCAACGAGGCCGTGCAGCACCTCCGCGGTGCGCCTGGCACGAAGGTCACCGTGTGGCTCCGTCGTGACGGGCCGGATGGCTGGCAGCAGCCGAAGCCGTTCGAGCTCATGCGCGAAGTGATCAAGGTGCAGAGTGTCGAGTCGAAGTCGCTCGGCGACGGCATCGGCTACGTCCGCATCAAGCAGTTCCAGGCGAACACGTCGAAGGACCTCGACGAGGCGCTCCAGCGGATGAAGGGCAACGGCGAGCTCAAGGGGCTCGTCCTCGACCTCCGTGGCAACCCGGGTGGCCTCCTCGAGCAGGCCGCGCGCGTCGCCGACAAGTTCCTCCTGAACGGTCCCATCGTCGCGACGGTCGGCAATCCCGGCGCCGGCGAGGATCGCGAGGAGAAGGTCGCGCATCCGGACGGCACCGAGCCGAACTACCCGATCGCGCTCCTCATCAACGGCTCGAGCGCCAGCGCGAGCGAGATCGTCGCCGGCGCGCTCAAGAACCACGACCGCGCGATCATCATCGGCGAGACGTCCTTCGGTAAGGGCTCCGTCCAGCTCGTCTTCACCGAGCTTCCCGACCGCGCCGCGCTGAAGCTCACGATCGCTCAGTATCTGACGATGCCGGGCGACATCTCCATCCAGGGCACTGGCGTCACGCCCGACATCGAGCTCGACCCGATGACGGCGGACAACCAGGAGATGGATCTCACGGTCGACACCGGGATGATCAAGGAGCGCGATCTCTCGCGCAGCCTCTCCAACTCTCGGATCAAAGAGGGGCAGAAGCCGCAGGAGATCGTCCGCTACAACCTGCCCGAGTCGCTGCGTCGCGAGCTCCGCGAGCGAGGTGGCGATCCGGACGAGGTCCTCGGCCCCGACTTCCCGAACAAGGACTTCCCGGTGAAGTTCGCGCGCGACGTCGTCGCGAAGGTCCCGCACGGCAAGCGCCTCGAGCAGGTGCGCGCGGCGAAGCAGATCATCGACGACGCGCGCCGTACCGAGCTGCAGAAGGTCTCGGCGGATCTGCAGCAGCTCGGCATCGACTGGAGCGACGCACCGGCCGACGTGCAGCACGCTGCACCGAACGCCCCGGCGCCGAACGTCGAGGTGAAGCTCGAGACCGACAAGCCCGGTAACGAGGTCAACGCCGGCGACCCGATGAGCCTCAAGGTCAGCGTCACGAACAAGGGGACGGCGGCGCTCTATCGCCTCGCGGCGGTGACGAAGAGCGACAACGGTCTCTACGACAACAAGGAGCTCGTCATCGGCAAGCTCGAGCCGGGCAAGACGAAGACGGCGTCGATCCCGCTCGGTTGGTGCGAGGTCGACGGGCACAAGCCCGGCTCGACGGCGCCGCTCCCGAAGGACGCGCCGCGCGTTTGCCGGGTCCCGCGCGACACGCTCTCGCGTCAGGACGGCATCTCGGTCAAGTTCGACGAGGCGCGCGGTCGTGCGCCTGCCGAGCAGACGCTGCGCGTCGGCGTGAAGGCGCTCGAGCGCCCGGTGTTCGCGTATAGCTACCAGATCGCCGACTCGCGCAAGGGCAACGGCGACGGCAAGGTGCAGAAGGGCGAGCACCTGACGATGTACGTGTCCGTGAAGAACGTCGGGAAGGGCAAGAGCTACGAGACGCAGGCGAACCTGCGCAACCTCTCGGGCGACGGCCTCCTCCTGCACGAGGGTCGCTACGACCTGTCGAACATGCAGCCCGGCGAGGTCAAGAAGCTCACGTTCACGTTCGACGTGGAGGCGCCGCTCGCCGATCCGGAGGCGAAGGTGGAGCTCTCGATCACCGATCGCGATCTCCGCGAGACGGTCATCGAGAAGGTCCGCATGCCGATCACCGTCCCGACGACGCTCACGCAGGCGAGCGGGACGATGAAGGCGCGCGCCGGCGGAGCGACGCTCCTCGAGTCGCCCGAGCCGGGAGCCCGCACGTTCGGGCGCCTCGGCGCAGGCACCGCCGTCAACGTGCTCGCCACCGCCGGTGACCTCACGAAGGTCTCCCTCGGCGACGCGCGCTTCGGCTTCGTGAAGACGTCGGAGCTCGAGCCCGGCAGCAGCCCGGCGCCCGTCATCGCGTTCGAGGAGACGATGCGGCGCTTCCCGCCGTCTGTCGAGGTCCAGCCGGTCGCGCTCTCGGTGCGGGACGACAAGGTCCAGATCAAGGCGACGGCAACGGACGCGGACAAGCTGCTCGACGCGTACGTGTTCGTCGGCAACCGCAAGGTGTTCTACCGCTCGAACCGCAACGGCTCCGATCCGAAGCGGATGACGTTCGAGACGTCGGTGCCGCTCCGGCCGGGCGTGAACGCGATCACGGTCGTCGCGCGCGAGAACAACGACACGATCGGCCGGCGGACGCTCATCATCCGCCGCGACGGCCCGAACGGCGAGATCCTCTCGACGCCGAAGACGGAGGAGGAGAGCGAGCAAGGCGGCGGCGCGGACGACTGATCCGCCCTCCGACTCGCCAGACGAGAACGAAGCCCGCCACCGCGACCCGGCCGGCGGGCTTCGTCACGTGAGGATCGAGATTCCCTCTCGGAGGTGTAATGCGCTTCGGCCCGCCGCGTCTCTAGCGTCGAAAGAGCGCAGAGATGCCCAACACGAGCCACGTTCCGCCGGTCGACTTCATCCAACACCTTGTCCCGCTGCTCGTCGGTGCTGTGGGAGGAGCGCTGTTCCTGCTCTTCGCCTACTACGCACGTCCGCTCCACACCCGGAAGATCCTCGCCCGTGGCCTGATCATCGCAGCCCTCGTCTACATCTACTTCTCGGTCGACGCCCACACGAGCACGTCCTGGCTCCTCGTCGAGCTGCTCGGCGTAGGCATCTACGGCACGCTCGGGATGCTCGGATTGCGTCGCTCCGCTTGGTGGCTCGTCGCCGGCTGGGCGGCGCATCCCGTTTGGGACATCGCGATCCACTACGTCGGACCGGGAAGCGAGTTCGCCCCCGCGTGGTACACGATCCCGTGCCTGAGCTGGGACCTGGTGGTGGCGGGGGCGCTCGCGTACCGACTGGCTCGCGGGTGGACTCCGGCTCTCCAGCCCAGCTGACGCCACGGGGGGCCCGCAAGTAGTTGCCGTCCTCGTGTGATAGGGTGCGGCCGAGATGCGCCTGCACATCAACATCGATCACGTCGCCACGCTCCGGAATGCACGGGGGACGCCGTACCCCGACCCGATCGAGGCGGCGCGCGTGTGTCTCGACGCCGGAGCGCATGGCATCACAGCCCATCTCCGCGAGGACCGGCGGCACATCCGCGACGAGGACGTCGAGCGTCTGCGCGCGACGCTGCGCGCGACGTTCAACCTGGAGTGCGCCGCGACCGACGAGATGATCGGCATCGCCGTAAAGACCCGTCCCGACGTGGTCACGCTCGTGCCCGAGCGCCGTGAGGAGCGCACGACCGAAGGTGGTCTCGACGTCGTCGGCAACGCCGAGTCGCTCGCGAAGCACATCGCCACGCTCCAGGCAGCGGACATCAAGGTGAGTCTCTTCATCGCGCCGGATGTGAAGCAGATCGAGGCCTCGCACGAGCTCGGTGTCGAGCAGATCGAGCTCCACACCGGTGAATACGCTCACGCGTTCGGCTACGGGCGGCCTTCGTCGCACGATCTCACGAAGCCGATGCCGGCGACCGCTCAGCACGAGCACGTGCGGCTCGCTGCTGCGGCGAAGCGGGGACGGGAGCTCGGGCTCGAGATCGCAGCCGGCCATGGCTTGACGACGCGCAACGTCGGTGCGCTCGTATCGATCGAGGAGATCGTGGAGCTGAACATCGGCCATGCGGTCATCGCGGATGCCGTCTTCATGTCGCTCGGGGGCGCGGTGAAGGCGATGCTCGGGGCGATCGCGAAGGGGAGACCTGCATGATCGTCGGGCTCGGGATCGACGTCTGCTCGATCGAGCGCATGCGTCGCGCGCTCGAGCGCCATGGTGATCGCTTCTTCTCGCGCATCTGCAGCGATGCCGAGCGCGAGGACCTGATGGGGCGGGAACAGGCCACGGCGCTCGCGGGACGCTTCGCCGTGAAGGAAGCGTTCGCGAAGGCGCTCGACGGCGCACGCGGCGTCGGCTGGCACGAGGTGCAGGTCCGACGCGCGCCGAGCGGACGTCCGGTCCTCGAGCTGTCGGGCAACGCGATCACCACCGTCGAGCGCTTCGGCGCCGACACCTGGCACGTCAGCATCACGCACGACGCCGGCGTTGCCGTTGCCGTCGTGATCCTCGAGCGCACGAAGCCCGCGAAGATCGAAGAGGCGCGATGATTCCGGTGCTCTCGCGCGCGCAGATGCGTGCGTTCGACAAGCACGCGATCAATGCGTGCCATGTGCCCAGCCTCCTCTTGATGGAGAACGCGGGACGCGGCGCTGCCGACATCATCGAACGCGAGCTGCTCGGCGGAGTTGCGGCCGCGGGAAGGGTCGTCGTCGTCTGCGGAGCAGGGAACAACGGCGGCGATGGTTTCGTCGTCGCGCGGCACATGCTCACGCGTGGCGCGCGAGTCGAGGCGTGGCTCGCCGGCGACCCGGCCAAGATGACGCCCGACTGCCGCGCCAACCACGATGCGTTCGCGGGGATCGGGGGGACCGTCGAGAACGTGCCGCTCGGCCAGTCGCTCCAGCGGCTCGGCGATGCGCTGGCGGACGCCGACGTCGCCGTCGATGCGCTCTTCGGAACCGGTCTCGACCGACCGATCGCCGAGCCGATGGCGAGCGTCATCCGCCTCCTGAACGAAGCACGCGTGTTCGGGCGTCGTCTTCGCATTGCTGCACTCGACGTTCCGTCCGGTCTCGATACCGACACGGGCGTCACGCTCGGGATCTCGGTGGAGGCCGATGTCACGGTCACGTTCGCGCATCTGAAGCTCGGACACGTCACCCCGCACGGGGCGCGTACGTCCGGGCCGGTGCACGTCGTCGACATCGGCGTGCCGCCGACGCTGCTTCACGAACACGCCGCCGAGCTCGTCGAGTCGAGCGACGTTCGCGCGCGGATTCACAAGCGTCCGATCGACGGCCACAAGTACCGCGCAGGGCACGTCGCGATCGTCGCGGGCTCTCCGGGCAAAGTCGGCGCGTCGCTCCTCTCGGCGACGGGCGCGCTCCGTGGCGGTGCAGGCGCGGCAACGATCGTGACATGGCCCGAGGCGGCTCCGGCCCTCGAAGCGCGCGTCGTCGAGGTGATGGTCGGGCGTCTCGCGTCGGACACCGATCCCGAGGCGCTCGCGCGATCGGTCGATGCGCTGCTCGCGCACAAACGAGCCGTCGTGCTCGGGCCGGGCTTCGGGACGAACGATGCTGCACGCACGGTCTCGAGCCACATCCTCGCGACGTTCGAGGGACCGATCGTCGCCGATGCGGACTCGTTCACGATCCACGCAGGCGCGCCCGAGCACTTCGCCGCCGCGGGTGGCCGCGCGATCCTCACGCCGCATTCCGGCGAGCTCGGTCGACTCCTCGGCCGGTCGTCCGATGCGATCGAAGGCGATCGCTTCGCTGCTGCGCGCGAAGCGGCCGTGCGAGCGAACGCCGTCGTGCTCCTCAAGGGCGCTTACACCGTCATCGCGTCTCCAGATGGGCGCGCCGTCGTGAGCGGCTCGGGGAGCCCGGCGCTCGCGACCGCAGGATCGGGCGACGTCCTCTCGGGGATCATCGGCGCGCTCGCATGCTCACTTCCGCCGTTCGACGCTGCGTGGTGCGGAGCGTTCCTCCACGGCGTCTCGGGGACGGCATGGCAGAAGGAACACGGCGACCGAGGCCTCCTCGCGGGTGAGATCGCCGACGGCCTACCCGACGTCCTCGCGGCACTCCTCGCCGGCGACTGACGGCACGCGCGCGAGGCACGGCCGTGCGTGGGGGCGGGCTCGCGTGCGTGGCGGCGGCCACGCGAGGTTGGCCGCCCGGACACACGGGCCCGTGGCGGGTGCCGAAATTCCGCGTCGTTTCGGCGCTCTCAGGTGTGGCATCGGCGTTGCGATGGGCATGGTCCAGAGGACACCGATGCCGAACACCGCCGTCACGACCGCCGACCGTTCGACCCGCACGCTCGTTGCCCACGACAAGAAGAGCTTCGAGCTCGGGCTCGTGGAGATGATCCCCGAGCTGCGCGGTCGAGCGTGCCGTCTGTGCGGCGACCCGACGACGGCCGACGACGTCGTCCAGGACACGGTCGAGCGCGCGCTCAAGTTCGGGAAGCAGTACGAGCGCGGCACGAACCTGCGCGCGTGGGTCTACCAGATCCTCTTCAGCGTCTTCATCACGCGCTACCGCCGCTCACGTCGCGACAAGAACGCGCTCCGCGCGCTCGCGTCGGACCCGTGCGCGTGGACGATGCCGGAGCGCTTCTCGGCTCCGGACGCCACGCTGTCGCTCACCACGAAGACGCAAGGCAAGCTCGATGCGCTGCCCGAGACGTTCCGTTCGGTCCTCGAGCTCGTCGACCTCGACGACCTCACCTACCGCGAAGCGGCGAGCGAGCTCGGCGTCCCGGTCGGCACCGTCATGAGCCGCCTCCACCGCGGCCGCAAGCTCCTCGCCTCGCAGCTCCTCGAAGCGGCCTGAGCGACGCGAACCGCTCGCCCGCGAGACAGCGAGCGGCATCAGAAACGCGAACGATCAGTGCGCTTCGATGGCGATCTCGCCGCGCATGACGGCGACGCGCATCTTGAGCTCGCCTCCGCCGTCGCGCTCGAGCGTGTACGTCGAATATTCGACGCCGCGCTCGTGATGGTCCGCGTCGAAGAGCGGCCAGCGCACGTCGGCGACGACGATGTGCGGCGTGAGCCACTGGATGCTCTGGATGTCGGGTCGCGTGTCGACGATCCCGTGCGCGGCGTAGTGTTCCTTCGCACCGGCGAAGAGCGTCTGGATCTGCAGAAGGTCCGTGACCGCCTGCGCGCCGTAGTCGCCGAGGACGAGCGATGGCACGGCCCACATGGCAGAGACGCCCCTCACGTCGCCGTTCGTGACCGCGCGCGCGTAGACGTCGAGGTAGTGCCGGACCTCCTCTTCGTGCACGAAAGGCTCGAGCGCATGCGCGCTCGCCGGGGGCTCTCCAGCCGTGCCGTATCGATCGAGCTGAGACATCGCGGATCTCCGTGCTGTGGGGCGCGACATCTGGGCTGCATCGTCTATTCCACGTCAGGCGCAGGACACGAGGCGAGCTCGGCGGCCGACGTGGTCTCGCGGCTAGTCAGGCGCCGCGCGGAGCCCAGGGCACGTCTTCCACACCGAGCGTCGCGTTCGCCTTTCGCGCGAGGACGAAGAGGAGATCGCTGAGCCGGTTCAGATAGATGACGATCGCCGGTCGGGCAGGAACGTCATCGAGCGCCAGCACGCCTCGCTCGGCGCGGCGGCTGACCGTGCGGGCGTAGTGGAGCGCCGCGGCCTGTGCGCTTCCGCCGGGGAGGACGAAGCTCTTGAGCGGCGGAAGACCTTCCTCCGCGGCGTCGATCGCCTTCTCGATTCGCTCGGCGTCGGCGGCGTCGAGGAGCTTCATCGACATCTTCGACTCCTTGCCCGGCACACACGCGAGCTCGGCGCCGAGCGTGAAGAGATCGACCTGGACCTGCGCGAGGATCTCGTCGGTGAACGGCTCGAGCTTCGTCGCGCGCGCGACGCCGATGGCCGCGTTCGTCTCGTCCACCGTCCCGTACGCCTCGACGCGCAGCGACGCCTTCTTCACGCGCGCACCGCCAAAGAGCCCCGTCGTCCCGTCGTCACCCGTCTTCGTATAGAGCTTCACGCCGCGCAGCATACTCGGTCGCGGGACGAGCAGGGCTGCAGTCTCGCGCGTGCAGCGGACGAGCGCGCAGCTGGGAACGAGCAGAGCCCCGCGAGCATCGACGAGCGATCCCCGAGCTGCGCTCATCGATGCTGGAGGGGCACGGCGCGTCCATCCTCGCGAGCATCAGCCGCGGATGGCGGAGCTCATCGCCTTCTGCTGCGCGGCCTGGAAGTCGCGAAGGAAGTCGAGCGCCGTGCGAATGTGCTCGCGGGCCTCCTTGATCTCGTCGTCGGCGTTCCCGATCGCGTCCTTCTGCGCAGTCGCCTCTATCTCGGCGGCCTTGGCCGCAGCACCCTCGAGATCCGCGTCGTGCCTCTCGCCCGCGGTGATGACCGAGGTAACGCCGGATCCCACTCGTCCTAGTGAGGAGGCTGCTTCTCCCCAACCACGTCGGGTCTGCAGGCCACTTTCGTCCGTACCGCCGATGAGCTTGAACAGCCCACTTCCGGAGACCATCCCTCCAAGGATCCCGCAGCCACCTTCGGCGATCTTGCCCCAAGCCTCGAACTTCGCCGCTTCGTAACGCTTGTCGGCCTCCTCGCGCATGTGGGCGATCTGCTCCTTCTGCGCGGCGATCATCGCCGTGTTGGCGTGCTGCCGATCGTGGCGCGCCTGCTTGCGGGCGGTGAAGGCGTTCTCGATCGCGAGCTGAGCGATCACGAGCCCGATGTCCGCGCCCTGGGGCTCGGGCATGAGACCGCCGATGGGCAACGCAGCAGCACCGGATGAATTCGTCGGCCCGACCGCTTCAGCGGAGGACACCTGAGTCACGGAAACGTTGATGGGGAGGGAGACGGGACACATTGTTCAAACCTTCATCGATCCTGCTTGGAGCAGGGTTTGGTTCTTGACCTGGAGAGATGACTGCAGCGTTTCGGCGGCTCGATCAGCGGACTCTTTCGCCTCTTTCAGGTCCTCGAGGATGTCGTCGATGATCTTCTCGATGCGCTGGAGAACGTTCCGCTGTTCTTGAGCGTCGGTCTTGGCGATGTCGGCGTCGTGCTGGTACTCGGCCGCTTCGAGAGCGCGAACTCCATCGAGCGTCGTCGACACGCCCTCCGTGATCGCCTTCGCAGCGTCGAGGGCACAGATGACGTCCTTGGTGGTCTTGCTCAGCTCGGTGACCTTCGACGCGCCCGCAAACACCGACCAGACCGATCCGCCGAGGGTGAGTGCTGCTCCGGTGATCGCGCCGCCGAGCGAGACGTAAACGGCCGCTTTCTGTCCGAAGACCTCCTTGAGCGCCCCGGTCTCGGCCGCGATCTGGGTCGTCGTCGAGATACCGATCCCGACGAGGGCCACGACGGCCGGGGCAGAGGTGCCGCCGGTCAGCACCGTCGTCGTTGCAGCGACCGCTGTCATCGCGACCATGAGAGCGATCTTGTTCGCGAACCGAACGTCGTCGTCCTTGATGGTCGTGATCTTGTCGAGGTCCTTCTCGAAATCGTCGGGAACCATCTTCTCCGCCGCGCGTTCGAGCGCGAGCCCCATGGGGCCTCCGAGCAGCATCGCGGCCACGCTCGTCTGCGCGACATCCGGAGCGAGCTCTTTGGCTCCTTGGGCGGCGAGGTAACCGAGCGGACCGCCGAAGGCGGCGGCGCCGAGGTCGAGCAGGTTCGTGCTGTTGTCAGCGAGGCCCGTCTTGTGGGCCGTGATGTCGGCGGCGACGAGTCCGATGTTGAACGTCGCGAGACCGACGAGCCCCGTGAGGCCGATGTTGTCGGTCACGAACGAGAAGAACCCGCCGCTGTCCTTCTGCGCTTCGCGCGCCTTCCGAGCCGCCTCGATCGCGCGGTCGAGGGCTTCTTTCCGGCGAGCCGACGCGACCTTTCGCTGCCCCTCGGCGGCATCCACCTGGCCCTTGCCGAGCAACATCTGCTGCTCGGAGATCTGAGAAGAGACCTGCAAGAGCTGCGTGATCGCGTCCCCGACGTCGGGCTGCGCCGACGCCGGCGCGGGGAGGAGCGTGAACGTTGTCGCCTGGGGAGCTGATGCCTGGCCGATGCCGCCCCCGATGCGAGGCGCTGCCAGCGTGCTGGTCACGTTGCTCATGCTGCACCGACCTCTCCCGCGATGATCGCCGCGAGCTCGTCGTCGCCGATGGACTCGGCGATGCGGGCGGCCTCACCGTAAGCCGCGAGCGCCTCCTCCCGATCGCCCAGCGTACGGTGCAGCCGCGCCCGGGCGATCGTGCAGCGGACCGCCTTGCCGTCGCACGCGCTGAGCGCGAGCTGGCAGAGAGCGAGCGCCTTCTCGGGCTCGTCGAGCTTCTCGTGACAGGTGGCGAGGGCGAGCCACCCGCGTTCGTCGCGTGCGTCGACGAGAAGCATCGTGCGGAAGAGCGAGATGGCCTGGCGAGGTCGATCCTGCTCGACGAGCCAGTGACCTGCTGCGTACAGGGCTTCGAGAGTGTGACCGGTGGCATCCATGGCAATCACCGGATGTTCCCGACGACCTGCTTCGACGACTCGTGCATCGTCTGCATCATCTGCGTCGTGAGCTGGATGGCGAGCTGACGCTGCGAGACGAGCGACTGGAGCTGGATCATGTTCATCTCCGCCGCCTTGGTCATGCTCGACTGCTCGTTCTTGATCGCCTCGACCTGAGCCATGCGCTGTTCCTTCGTCACCGGCTCGATGTTTCCCGCCGCTGCGAGGACCTGGTCGCCCGAGATGGTCTGCCCCTTGGCCGAAAAGTCCTTCAGGTCGCGGCCGCTCACCTGCTTGAAGGCTGCTTCACACGCCGCCTTCACCTCCGGGCTCTCGGTCGACCGCCACAGGTCGAGGAGCTCGTTCGCCTTGTTCGCGTGGTTCTGGGCGTGGCTGGCTCGAACACCGGGATCGTCGCCCCACCAGTTGCGGCTGTTGTCGTCGTCGGGCTTGTTCGCACCCATCTGACCGGTGCCCCAGGTCCCGCTCTGCAAGATCTCGAGCAGCTTCGAAGCGTCTCGGATGCCCGCGTTTCGACGCTGCTGCTCGGCGAAGTACTGCTTGATGTTCGTGTCGAGCGCTTCGAGGCGGCTCGAGCAGTACATGAGCAGACCTTCCGGGCTCAGTGCGTTGGTCGAGATGTCCGGCGTGAAGCTCGTCATGAAAGGGACACCGCTGTTCTGGACGTTGCTGACGTTGCTCATGGTCGTTCTCCGTTGAATTGATGGGGTCAGACGCGAAGGGCGTTGGCGGGCATGGTGAAGGCCGGGGCGCGGGGGTCAGCGACCTCCTCGAGCTCGTCGAAGAAGGCCGTCGGCACCTCGAACTGCAGGTCGCCCAGCGCGGCAGCGGTCTTCTTCACGTCCTCGAACTGCGCGTTCTGCCGTTCGATTTCGTCCGCGATAGCGGAAAGGGATTCGTCGTTCATGCGTCCTCCTCGCAGCGACCGGCGCCGCGTGCCTCCCCCTTCGGTCGCTCCCGGGTTCAGTTGCGAGAAATCGGCGGGGAAAGCGCGCACACCTCCACCCACACCGTGTTTCGGGCCTGGGAGACCATCCTGCCGCGGTCGAACGCGCGGCCTGCGTCGGTGGACGAGAGGCGCGAGGCTAGCGATGCCGCGCCAGGCCTTTGAACACTGGCTTCAAGCCGGCGTAGGCCTGGCGGCGGAGCATGAGGAGCTCGCGATAACGCTCGTGCGCCTTCATGTTCGGCTCGTGCTTCACCGACGAGCCGCGCCACGTTCGCGCGTCGTTCGCCGAACGAACGGCGCCCGTCCCGAGCCCCGCGAGGAACGCGGCTCCCGCAACGGTGCCGCCCGATGCCGGCGTGTACGTGAGCGGTACGCCCAGCGCATCGCAGAGGATCTGACGGAACAGAGCGCTCTTGCCGCCGCCGTTCGCAGCGACGACGTCACGGATTCGAACGCCGTCCTCCGCGACGACCTCTTGGCAGTCGACGAACCCGAGCGCGATCCCTTCCAGCAGCGCGCGCCAGAGATGTCCGCGCCCGTGGTGGAGTCCGAGCCCGATGTACGAGCCGCGCGCTTCGGTGTCCCAGATCGGCGTTCGTTCGCCTTGCAGGTACGGAAGGAAGAGAAGCCCCTCGCTCCCGCTCGGGATCATCTCCGCCTCGGCGTCGAGCACGTCGAACGGCGGAGGCGCACTACGCACGGCCGTGTCCTCCGTCGACGACCCGCGCGTCAGCGCATGGCGAAGCCACTCCTGCGCTCCGCCCGAGAGCGTCCCGCCGAGCGACAGCCACACGTTCGCACCGACGTGATGCGCGTTGATGAGCCGCCGATCGGTGCCCGGCGTACGACGCGGCACGAGAAGGTTGCCGGCGGTACCCAGCATCAGGCAGGCCTCGCCTTCGTCGACGACACCTGCTCCGAGCGTTGCGGCCGCGAAGTCTCCGCCGCCCGCCACGACCGGAATTCCTGCGCGGAGCCCATGGCCGATCGCCGCCGCCGCCGAGCCCGTGACCTCGCCGATGACGTCGTGTGCAGCGCGCACGGGAGGTAGCTGCTCCATGCGGACGCCGACCGACTCGCACGCCCACGGGATCCAGCTCCGATTCGCGAGATCGAAGAAGGGGAGGCTCAGCGCAGCCGTCGACGCATCGATCGCGGCGACCCCGGTCAATCGATGCGCGACGAACGCGTGCGATTGGAGGATCCATCGCGCGCGCCCGAGGACATCGGGATCGGGCAGACGCCAAGCCGCGTCGGCGCGACCGCGCGCGCTGTCGGGCGCGCGTAGCGAGGCTCCGTGCCGGGAGAGCCAGAGGAGCTTCGGCCCGAGATAATACGCGTGTGCGCCGAGCTCGTGTGCTTCGTCCGCGGCGCGCGTGTCGAGCCAGAGGATCGCCGGGCCGAGCGCTGCGCCTTCGTCGTCGACGAGCACCACCGTCGGCGCCTGACCGACGACGCAGATCGCGCTGACGTCGGCGAGGTTGCCGTGAGGGGCACGCGGCGCGAGATCCCCGAGCACGGCCTGTGTCGCGCGCCACCATCGATCCGGCCGGACCTCGGCCCAGCCCGGTTCGGGCGACTCGAACACGCACGGCACGCTGGCGTCCGCAAGCATGGTCCCCGTCGCGTCGAAGATCGCCGCGCGGACTCCGGTCGTCCCGATGTCGATCCCGAGAAGGCGCGGCCCAGGCATGCGACCAGGCTACCGCAAGACGGCGAGCGTCCGCCGCAAGACATGGCGTTCGCGTACGCCACGACCTCGACCGAACGCTTCGGTCACGCCGACGTCCGCGAGCGTCCGTGAGATCGACCTGCAGCTACGCCTTCGTCCCCTTGCGCACGGGCTTTTCGCCGAGCGCTAGCGGGACGCCGTTCATCAGCGCCGCGCGCACCGCTTCTTGCGCGCGCGTGTACGAAGGCTGCCGGAACCAGTGCATCACCACCGGCGAGCGTGTCGGGCGCAACTCCGTCACGATCCGGAGCGCGTCGAGGTGCGATCCGACGAGCATGTGCCGCGGGACCACTGCGCGCCCGAGTCCGAGCGCGGCGGCATCGAGGACGCCATAGATGTCGTCGAAGAAGGAGCGGCGCACGTAGCGCGCTTTCACTCCCTGCCGGCCGAGAAACCGCAACGTCGTGTCGTCGTCCGGATCGTGGTCGAGGTAGACGTCGTCGCGCGCACGCTGGCTCTTGCTCTCGACGAGGACGAGCTCTTCGAAGCCGAGTGCGACGTGATCCATGTCGGGCCGCGGGATGACGCGATCGAGGATGACGAGCTCGGAGGTCCCCTGCGTCAGCAGCGCCTCGAGGTCGCTCATCTCCCGGACCGCGAAGTCGACGATGAGGCGCGGGTGCTCGCGGAAGATCGGAGCGATCGCGGGCAGCACGCACGAGCGTGCGACCGACGAGAACGCCGCGAGGCGGACGGTGCCCGAGAGCTCGGACGCCTTCGTGCTCCCTTGCTCGACGGCGAGGTCGTCGAGGACCTCCGATTCGAGGGCGCGCTTCGCCTCGCAGTAGCGGAGAAGGCGCGCGCCGGCTTCGGTCACGGTCACACCGGAAGGTCCGCGGACGAAGAGGCGCCGCTTCAGCTCCGCCTCGAGCTGCTGGATGCGCTGCGACAGCGCCGGCTGCGTGATTCCGAGCCGCTTTGCCGCGCGCGAGAACCGCCCCGTCTCTGCGACCGCATGGAACGCGTCGAGCTGATGGGCCGGGAGGGCCATTCGGAGAGCTTATCGGATCATCCGAAGGTTCGATTGGCCTTATGGACTCCCCGGACACAAATATTGGATCACGAAGCTCGCGATGAGCGAGCGTCGACGTGACGTGGTGGGTGGTTCCTCCTTGTACTTCACCCTTTCTTTTCTTGCGGCGCGGTGCTGCCGGCGAGTCGGGTCGGCACCGCTGATGGTTCTGATGAGCACATGGGTCGGCATGTTCTCGTGAGAGCTGGGGAGCGTCTGGTCGGGGCCGCTGACCTCATGGCCTGCATCCGTCAATCCTCGAGGCGGATGTGGCGTCCGTGCGTCGGCGGCCCCGACTCGGCTTCGTTCGCGTCACACGGCTGAGTCGGCTCCGTCGGCACGAGCGTGCTTCTCGAGCTCATTCGCGTGGAGCCCGGCAAGGGCGCGCTGTCCCCGGAAACGACGATGCCCGCGCCGATCGCATCGATCGGGCGCGGGCAAGCCGGCGAGACAACGGTACCGCGGTGCCGCGGTGGTGCGTCTCTCAGTTGCGGAACATCTCGTCGACGCGCTCCTGGAGGGCCGCTTCGGTCATGCCCTTGGCGGCTGCGAGCTCCTTGAGGAGCAGGCTCTTCGCCTGATCGAGCAGGCGGCGCTCGCCGAACGAGAGCTCCTTGTCGAACTTGAGCCGGTACATGTCGCGAAGGACCTTGGCGACCTCGTGCGGCGAGCCGCTCTTGATCATCTCGGTGTACGCGCGGAAGCGGCGGCTCCACGGCTGGAGGTCGACGGCGACCTCGCGGGCCTTCATCGTCTCGAGGACCTTGTCCGCTTCCTTCGAGCTCATGACCGGGCGGAGGCCGGCGGCCTGCGCCGAGGTCCGCGGGACCATCACGCGCATCCCGTTGTCGAGGATGCGGATGATGAAGAACTCGCCCTTCGCGCCGCCGATCTCACGGTGCTCGATCGCGGTGATCTCGCCGAGGCCGTGCGACGGGTGAACGACCTTGTCGCCGACGTTGAGCTTCAGGTTCTTCGGGGGCGGCGGGAGCGGCGCGATGTTGACGAGCGGCACGTAGCCCTTCGCGATGATCTGCGACGGACGCTTCTCCGCCGCCTGCTGCGGGGCCTCGGTCTTGTCGCTCTTCTCGATCTTCTCGCTCTTCGGCATCGCCGGCGGGGGCGTAGGCTCGGGACGCGTCGCGCGCGCCTCGGCCGCGGGCTTCACTCTCGATGCACTCGACTTCACGGTCCGGAGGGCAGGGGCCTTTCCTTTCGTCGTAGGCTTGGCCTTGGCGACGGTCGCTCGCGCTTTAGCGGGAGCACGTTCGTAGCGGGAAGAGGAGCGGGTGGAGCGTGCGGTCTGGGCCATCTCTCCGCGCGCGTAGCATTGCTAGCGGTCCGGCGTCAATCGAGGGCGCCTCGCGACGTCGTTGCTGGGCTCGATGCGGCGATGAGGCGCCACCGTGCCGAAGCTCGGCGGCTAGTCGTCGTCGTCGCTTCCGCGGCGAAAGGCCTCCGGCCGGACCGCGACCATCCGACGCACGGTCGGTTTCGTATGGATCCCGCTCCGATCGGTGGTGGGCGGCCGCACCGTCGAGGGCCGTCCGTCTTGCGGGGGAGGCGCGGTCGTCCGCGCTTGCTCGTAAAGGCTCTGCTCGTCGATGACGATCGTCTCCGCGGGCTCGAGCAGCGCGTCGGGCGCGGCGAGCACGAGGACGTCCTCGTGTTCCCTCACGAGGAACGGCGCAACGAGCTGCGGAGCGAGACGGACCGCACGTACGAACTCGTCGGCGGGAACACGCAGACGCGCTTCCGGCACGACGCGCTCACGGATGCCGATGCCGTGGTCGGCGAACACCGAAAGCGCCGCGGTCGAGTCATCGCCGCGGATCTCGACGTACGGTGCACCCTCGAACCACTCGGCGCTCACGAGGCGCGCGATGGCCATCAAGACCTTCGGCGCGCCTTCCCCTGGGCGCGCGATCTCGGACGCCCACGCGAGCAGCGCACGCAGCGATGCCGGAGAGCTTGCCGCTTCATCGGCATGCTCCGCCGTCAGCTCGGCGCAAGACGTGAGCGCATCGAGGTCCATCGTCATCGAGTATGCACCCAACGCGCTCGTCCGTCGCGTCGCTCTTCGCGGTTCGAGCTGGCCAATTTGGATGGGGCGCGATGGGCCCGCGACCGGGCGCGTTCACCTGCGCATGATGTCGGCTACCTCGGCATCGACCGCGTCGTGGAGACCGCGTGCGAGGGCGTCACCATCGATGACGGCATCGAGCACGAGCGCATCCGGCTCGAGATGGACGGAGGGCGCTCGGACGGGATGATGCAGCCCGAGGAGATGGCCGATCGGGGTCTCCGAAAGTACGTTTGCCGCCGCGGCGAGCCGCTCTGCGGCCGCGCTCGCGTCGTCACCCCACGCGCCGGTCAGCACGACACGGATAGCGATCCCCGATCCGGTGCCGGCCCACTTCGCCGAAGCACCCACGGCCGTCGCTGCACGCATGAGCCCGCCGAGCCCGGCCGCCGTCTCTCCCTCGAACGGGCCGGGCGCGAAGACGCGAACGGGCGCAGCGTCGCCGAGGACCTCGGACACGCGCCGGAGCGCGGCGCCCTTCAACGCCGGCGACGCCTTCTTGAGCTTTCCGAACGCGAAGGCCTCCGCGGCGCGGAGCGGACCTGGCTTTCCTTGCTCGAGCGCGACGCTCTCGCGACCGAACACGACGAGCTGCTGCGGCTCCGATTCGACCTCGCTCGTCAGGCGGACGACGCGCGGGTTCGGGGCGAGGAACGTCCGCGTGACGGTCTTCGTCGAGCGCGTCTCGAATGCCGCGGAGACCTTCTCGGGATCCAGCGGAACGCGCGCGACGGAGAGGAGGGCGTCTTTGTAGCGGGCGATGCAGAGATCCTGGACCTGCCGCAGGTCGATGCCGCCGTGGGATTGCGTGAACGTGCGCAGCCGCTCCTCGGGGAGGACGCGCGCGATCGCCGGGATGAGATCCGGGATCTCCGCGATCGTCCGAGGCTTCGCTTCGACGAGCCACGACAGCCCCGCGGCCGGTGCGAGATCGCACGCTGGCTCGAGGTGGAGCGGGATCGGCGGCGGCCCCGGCGGGGCAGGGGCCCGACGCGGCCCGCAGCCGAAGCCCGCCGCCGCCACGGCGATGGCAAGAGCAGTGCGGCGAACGAACGACACGGGCATCGACCCAGCGGACGCTAGCAGATGGCTCGCTCCGATCGAGAAGGAGCCCCCCATGGGCTCATGGGGATCGGCGGGCCCCCATGGACACGTGACGCGTGACGCATGAGAGGAGCGAGGGCGCGCTCCTCGAAGCGCGCACTTACGGAGCGACGAAGATGTACTTGAAGCGTCGATTCTTCGATCCGACCCGGAAGAGGTACTTCTTGCCGCGTTCGAGCTGGAGATTCGCGTCGGTGATGCGAACACGGTCCATCTCGACGCCACCCTGCTCGACGAGGCGCTTGCCTTCGCCGGTCGACTTCACGAGCCCTGCGCCCGAGAGCGCCTTCGCGATCCAGAGCGTCGGACCGTCGGTCGTGAGCGTGACCTCCTCGATGTCGTCGGGGATGGCGTCGGCGCCGTAGACCTTCTTGAACTCGGCCTCGGCCGACAGCGCGGAGGCCTCGTCGTGGAAGCGCGTGATGATCTCCTTCGCGAAGAGCGCCTTGATCTCGCGC
This sequence comes from Pseudomonadota bacterium, assembly GCA_023402175.1. Classification (GTDB taxonomy): domain Bacteria; phylum Myxococcota_A; class Polyangia; order Polyangiales; family Polyangiaceae; genus Labilithrix. The sequence continues at coordinate 15,936 of JAEXCN010000502.1, read as the reverse complement.
GGGTCGCGGCCTTCGGCTTTCTCCTTCTTCAGCGCGGCGATCTCCTGGCCCGATCGCGCCGAGAGCAGCTCGAAGTAGCGGAAGATCACGTCGTCATCGATCTGCATGACCTTGCGGAACATGACGACCGGCGGCTCGGAGAGGCCGATGTAGTTGTCGGCGCTCTTCGACATCTTCTTGCCGACGACGACGCCGTTCTCCATCTTCGCGTCGGTGCCCTCGAGAAGGGGCATCGTCAGGACCATCTGCGCCGTCTGCCCGTACCTCGGCATGATGTCGCGACCGACGAGCAGGTTGAACAGCTGGTCGGAGCCGCCGAGCTCGATGTCGGACTCGAGCGCGACCGAGTCGTAGCCCTGCAGAAGCGGGTAGAGGAACTCGTGCTGGTAGATCGGCCGGCCTTCGGCGTAGCGGTCGGCGAAGTCCTTCCGCTCGAGCATGCGCGAGACCGTCATCTTCGCCATCAGCTCGACGATGTCGCTCGGGCTCATCTTGTCGAGCCACTCCGAGTTCGAGCGGATCTCCGTCTTCGAGCGATCGAGGATCTTGAAGGCTTGATCGGTGTACGTCTTTGCCGCCGCCTGCACGTCCTCGCGCGAGAGGCGAGGGCGAAGCTCGTTCTTGCCCGTCGGGTCACCGACCATCGCGGTGAACTCGCCGACGAGCAGGATCACGTGATGGCCGAGCTCCTGGAACTGGCGCATTTTCGCCATCAGGACGGCGTGCCCGATGTGCAGGTCGGGCCGCGTCGGATCGAAGCCGGCCTTTACCCGGAGCGGCTTTCCCGTCTCCTTCGCCTTCTTCAGACGCTCGGCGAGCTCGGTGCGCACGTGGACGTCCACGGCGCCGCGCGTGATGATCTCGAGTTGCTCCTCGACGGAGACGTTCATGGTCGGACCTCTCTACAACGAAGCGGAGGCCGGAGGAACGCGCCGTGACGAGCGCGCGGCGGGGGAGCGCCGCGCGCGGTCAGTCGTCCTTGTCGTCGCCGCCCGTGATCTGCGACGTGAGCCGGCTGTTGTTGACGAGCTCCTTGAGCTCCTTGCCGACCTTGAAAAACGGAAGCCGCTTCGGCGGAACGGGCACCGGCGCGCCCGTGCGAGGGTTGCGGCCCGAATAGGCCTTGTACGGACGGACGGTGAAGCTGCCGAACCCGCGGATCTCGATGCCTTCGCCGCGCTGAAGCGCTTCGGTCATGGCCTCGAAGACGCAGTTCACGACGAGCTCCGCACGAGCCTTCGTCAGCTGACTACGGGCGGCCATCGCGTCGATGAGTTCACTCTTCGTCATGGGCTGGACTCCGGCTTACTCCCCATTTCACGATCCCCATCGAGTGGATGGGCCCCTCGGGAGCCGATTTCCCAATGGAAGCGAGCTTCTGGCAGCTCGTCAATCAGATCGTACGCTTTTTTCCGCCTGAGCGGGGGCGCGACCGCCCGCCGACCCGACAAAATGCGGGTCTCCGAACGGATCAGTTGCCGACGCGGAGGTAACGACCCATCCAGTATGCGACGCGGAGGTCGCTGCCTGGGAAGACGACGTTCGGGTTTCCCGCCCCGTTCACGAGGAACGGGTTCGTCCGCCAGAAGTAGTTGCTGGCCGGACGGAGGTGCATCGGGATGGGCTTGTTCGCGACGAGCTCGCCGTTCGAGAACTTCAGGCTGACGACCGTCGTGCCGTCGAGGAGGACGCACGACTGGCTCGCCACCTCGTTCGCGTCGCAGTTCTCCTTCGCGACCGCATAGAACGGCGCCTGAGGGAAACCCTTGAGGCTGTCGAGCGCGCGGCCCACCGCGGCCGTGTCGATGGTCGTGCTCGCGTTCCCACCGGTCCACGCTCCCGCTTTCTGGGCGGCGATGGTCAGGTCGTAGAACGACTGCTTCCACTCGATCGGCCGCTCGCCGAAGAGCGGCGCGTAGAGGCCTTCGATCGGGCTCTTGAGCCCCGCACGCGTCGTGGCGTCGGCGATGTAGCGGTTCGCCATCCACTCCGTCATGAACAGCATGTTGAACGCCGAGTGGTTCGACTTGTCACCGCCGAGCGCGATGACCTGCATGCTCTGCTTGATCGCGCCGGGGAGATCGCGCGTCGTGATGAGGGAGTCGAGGTACTGCTTCGACGACGCATCGTCGACGACGCTCACGAGCCCTGCCACCTCGCCGAGCGCCATCATCGACGCAACGCCGTTCTTCAGGACGTAGTCGCGATCGATGCTCGTCTCGTGCATGTTGCCGTGGTACGTGCGGCGCCCGTCGGGATCCCAGATCTCGAGGTCCTTGCCGCTCGAGCGCACGACGCGGAGACCGTCGAGCACCGACTTGGCATCCGCTTGCAGGCGCGTCTTCAGCGCGGCCGGGTAGGTCGGATCGTCCTTGATCACCTCCCAGATCGCCGCGATGCCCATCGTCCAGCCAAAGATCATGTCGCGGCTGCACGAGTCGATCCACGAGTACTGCGGATAGACCTTGCCGACGGAGTTGTCGGCGCGCCACGTGCCGTTGTTCTTCTCCGGCGGGAGCGGCTTGCCCGATCCGTCCTTGAGCGGCGTGACAGCGACCTCGCCGTCGCCCGGGAGATCGTTGCGCATGATCGCGCGTGCGATCCCGCCCGGGATGCCCGTGATCGCGACCACGACGTGAAAGGCCTCGAGCCCGACCTCCACCATCTTCCGAGCTCGCGCCACGTCGTTGCAGCTGCCGCCGCGATCGCGGAGCACGGCGTAGCGATAGGCGTCCGCCATCATCTCGGCGCCTGCGTACATGCCCGTCGCGAATCCCCAGGCCGTGACGTACTGGAACGGATCGATGCCCTCGTACTGCTGGAGATCGTCCGTCGGATCGGCATCGTTCGGATCCCACGAAGAGCCGAGGAACGTCTCGACCTTCTGGCGCATCGCCGCGTTGCCGGTGACGGTGATCGTGCCGGCGAGACCGACCGCCTTCGTCACGACGGCTTCGTGGAGGCGGTCGTAGCGTGCGACGTTCGCGGCGAGCGCAGCGTCGAACCCGGTCTGCCCCGGACCCGGGATCATGCTCGGCCACGTCGCCGTCGACGGGACGCACTGAGTGGGTGCGCTCGCGTCGGGCGAGCTCGACGCATCGGGCGGCGCCGTCGTCGAGCCCGACGGCGCGGTGCTCGTCTCCGTCGGCGAGGTCGACGTCGACGTCGACGCTGGATTGCCGGGGTCGACGTCCGATGACGATCCGTTCGAGCCGCAGGCCACAGCAGGAACGATCCCGCTGGCGAGCAAGAGAAGGAGGGCGGGCTTGCGCATGGCGGGCGTACGCAAGCTCGTCCGAAGGCTCTGGTCAATCAGAAGGGCGCGCGAAAACCCCATTACGCGCGCCACGAGTGCGTTTTTCAGAATCCGAGAGCCTTACACGGTCTGTCTCGTCGTCGGCATCGCGACGGACGCGAAGCTGCGCCCAACGCACGATGCGAGATCAGAACGCGCCGCGGATCGTGATCGAGGACGGTCCAGCGCCGACCTCGATTTTCGACGCGCTTCCCCGATGCCAGTCGACGAGCCAGATCGCCGCGACGCCCGTGAGCACGGCGGCCGCTCCCGTCACGCCGATCAGGATGTTCGTTCGGAGCTGCTTGTCCTTCCCGGCATCGAGGTTCGCGCGAGAGCGCTCCGCGTCGAAGGCGTCCTTCTGATGGAGGACGTCGAGCCCCGACACGATCGTGAGGCCCCCCGCCACGACGGTCGCACCCGCGCCGATCCAGACGGCGAGCGGCGGAAGCGGCTTCCTTCGCTCCTTCGTCGCGGGCTTGTCGTCGAGCACCGGCGTTGCGACCGCCTCGGCGGGAGGAGGTGGCGGCGCAGGAGGCGTGAGCACCACGGTCACCGCTTCACCGGCGCGAGCGGTCGCGGACTCTTTCGCGATCTCTTCACCGAACCGCGCTTCCACGAGGTGCCCGCCCGGGCTCACGTAGATCGGCGCCGCGCTCGTCGCGTCGATCGCCGCTCCGTCCACGGTGACGAGGGATGCTCCTTCCGCTTTGATCTCGAGCCGGCCGACCTTCGGGCCGATGCTGGCGAGCTCTCTCTTCGCGGTCGCGCGCCGCTTGTCCGACTCGGGAGCGCTCTCGAGGAAGCGCGCGTAATGGGTCGCCGCCTGCGCGAGGTCACCATTTCGCTGGCGGGCACGCGCCGCCTCGAAGAGCCATTTCGGATTCCGATCCTTCTCGTAGGCCGCTTCGAAGCCTTCGGCGGCAGCCCCGAAGCTCCGGGCCGCGAGGGCCTTGTTGGCCTTCGAGACGTCCGCCTCCGCCCCGCTTTTCCGAGCCGGCGTCCGCGGCGCGGCAGACGCCGTCGAGCTGCCGAGCAGGCCGCCACAAACGAGGAGCAGCGCCGCAACGGCGGAGGGCCAGCGCATCGCGGCCCATCGTAGCATCGCCGCGATCCGGCGCTCGTCGGCGCGTCGCGATTGCCGACTTCCAGATCCCTCGTACGATGGGCGAGGGGAGTGCTCTTTCGAACGGGCCAGTCACCGATGATCCGGACCGGAATCGCATGCCGTGCGCTCGCGCTGGGCTTCGTCGTCGCCGTCACCACGACGGCATGCACGACGTTCGATGACCTCACTGCCGACGAGGGAACGAACATCGGCCCATCCGGGTGCGTGGGCGATGCGTGTCCTCCTCAGCAGCCTGGTGCCGGGTGCAAGCTCGCGAGCGACTGTGAGAGCGGCGTCTGCGGCGCGGACGGCAAATGTGCCGTGCCGACGAGCACCGACGGAGTGAAGAACGGCTCCGAGAGTGACGTCGACTGCGGCGGGTCGGGTCCGACGAACGCGCCGAGGTGCCAGGAAGGCAAGGCGTGCCGCGAAGGGACCGACTGCGTCTGGGGCTTCTGCACCGAGAGCGTGTGCGAAGGCCACAAGCCGGGACGGAAGGACGGCGATCAGACGGACATCGACTGCGGCGGGACCATGTCCCCGCCGTGCGACTGGGGCAAGGCCTGCCTCCTCGATCGCGACTGCACGAGCGAAGCGTGCGGCGCCGACAAGAAGTGCCTCACAGCCCCGAGCTGCCGGACCAAACACGGAGGAACGACCTGCGGAACGGGTGAGGTCGGCGATCCCGACAAGAACCACGAGGAGTGCTGCAGGTCGCTCCCCGTCTCGGGCTTCACCGATCCCGATCATCCGGACAAGACCGTCTACCTCGACAAGTACGAGATCACGGCGGGCCGCATGCGCACGTTCATCGAAGCGATCGCGGCGGCGAACGGAGGGACTCCGGACATCAAGGGATACACGGCGGCTCACCGCCCTGCGAAGCGGTGGAATGCCGGCTGGGAGAACATCTTGCCGTCGGCGAATGCGAGCGGGACGGCGAGCTACACGGTGACGAATCCCACGGTCGATCTGCTCTACCCCGGTCAGGATCGCTACGACGCGAGCGGGCGCACGATCAACGACTGGGTCGTGGCCTCCGGGAACTACACCGTCGAGACGGGCGTCTTCTTCTCGCTCGGGGCCTCGCACTTCTTCCCCGAGTATTCGGCTCCGGTTCCGCCGTGGTCGAGCGCCGACTACGCGGCGACGCACAACCTGAACTGCACGAACGAGGCGGGCTCGTACGGCTATTCGACGTACTGGTTCGACAAGGCGACGATCCAGCAGTACGGCGGCGGCGTCGGCAAACAGTTCACGAAAGACGAGATGGACGAAAAGGCGCTGAACTGCACGCCGTTCGGCCTCTTCGCTGCTTTCTGCGCGTGGGACGGCGGGCAGCTCATGACCGCGGAGGTGTTCGACTACGTCGCCGGCGGACCGTGGCCACCCAACGCCGGCGGGGTCCCCGCGCCGCTTCCGCCTCCTCCTCCGCGACTCGCTGGGGCGAACACGCTGTGTGGATCGCCCGCGAACACGCTGAACACGTTCCCCGACGGAACGCAGAGCTGCCCGAACGTCTATTACTCTCCGGACGACATGGGCAGCGACTTCGACGGATCGTCCCGCATCGCGCCGCCCGGTCGTGTGCCCGCCGACACCGTCGCGATCAACGCCGGCGACGAGCCGTGGATGGACCTCAAAGGCAACCTCCACGAAGCCGTCATCAAGCCCGATGGGCTCTTCGATTATCGCGGCTACGGCGTCGGCTGGAGCAGCATCCAAGCGCACCGGAACCAGATCACGACGCCACGCATGAAGGCGGGCTCGTTCGGTGCGCGCTGCATGCGCTTCAAGTGAGCCGCCCTCAGCGGACCTTGCGGAGACCGAGGTAGTCGACGGCGACGGGCCCGCCGGACGCTTCGATCGTGACGATCGCATGCGGCGGGCGCAGATCGAGCTCCTTCACCTGCAACATCTTGCAGGTTCCCTCCGGCTTCCACGTCCAGCGTTGTGCGCCGATGGTGAGCACGCCTTCCGCCGCTGACGATGCTTGCTGGGCGAACGGTACGCTCGCGCCGGCGACGACGTGCACCTCCACGGCCCACCGGCCTGCGCTCGGGACGGGCAGCTCGATCGTCGCTTTCGCGTGCTGGTTAGGCTCCGGCGTCAGGACGAGCGCTCGTGAGCCCGAGGCGCATGCGTTCGTCCACGCCGGGGCGGCGAAGCCGTTCGATTGCGAGAGGGCGGGCCACTCCGCTTCGGCTTCGAAGCGGAGCACCGTGCCCGACTCCGGCGGTGCCCACGGCGTCAGCTTCGGCGTGCTCTCCGTCGACGGCGGCACCGCGGGCTCGATGTCGTAGCGCCACGTCGGCGGGCGGCCGAGCGCGTCGAACAGCATGCGATCGCGATCGTCCTTGCGTAGGCGCGCGACGAGCACGCGTTCGTTAGGCCGTGCGAAGGGATCATGGCCGAGCGCGAAGCCGTGATCGGTATCGACGAACACGAGGCCGCTCGTGACGGAGGCGCGCGCGAGCACGTCCGGCTCGAACATCGGACGCCCACCGTCGCGATCGCGCAGCTTGCCGTGCTCGTGAGACGCATGGACGGCGAAGCCCGCGAGCGCGAGCGCGAGCACGCCGGTAGCACCACGCGTGAATGCGCGGTCGGCGGACCGGGCGCGGACCGCGAGCGTCGCCACGCCGATCGCGATGAGTGCGTGCTCGACCGGGAGCACGTCGGCAAAGAAGCGCGCGCCGCCACCCGGATAGTCGCCGTCGAAATAGAACGGCGCGTAGGCGAGGGCCTGAAGCCCGACGAGCGCCGTCGCGGAGAGGATCGCCGTGCTTCCGTACCGCGAGGCCTGCTGTCCACGAACGAGCGACGGAACGAGGACGAGCAGCGCGAGCGGCTCGAGGTTCGCGACATCGAGGAGATGATGGTGCAGGCGGCGCAGCGTCGTTCCGGCAGCCTCGACGATCCCGTAGCCGCCCCGCATGCGCGCATCGACGAACTCGCCGTGCTCGGAGAGGCACCCCGTGCCTTTTCCGAAGCCCCAGCGGAAGCAGCCGGGCGGGCCGTCGCTGAGTGCATAATACATGCGCTGCGTCGACTCGAGCCAAGAGCCTGCGACCGCGCGCTGCGAGAGGAGGAGGAAGAAGACTCCGGGGATCGTCCCGATGAGCGCGACGAGCGCGAGGCGCGAGCGCGGCGCTCCTCCGTGTTTCGCCGCGAGTTTCCCCGTCGGTCGGAGGAGCCATCCGACGATGATCGCGATCGGGAGCGCCGACGCGGGCCGCGTCGCCGCGACGTAACCTGTCGCGAGCCCTGCGAGCAGCGCTTCCGCGCGGCCGCGATCGAACGGGCTCGCGTCGGCGTGTCGTGAGCTCGCGTCGGTCTGCTGCGAGCTCGCGACGAGCCTCGCTTGCCGCGCCCGGATCGCGGCAGTGAGAGCGACGGTCACGCCGAGCGCGGCTGCGCCGTGGCTCATCGTGTCGGCCGTGTGGTAACGGAGCGCGCCGCAGACGACGGACAGGAGCGCTGCCGCGCGCGCGATCGGCTCGGCGAGCGAAGGCGCCGTCTCTTCCGCGAGCGCACGCGCGAGATGGTACGTCGCGACGACGAGCGCGACCGCCAGGAGCGGCCCGACGATCATCGGCGCACCGAGCTCGAAGCCGAACGCGAGGAGCAGGGGATAGCCGGGCGGGAAGATGCCGCCGAGCGAAGGCGCCTCGGGCCCGGCCTCTCTGTAGAGGAGGAACCTGCCGCGGAAGCTCGCGGTCGGGTCGACCGGCGTCCACGAGAGGTCCCCGTGCGAGAGGGCGCGGCCCTGGAGGAAATACGTCGTCGCGTCGATGATGCGCGGGCCGCCGCGGAGATAGATCGCGATGTACGCGATCGACAGCAGCCCGGCGGCGAGGCCGAAGACGGCGAGGAAGCGCAGACGATCGCGGTGCTGCTGCGCGGCGGTTCCTTCGACGTAGCCGAAGAGGAGCGAGCGTCCACGGCCGAACAGCGCCGCAACCGCGAAGAGCGCTGCGAGCACGAGGGCGATCTTCGCCGGAAGATCCGGGGGGCGCGACCACGTCCCCACGAGGACGGCCGCCTTGTCTTGCAATCTCACTGCGTGATCCAGAGGTGATAGTCGAGGAAGTCCCCCGGCCCCTCGTTGACGAGCTCGATACGAAGGTTCGATCCGGTCACGAATTCATCGGCGACGAGATGGCCGGTCTCCTGCCAGCCGTCCGTGCGCTGGAGATCGATCGTGCCCGCATCGCGACCGCCGACGCGAATACGGACCTTCGTCGCGGCCTCCTGCGCCGTTCGGACGACGATGTGGAAGCGCTTTCCGAGGATGAGCCCGCGCGCGTCGAACGACTCGCTCCTCCCGACGGCGATGCGGCGTCCGCTGTCGAACATGTCGCGTCGCGGATCGGCAGGGTCGGGGAGGACGCGCATGTCCGTCCAGCCGTTCGAGGGCTGTTCGAATCGATAGCCGCTCGCCTTCTCGCTCACGAGATCGGCGACGTCGATCTCCTGATGCACGCGCTCGAGCGTCCGACCTTCCCATCCGGTGGGCGGCTGCCAGCGCATCTGATCGCCCGTGTTGAGCAGACCCCAGTTCGCCTTGTAGACGACGTGCTCGTAGCCGCCGCAGATCACGTTCCCTTCGACGGGGAACCGGCGCAGCACTTCGTCGGCGAACCAGACGGGAAGGATTCCCCACCACGTCGGGAAGATCGCGAGGACCTCCGGGCGATCGTTCTTCGGGATGCGCTCGATGAGCTCGAGTGTCGCGGGAAGTCCGTGGATGCCGGCGCGCGCGAACGGCAGGCCGTGGTAGCCGCCGAGCCCGATGATGTCGAGGCCAGGACGGTCCGACTCGTAGAGGATCGCGCCTGCATCGCCGACGAGCACGCGGTTCGGCTTGAGCTCGGCGAGGTACTTGCCGAGCGTGATGTGCTGATCGCGGATGTTGCGCGCCGCGCGACCGAAGAACCACTTCTGATCGCGCATCTTCGGCGCCTGGTGATCGTAGGCGAACAAGAGGAGCAGGCCGACGATCGCGGCGCGCGACGCACGCCAGCGCAAGAAGAGGAGGGCAGGGGCGGCGCACGCGAACGCGAGCAGCCAGGAAAGACGGAACTCCGGCGGCATCCCTGCCGGGCGCGTCAACACGCCGATCGCCTGCACGATGAGCGCGCCGATCACGAGCGTCGCGATGACCGAAGGACGGAGCGGCTGCTTGCGTCCCGAGCCGATCGGCGCTGCATACCTGCGCGCCGCGACCGTCACGCCGAGCGCCGAGAGCACGAGCATCCACGCGACCGCCGGCATCACGTAGCGCTCGTTCTGCCAGCGCACCTGCCCGTTGAAGGCGACGATCACGATCCAGGCGAGGATCTGCGCCCAGAGCACGATGGCGACGCGACGCGTCCGCGCGAAGCAGAGCGGCAATACCGCGAAGATCAGCGGGACCACGCCGGCCCACCACGCGGTCTTCGACAGGTACACGAGCACGCTCGGCGCGCCGGGCCATCGATCGACGAGCTCGCTCATGCGATCGCCCTCGATGTGCGCGAAGTGGTAGTCGAGGTTGCGGAGCGCGGCGTACTTCACGTTGAACACCCAGTCCGCGAGCTTGTCCTCGCCGGTCATGTACGGGTTGTTCAACGCGAGCTTCACGATCGCGCCGTTCGCGCTCGACTCTCCGGTGAGCACGCGATTCGCGACCGCCTGGAGCACGAGGACGACGACCGGCAGGAGGCCGACGCGCAAGAGCAGCGACATCATGTGCGCCGCCCCTCGTCGCCGATGTGCCAGCGCTGCCGCCATGCCGAAGATGCCGATCGTGAGCGCAGCCTCCGGCCGCGTGGCGACGAGCAGTGCTCCTGCGAGTCCGAGCCACCATGCTCGGGCCGCCGAGGGGCGCACACCCACGCGCGCGTCTTCTTCGAGCCGGAGCCACGCGACGAGCGTGATCGCCCACGTCGCGAGGAAGAAGGCGACCTCCATCCCGCTCCAGATCGACCATGTGAGCGCGCCGATGCCGAGGAACATCGGCGGCAGCAGATAAGAGGAGATCCGGCCCCAGTCGTCGCGGGGACCTTCGACGAAGAGCCGTCGCACCGCGAGCAGCATCCCGAACACGCAGACGCAGGCGAGGATCGCGGCCCACTTCATCAGCGAGCGGCCGGTGAACCCGACGAGCCACCCGAGCGCGAGGATGAACGGGTACGTGAGGCTCGTGTTCCCGGACGAATAGCCGTTGCCGATCGTCCACTCGAAGGGATGCCCGAGCGCCGTCGCGCGCGCGTAGTCGAAGTGGATGAAGACGTCGTCGAGCGGAGCGCTCCACTCGCCGCCCGTCTGTTTCAGCATGTACCCGTAGAAGGAGCGGGCCGATGCGAGCGTGCACACGGCGGTCCACAGCACGTACAACGGCCGGTCCACACGACGCAGGATCGGAGCGACGTTCGGGATCACTTCGGTGTGCGGGCGGAAGAGCTCATACGGGGCCCCATGTCCTCATGGGGATCGAGAAGACGCCCGAACGGGTCGAGCGTGGGCCTTCTACCACGGGTTTCGCCGGGCAACGGAAGGCTCGCGCGGCCGCCCTTGCGCCCCCGCGACAGCCGCGCCATCAAGCGACAGCCGGCTCGAGCCGCCACGAGGGAGCATGCCGACGGCCGAGGAGATCACGAAGCACCACGACGCGGAACCGGACCACCATCCCTGGGTGGGCGAACGTCCCGCGCCGGTGCCCATTCGCGTCGTCGCGTACGACGACAGCTGGCCGGTGCACTACGAACGTACCGCTGCCCAGATTCGCGACGTGCTCGGCGAGGTCGCGATCGCCGTCGAGCATGTCGGGTCCACGTCGGTCCCGGGCCTCGCGGCCAAGCCGACGATCGACATCGACCTCACCGTCGCGGACCCGTCCGACGAGGGAAGCTACGTCCCTGCGCTCGAGCGCGTCGGCTTCAAGCTCGTGATCCGCGAGCCGTCGTGGCACGAGCACCGAGCCCTCCAGCGCCAAGGTGATCCGAGCACGAATTTGCACGTGTTCGGACCCGATTGCCCAGAGGTCATCCGACATCGAATGTTCCGGGAGTGGCTCCGCGCGCATCCCGAGGAGCGTGAGCTCTACGCGCGGGCGAAGCTGGAAGCGGCGGCGGCCGTCACGGACCAACGCGGCATCATGATGGACTACAACCGGCACAAGGAGCCGGTCCTCCGCGCGATCTACGAGCGGATGTTCCGCGCGAACGGTCTCTTGCCGTAGCCGCTTCGATCTGCGGATCGTGCACGTGCTCCTCGGCATGGCGGTCGGAGGCAAGAGCCGGCCGCGTTTCTCGTGCTGCGTAGCGGAGCGAGTGTGTTAGCGTGCCGGCCGCGGATGGAACCCGCATCGCGCCGCCCTGGGGTCGGGGAGACCAAGCCGGAGAGCGCTCGTACGCGAGCGTGTCCAGGGCAGAGCGCTCGTCCCCGAGCGCGTTCAGCGCAGAGCGCTCGCGGCACCGGTGCGCGCTGGCTGTCGGCTGCAGTGATGCTCGCGTCGGTCGCCACTGCCGGGGAGGGCCGTGCGCAGCTCGGAGGCGGAGCCCGGCAGCCGGAGCAGCCCGCGCAGCAGCCCCCGCCGCCGGCGCCGCCGGTGATCACGGCTCCCGTCATCAAGAAGGACGAGGGCGCGAAGTATCCTGATCAAGCGATCAAGGACAAGGTGAAGGACCCCGTCGAGGTCGTGCTCGTCCTCGAGCTCGACGCGGACGGCGCGGTCAAGAACGCGACGGTCGAGACGCCGGTCGGTCACGGCTTCGACGAAGCGGCGCTCGACGCTGCGAACAAGCTCGAATTCGAGCCCGCGAAGCGAAACGGCCAGCCGATCGCCGCCAAGATCCGTCACAAGTACGCGTTCACGCCGCCGCCCGCGCACCTCGTCGGCAAGGTCACGACGCAGCTCCGCGACACGCCGCTCGAGGGCGCGACGATCACCGTCGAGGCGGCTGATGGAAAACAGTGGACGTCGACCGCGAGCGCCGACGGCTCCTGGCGGATCGAAGGCGTCCCTGCCGGCACGTACAAGATCACGGTCGCGTCGTCCGGCTACGCGCCGCAGACGTACGAGGAGACGCTCGATCCCGGCACGGAGGCGCAGGTCGACGTGCGCCTCGCGCGCGAGCAAGCCGCGCCTCCTCCTCCGCCACCTCCTGGCGTCGAAGTCGAGGAGCTCGAAGAGGTCACCGTTCGCGGGACGCGTCCGCCGCGCGAGGTGACGAAGCGGACGCTCGAGCAGCGCGAGCTCGCACGCATTCCAGGCACGAACGGCGACGCGCTTCGCGCGATCCAGAACCTGCCCGGTATCGCGCGCACGCCCGGCTTCGCGGGGCTCCTCATCGTGCGCGGCGCCGCCCCGCAGGAGACCGGTACGTACGTCGACGGGACGTACGTGCCCATCATCTATCACTTCGGCGGCCTCTCGAGCGTCATCCCCACGGAGATGCTCGACCGCATCGACTTCTACCCGGGCAACTTCAGCACATACTTCGGACGCCACACCGGCGGCGTCATCGACGTCGGCGTGAAGGATCCGCAGGTGCGGAAGGACCCGAACGCGCATCTCGGCGCCGCTCGCGCGGGCATTCACGGCCTCGTGCAAGCGGACCTCATCGATGCACGCACCGTCGTGCAGGGACCGCTCGGCAACACCGGATGGAACTTCGCCGTTGCAGGCCGGCGCTCGTACGTCGACCTGTGGCTCAAGCCGGCCCTCACCCAGCTCGGCTCGAGCGTCACGACCGCGCCCGTCTATTACGACTACCAGGCGATCCTCCAGCGTGATTGGGACAAGAAGAAGCACAGCTTCCGCCTCTTCTTCTTCGGATCGGACGATCGCCTCGACATCCTCGTCCGGCAGGTCGCCGGATCGAACCCTGGCCTCACCGGCAACGTCGGTCTCGGCACCGCGTTCTATCGGCTGCAGGCGCGTTACGTCGGAAAGCTCTCCGACGACACCGAGGTCCGTCTCGTCGGCGCCGTCGGCAAGGACGCCGTGCAGTTCAACCTCGGCGACAACTACTTCCTCTTGTCGTCGTATCCGCTCTCGGGACGCGCGGAGATCGCGCAGCGGGTCGGCACCGGAGTTCGCAACAACCTCGGCTTCGACGTGCTCGTGCAGCCGTACGACGTCGACCTCCGTGCGCCGCCGATCCCGCGACCTGGCGAGCCGCCGGCAGGTCCGTTCGGAAGTCAGCCGCCGCTCTCGTTCCAGGACACCGGCTCGCTCTATCGCCCGGCGCTCTACGACGAGGTCGAGCTCACGCCGTTCAAGGGCACACGCATCGTCCCCGGCGTCCGTCTCGACTACACGCGCGAGAACCGCTCGTGGGATCTGCAGCCTCGCGTGAACGCGCGGCAGGACCTCACGAACGAGTTCCCGCGGACCACGCTCAAGGGCGGCATCGGCCGCTTCGCGAACCCGCCGCAGCCGCAGGAGACGAACCCGATCTTCGGCGTGCCGGGCACGCGCTCGATCATCGCGAACCACTACGGCTTCGGCGCCGAGCAGGAGATCACGCGTCAGGTCGAGGTCTCGTCGGAAGCCTTCTACCGCCAGTACGACGGCGTGATCGTGCAAGGGCAGGGCAACAGCGGCGAAGGCCGCGCGTACGGCCTCGAGACGCTCCTCCGCTACAAGCCCGATCCGAAGTTCTTCGGCTTCATCGCGTACACGCTCTCGCGCAGCGTTCGGCGCGAGGCGCCGAACGAGCCGGAGCACCTCGCGCAATTCGATCAGACGCACATCCTCACGGCCATCGGCAGCTACCGTCTCGGACGCGGCTGGGAGATCGGCGCGCGCTTCCGCCTCGTGTCCGGCAACATGCGGACGCCGCAGACGTACGGCTTCTTCGACAACAACGTCGGCTCGTACATCCCGGGGATCTCGTTCCCGCCGTACAGCGTGCGAAACCCGATGTTCCACCAGCTCGACGTCCGCATCGACAAGACCTGGACCTTCCAGGAAGGCGTGAAGATGAGCGCCTACCTCGACGTGTACAACGCCTACAACCAGGGCAACGTCGAGGGCGTCAGCTACAACTTCAACCAGACCCAGTCGACGTACGCGACGGGCATCCCCATCCTGCCGAGCCTCGGCTTCCGCCTGGAGATGTGAGCCATGCGGGTGCGCTTCTTCTTCGTCCTGCTCGTGCTCGCTGCTGCGTCTGCGGCCCTCTTCGGCGTCGCGTGCGGCGTCGGCGGGTTCGACTCGCAGAGCAAGGTGAACACCGTGCGCATGTTCGGCGTCCGGCCGGACAAGCCGTACGCGAAGCCGGGCGAGACGGTGACGCTCGAGGTGCTCGCGACCGACGCTCGCCGCGTCAAGCCGCGGCCGATGGAGATCTACTGGATCCCGATCGTCTGTGTGAACCCGCGCGAGGATCTCTACTACGCGTGCTTCATCCCTTCGCGAACGGTGGATGGTGGTGGGACGCGGCTCGAGCCGCCGTTCCCGCCGGACGGCGGCGTCGACGATGCAGGCGCGCCCGCGGCCGGCGGAGGCTTGTCGAGCATTCCGGTGGGTATCGATCTGGGCCCGTTCCTTCCGAAGGGGCGGACGTTCACGTTCCAGATGCCGGATGACGTGATCATCCAGCGCCCCGGCAGGCCGGAGTACGGTCTCGCGATCGTCTTCAACATCGCGTGCGCCGGGCAGGTACGTCTCGCGGAGCGGGTCGGGAACGCGCCACAACAGGTTCCGATCCAGTGCACCGACGAGAACGGGGTGCAGCTTCCGGCTGACGACTACGTCCTCGGGATCAACCGCGTCTACGCGTACGCCGACAGAACGAACACGAACCCCGTCGTCGAGCGCGTGACGCTCGACGGAGTCGACGTCGATCTGGAGAAGGGCATCACGATCGATCGCTGCGTCGCCGATCGCCGCGCGAACTGCAAGCCCGTGAAGATCGACGTGAAGGTGTCCGACGCGAGCTGGGAGCCGAACCCGGCGCCGGGGCAAGCCGCGGGGCAGCACGAGCAGATCTGGGTCACGTACTACTCGGACATCGGCGACCTGAAGGACGAGGCACGGCTCCTCTTCGATTCGAAGAGCGGCCGCATCAGCGAGAGCGACGTCGAGTTCCGCGCGCCGTACGACCCGACGGAAGGAACGCTCTGGGCCGTCGTCCACGACAACCGCGCCGGCGCGGCGTTCGTGGTGCTGCCCATCCATGTGAAGTGACCGTCTCTCGGCGCGCCGCGCTGCTCGCCGCGACCACGGGGCTGGCCGACGGCAAAGAGCCGAGACCGCGAAATTCCGATTGAACGCGGATCTGCCGGAGAAGTAACTTCGAAGGTTCGGTCTGACGACCGATCGCGGAGAGGCCGGCCATCTCCGGGGCGAGGAATTCACACAAGTTGGGGCGGGCGGTCCGGCTGTCCTTCGAAATCGAGTTCGCTGACATGTCGAGCATCGTTCGCGCACGCGGCCGCGGATTGATCGGCGTTCTGCTTGCACCCTTCGTGGCGTTCCGCCTGCGTGCGGTTCTCGTCGCCTTGGGGCTCGTCTTGCTTCTTGGCCTCGGCTCCTGCT
>JAEXCN010000494.1 GCA_023402175.1 Pseudomonadota bacterium | reverse complement strand
GCGCTCGACCGGTCCCGGAGACGCCTAGCGCCAATGCCGTTCGTTTACCGGCGCTCAATCAGAGATTTCACAGGAAGATTGGAAGGGCGGAAGAATAATTTTGAAGTGTCTCCAATGATCTTTCCGGCCTTCCGGCCTTCCGAGCTTCCTGTTCGTCTCTCTGAGCTCGCGTTGAGTGGCGCAAGTGAACGGCATTGCGGGTAGCGCGCGCCGCGGCGGGCGCTACCCGTGTCCCGGCCGGGCGACGCGTGCGTCAGACCTCGGCTGCTGCGATGGTCGAGGACTGGACGCCGTTGCTGGCCCCGGCGCCGGCAGCACCGGTGCTCGCGGCCCGGCGACGCTTGGCGCGCCGGTCGGCCTGGTAGCGTGAGAGCAACGGCGCGAGCTTCTTCGGATCGTCGCGCAGCACGAAGCGAAGGGCGGCGCGGATCTCGTCGACCGCGTCTTCGAGCGCCCAGAACGCGCGGTTCCGGTTCTCGAGCGACGCCATCGTGTCGGAGTCGTCGCGTCCCTTCCGGAGCGCCTTCGATAGCCTCCTCGCCTCCGCGACGTCGAGCGGCTCGGGCATCGCCGCGAACGTCGCGGCATGGTGCTCGATCAACACGGCCAGATCGTCGAGGTCCTGCACCAGATCCGCGAGCCCCTCGCCCTCGGCGATGCGCTCGATCTCGAGCATCGCACGCTCGTCACGACGGAGCAGATAGCGCGCCGCCGCCATCGCTTGCCGTCGCCACGCCTCGGCCTCCTTGCGAAGGCCCACCAGCGAGGCGCTTCCCTGCGCGAGCTTCGTGCGTGACCAGCTACGTTCCGTGCCCTCGAGCGCCTTCACGAGCTCGGGCAGAAGCGTGAGGTCCGCTGCACGAAACCCGGGCAGCGTCACGAGCACCTTCTTGTATTTCGAAACCCCGGCGTTCAACCGCTCCGCTTCGAGCAGCGCGATCTTCACAGGCTTGTTCGGCGCCGTCGCCGTCCTGGCGGCGCTCACCTCCGCGAGCCGCTCGCGCACACCATCGCGCCCCACGTCGTCCTTCCGCGTGACGACCCTCGCGGCGCGCGCGTTTGCCTTGGCACGACCCTTCGTCTGCTTCTTCATTCGCCCCTCCCTGAGATGGTCTAGCGAGGGAGGCTAAAGGAAGATGTCCGACGTTGACCAGCCTCATCGATCAAGCTTCAAGTAGGGTTCAGCGCAGGAGTACGCGATGTTTTGGTGGCGAACGGCGGCGGGGGCTGCCCTGGGGGGACTCGCGCTCCTTCGCATCGGAGGCGGGTGCGGCGCGTCCTCGGACGGGCCGCCTCCCCCCGCCGAAGCTGGCGCACCGGATGTCAGTGCCAAGCCCAAACCGACGGCGACCACCGAAGATCCGCCGACCCCTCTCGCCGATGGATGGATCCCCTATTCGGACTATCCGGGCTGCGAGCTGTCGACCCCGCCCCCCGACCGGCCATTGCCCCCGCTGACTTGGGAGCCGTGTGGCTCCGCTGCTGGAGATCTCCAGCAGGGGTGCCGCATGATCAAGATCGACTGGAACACGCCGAGGGGGTGGGCCCAGAACAGCCGCATAAGCGACTACACGAAAGGCCTTCGCCACGACGACGGGACGCTCGCCCTGATGACGTCGCGTGAGGTGGGCGGGGACCCCGTCCACATGATCGTCGACGTGGACGGCCCGGTCCGCCAGGCGCTCCGCGTGCGCAACGACTGTATCCTCGTCGAAAGTCCGAGCTCCGGTGACCACTACGTCTACACGGTGTGGTTCCCGAACCACCCGGAGAACTCCGGGGCGCTCGGCGGACGCCTTGGCGATCGGCCCCGCGCATTGGTGACGCCCACTGACGGCGTCTCGCACAGCTACGCAGCTGGCGCAGCTGGCGTGGTCGAGTCGCCAGGCATGAACCTCCACTCATGGGCGGACGGCGCGCCCATCGCGAAGCTGCGTCCTGCGGACGACGCCGGCCTCTACACGGCAGAGTACTCGTTCGTCGGAAGCAGCGTGTTCTGGAACGCCCATACGTCTCTCGTGGCCCGGCACAACGTATGGTCGCCGGCCGACGGCACTCGCCCGCTCCTCACGGCTGGAGACGACGCAACGCGAGGCTACGCAGACCTCGGGACCGACGGCGTGCAGATGGTGTGGAACGAGGGCGTCCGCACCGATACGAGCCACATTTATCCGCGCCTCTCCATCGTGACCTCGCCCTACGCCACGACGACCGCGGATCTCAAGCCGCGCGTCCTCCGCTCCGACCTTACGGGGGCCGGCTTCGGGCTCGGTCAATGGTTGACGGGCTGCGGCTACGCCATACGAAGCGCGACGGTGGAACCATCGCCGGGCAGTTATCGGCGCGTCATGTTCGTAGTGCGGCTCTCGGACGGCCAGGCCTGGCTCCTGCCGGACGAGATCGATGGGCCGATTGGCTGGCGACGCCCTCTCGGAGTGACCTGCGAAGAGGTCTTTGCGTTCGTGCAGGTGACACCGAACGGTCCGAGCTCGAGCTACTTCAACGTCGCGCGCATCCGCCTCGACTCGCTCGGTCCGGGCACGCCACCGCCTTGATCGGCGGCGGCAACGCACGCTGAGGCCACCGGTCGACGCCGGCGCTTGGCCGCGCGGTTCAGACTTCGACTTTGCCCGTGCGCTCGGAGACTTCGGAGGCGGACGGGGCCGACCCGCGAGGACGGCGCTCGTCGCGCTCGACGCGCCCGTCGCGGAGCGTGACGACGCGCGGCATGCCGGCCGCGAGCGCGGCGTTGTGCGTGACGATCACGATCGTCGTCTTGCGCTGCTCGTTCACGCTGTAGAAGAGCTGGTGGATCTGCTCGCTCGTCCGCGAGTCGAGGTTGCCCGTGGGCTCGTCGGCGAGGAGGAGCTTCGGCTCGAGCACGAGCGCGCGTGCGAGCGCCACGCGCTGCTGCTCGCCGCCCGAGAGCTCACCAGGCCGGTGGAGGACGCGCTCCTTCAGGCCGACCTCCTCGAGCAGAGCCCGCGCGCGTGGCTCCATGTCGCGCCGGGAACGGCCCTGGATGAGCCCCGGCATGATCACGTTCTCGAGCGCGCTGAACTCCGGCAGGAGGTGATGGAACTGGAACACGAACCCGATGGTCCGGTTTCGCAGCGCCGCGAGGCGGGTCCCGGAGAGCTCCGTGAGCTCCGCATCGTCGATCTTGAGCGAGCCAGAGGTGATGACGTCGAGCGTGCCGATGCAGTGGAGCAGCGTGGACTTGCCCGCGCCGGACTGCCCGACGATGCCGACCATCTCGCCCTCGTTGATCGTGAGGTCGATCCCACGGAGGACGTCGAGCGTCCGCCCCATGTGCTGGAAGGACTTCTTCACGTCCTTGGCGACGACGACCGGGCGAGCCATGAATCGGCCCCCTTCTAGCACACGAGGCGGGGCATCTGTTTCCCTTCGATGAGATCGGACATCCCAGGGCGGCCGTTCCGGATACGGATTACCCGCCCTCCGGCGGGCGGTCACGAGGCGCCGTGCCCCGATCGTGAAGGACAGCCACAGGGCGGCTCGGCCGCCGAAGCGCGAGGTCCTCATGGATCTCGCGTGTTTCCTCGCGTGTTTCTGGGCCGGCCAAGCTCGTGCAATGGGGCCGACGACCAAGGAGACCTGGATGTCGTCAGAGAGCCCGCATTACGTGAGCGTCGCCGCGGTGACCCACGTCGGCCGCGTCCGCGAGAACAACGAGGACGCCTTCGTCGTCGCCGACCTGACCGGTGGCGCCCTGCTGCCGGATCATTCGCACGCGCGTTTCGACGTCGGCGAGCGTGGGGTTCTGCTCGCGGTCTCCGACGGCATGGGCGGCGCTCAGGCGGGAGAGGTCGCCAGTGCGCTCGTGGTCGAGACCATCACGCGTGAGATTGCCGAGGCTCCGCTCGAGACGCCGCGGGACACGACGCTGACGGAAGCGATCCAGCGCGCACACGAAGCGGTACGCGTGCAAGGCCAGCGCGATCAGGCGCGGATGGGCGCGACGCTCACGGCCGTGTTCGTCCGCGCGGGGCGCGCCTACATCGCCGAGGTCGGCGACTCGCGCGCGTATCTCCTCCGTGCCGGCAGGATCGCGCAGCTCACGCACGACCAGAGCATGGTGCAGCTCCTGGTCGACAGCGGCATCATGAACCCGGAGGACGCGAGCCACTCGCCGATGCGCAACGTCATCCTCCAGGCGATGGGTCACCAGCACGATCTCAAGGTTGCGCTCGGCAAGATGGATCTTCGCGATCGCGACTGCATCATCCTCTGCTCGGACGGCCTCACCGGACACGTGAGCGACGAGGAGATCAAGGACGTCGTCCTCCAGGCGAAGCGGCCGGAGATCGCGGCCGAGAAGCTCGTCGAGCTCGCGAACCAGCGCGGAGGCAAGGACAACATCACCGTGATCGTCGCCGGAGTCGGCGGAGCGCTCGCGCCGCCCGCCGCCGACGAGAAACCCGAGGACGCCGTCGAGGTCATCAAGGCCTACGAGGCGAAGCCTCCCGGCCCCGGCTGAGACCACCTCTCGGGAATGAACCGAGCGCCTCCGGTGTAGACCTCAGGTCGGGGTCTTCCGTGGGATGCGGCTGGCCCCGACAGGCGGCACCGAGCTCATGGCAAGACCAACACCGAGCCTGCGACGCGGGCTCCTCTACGCGTTCATCGCGCTCGTAGCGCTCACGAGCCTCGCCTCGGCGACGCTCGTGACGAGCACGAGCGTGTTCCACGGGACGACGCAGGACCTCAGCTCGGCGATCGAGACGGTTCGCATCGCGAAGGACGCCCAGCGGGATCTCCTTCTGCATGCGCGCGCGCAGGACCGGATCGCCAGGAGCGAAAAGGCGAACGAGCTTCGTGGGCACCTGCACGACGCAAAGCGCTTCATCTCGAACGACGAGGAGCGACTCGCGTTCGAGCGCGCCGAGAGGGAGGTCTCGGCGTATCTCGGAGCGCCCGACGCGAAGACGAGCGCTCAGCTCGAGCCTGCCGCGTACGAGGCGCTCGGGGATCTCGTCCGCAAGAACCTCTCCCAAGCGGAGGCGGCGCAACGGCGAGCGGGCCGACTCGACACGATCGCGAACGTGATCGGCCTGTCCTCGGCGCTCGCCGTTCTGGTGGGCGCGCTCGTGCTCGGATGGTGGCTGCACGCTCGCGCGCTTCGCCCGGTACTCGGCCTCGCCCGCGTGCTGCGCAACTACGGGCTCGGCGCCGAGTCACTGCGTGCCCCCGAGGACGGGCCGGAGGAGGTACGCGAGATCGCGCGGCAGTTCAACGGAATGGCGGACAGGCTCGCGGAGCAGCGGAGCGTGCAGCGGACGTACCTCGCAGCCGTCGCCCACGATCTTCGCAATCCACTGAACACGCTGCGGCTCGCCGTCGACACGGTGTCGGGCGAGGCGACCTCCGACCCGCGACTCGACAGGGTCCTCTCGATCGTGCGTCGTCAGATTGCGCGTCTGACGCGGCTCGCAGAAGATCTCCTGGACACCGCGAACCTCGCGGCCGGCCGGCTCGGCCTCCGTCTCTCGGAGCACGACGTCCGCGACGTGGTGCATTCGACGGTGGAGCTGTTCATCGCGACGGCGTCGAAGCATCGGATCGAGGTGCTCATGCCCGACCGGCCCACCCTCGTTCGCTGCGATGCGCAGCGGATCGAGCAAGTCGTCGCGAACCTGGTCGGCAATGCGATCAAGTACTCGCCGGCCGGCGGTCTCGTGCGCGTTTGCGTCGAGGCCGGGCAGGAGAGCGTCGCGATCTCCGTTGCCGACGAGGGCGTCGGCATGACGGCGGAAGAGATCGAGAAGGTCATCCAGCCGTTCACCCGTGCAGAGACGCTCCGCCGGGCGGTCCCCGGCCATGGCCTCGGTCTGTTCATCGCGCAGCGCATCGTCGAGGAGCACGGCGGCGCGCTCGCGATCGAGAGCACGCGGGGAGAAGGGTCGATCTTCAAAGTCGTGCTGCCCGCGCAACCGTGCGAAACGCCTTCGATGGCAGCCGTTCATTGACCATCGGCAGCCCGAGCGGGAACACCGAGCCGGCCGCTGCGTTGTATGCCGCGTGAACATGGGAGCCATTCGCGGTTCGTACAAGCTGTTCCTTTCTGCTCTTCCGCTGCTCGTGCTCGCCACGGGCTGTAGCCCTGCAGCGGCTCAGACCTCGTCGTCGGGTGTCACGTCTGCCGAGACGGCTTCCGCAGGACCGCTCGACACCGCATCGCTCGTCGAGAAGGTGAAGGCCTCGGTGGTGAACATCACCGTCGAGCAGATGACCAAGCGCACCAGCGCGGACGGCGCGGAGTCGCCGTTCGAGTTCTTCTTCCGCAACGCCCCTGGGCTCGGCCCCGAGATGCCGCGCAAGCAGAAGGCGCTCGGCTCCGGCTTCATCTTCGACGACAAGGGCCACGTCCTCACGAACGCTCACGTCGTCGACGGCGCCGAAGTCGTGAAGGTGAAGCTCGCCGACGAGCGCGAGCTACGCGCCAAGGTGAAAGGCCGCGACGAGCGGCTCGACGTCGCCGTCCTCGAGATCGAAGGAGCGAAGGGCTTGTCGTTCGTGCCTTTCGGCTCGAGCACTGCGATGCGCGTCGGAGAGCCGGTCGTCGCGATCGGAAACCCGTTCGGTCTCGGGCACACGGTGACCACCGGCATCGTGAGCGCGAAAGGCCGCGCTATCGGCGCTGGTCCGTACGACGACTTCATCCAGACGGACGCCTCGATCAATCCGGGCAACAGCGGCGGCCCGCTGTTCGATGCGCGTGGTCGGGTGATCGGGATGAACACCGCGATCAACCCGGCAGGGCAGGGGATCGGCTTCGCGATCCCGTCTGACGAGATCAAACAAGTCCTCCCGCAGCTCGTCGAGAGCGGGCACGTGAAGCGAGGACGGCTCGGCGTCGTCGTCCAGGAGATCGATGCTGCGCTCGCGTCCGGTCTCGGCCTTGGGGATGCGCGCGGCGCGCTCGTCGGTGACGTCGAGAAGGGCGGTCCCGCGGAAAAGGCGGGGATCGCGAGCGGCGACGTCATCCTCCAGGTCGGCAATGTGCCGATCGCGCACGCGCGCGACCTCTCGCGCACGATCGCGCATCACGCGCCGGGATCGAAGGTCGACCTCGTCGTGCGCCGTGGTCGCGAGACGAAGAACCTCGGCGTGACGCTCGCGCAGCTCGACGACGGCGAGCGCACGAAGAGCGCGACGCGTGAAGGTGCCAGCGAGACGAGCGGGCTCGGACTGCAGGTCGGTGACGCGGAAGGCGGCGGCGCCGTCGTCCGTCGCGTTGCGCCCGACGGTGCGAGCGCGGGGATGCTGCAGCCGGGAGACGTGATCGTCGAGGTCGATCGCAAGCCCATCGCGTCCGCGAGCGACCTGCGCACCAAGGTGCAGGAGGCTCAGTCGAACAAACCGATCCTTCTCAAGGTCAAGCGCGGCGACAGCAGCCGGTACGTCGCGATCGAGCGCAAATGATCCGGCGCCCGGTCGTCGGACGAGGCGACCGGGCGTGGTCGGAGCGACCGGACGGAGGACGAGCCAACATCGAAGACGCGGAGCGCGCAGACTTGCTGCGCGCTCCGTCTCAGGCCCTCTGTTCGAAGAGTCCCGCCATACGGCTGCCGAGCGCAACGCCACTGATGACGAGGCCTGTGCCGACGGCGATGGTCGCGACCAGCGTCAGCGTGATGGGCGAATTCCCGAGCAGCGCGAGGATGCCGAGGACGACCGCGCCGGCGCCGATGAGCGTATGGAGCCCGGACGCGGCGAGCTGTGTGCCGTGTCCGCTCTCACGAGCTCCGGTTTCCTCCTTCACGGCGGCGCCACCCGCCAGCAGCATCCCAGCGCCGAGAACGATCGCGGCCACGGGCAGGAG
>JAEXCN010000491.1 GCA_023402175.1 Pseudomonadota bacterium | reverse complement strand
CCGCCGTGCGACGCGGGAGCGCCCTGTGTTGCCAGCGTGGTCCGGGGTCGGCGGATGGTCAACGGGGCAATGCGTCACAACCCGACGTCTCGGTCATCGACGTCGCGCGTGCACGACGAGGCGCGTTCGACTGCGCCAACGGGTCACGACCGCGTGCCGGTACGAGCGTCGCGCGCGCGACGTCGCCTCAGCGGACGAGCACGAACGAGCTGTAGTCCGCCGCGCTCGCGCTGCGGGTCTGGTCGCCATCGCTCATGAGACCGAGACCAACGAAGCTCGGGACATCGGCGTTCGGGTCGCCGCCTTCGAAGTGGCGCCGGTACTCGGACGCGAGATCGATCTCCTCGCTGATCCAAGAGCCCGTCGGACCGCCCGATCGGCGGATGATCGTGTTCTGCGCGACGAACGGATTCCGCTTCGAATCACAGACGCGGCCGACCTGCCCGACCGTGCTCCAGACGTACTTGAGCGTGTAATACCGGAGGCCGCGCTTCCACGTCAGGTACACCACCGCGGCCGAGTCGCCTCGGCCCGGGACGCACTCGTCGCCGCCGGTGGGAAGCTCCCTGGCGCGCCACTTCCACTTCACCTTCTTGATGCGCCCGCGATCGCCGTCGGCGACCTGGTAGCCGAGCACCGCGGTCTTCATGCCCGGCGCGTATTGCGCGCGGACGAAGGACTGGTCGTCCTCGGTGACGACCGAATAGTAGTTCACCGGGCCCGACTCGCGCTTCACGAGCTGCCACTGCTTCGCGTCGATGCTGACGTCGTCCGCGCGCGCGGAGGTCGCGACGGACAGCACGCATGCGCTGACCGCGACCGCTAGCGACGTCGGACGAAGAGGAGCCATCGCTTCCCCTTCGATGCCAGAGAACGGACGTGGTTGCGAGCGCAGCGGTACGGACGCGTGCGCCGTCGCTGCTCGCTAGCTCGACCGGTGCGTCGCTCGATGGACGCATCCAGGCGCGCATCCGGGGCGAGCTGCGATCACTCGAGGAGAAGACCGCTCCGGTAACCCGCGATGTTCTCCTCTGCGAAGCGCCCGTACGCGTCGAGCGCAGGGAACGAGGGAAGGACCGCTTCGAGGATCCGTCGGCCGTAGCGCCACGCGCGCTCTTCCTCGGCGAGAACCTGCTCGCGGAGGGCCCGATCGAGTGACTCGGGCTTCTCGTAGACCGCACGCGGCTTGGAGGTCATCAGATCCTCGAGCTCCTCGGACGTATCTCCGCGGAGCCACGACTCGTGGTGACCCAGCTCATGTGCGAGATAGATCGTCGCGGGCACGTCTTCGACGTTGCCGACGCTCCGCTCGCAGTAGACGGCGATGAAGGGATCTTCGCCTTTCGGACAGTCCGTCGTGACGAATACCGCGTGGGGCGATACGGATGCGACGTAGAACCGGACGGCGATCCGGCGCTCGAACATTGCGTGTCGCACGAGGGAGGGAAAGTGCTTCGTCACGAGGAGCATCTCGTACGCGCGCGGAAATCCCAGCGGCTTGTCGCGCTTCATCGTTCGCATGGTCGACGCGTCCGCGGCTCGTTCGGAGCGAGGCTCGAGCCCCGAGCCGCGAGCAACATGAGGACGCCCGAGCCGGACGCCAGGTCCTGTCGTGTACCTGTTCGATGCGGCCGAACGAGCTTGCTTCTGCACCGCAGATGACGAGACTGGCTGCCATGTCCGACGAAACGCCCGAGGCAACGAAGCCGCTCGATCCAGAGGTCACCCGAGCGCTCGTGGAGAACCATCGCGAGTTCTTGCGGTTCCTCGAGCGACGCGTTGGACGACGCGATCTCGCGGAAGACATCCTCCAGGAGGCGTTCTCGCGAGGCCTCGACAAGCTCGAAATGCTCCGCGACGGCGAGGCGGTCGTTCCGTGGTTCTACCGCACGCTTCGCAACGCGACCGTCGATTACTGGCGGCGAGCGAAGGCGGCGGACCGCGCGCTCGAGCAGTTCGCGCAGGAGATCGAGACGACCGAGGACCCGCCCGAGACGATGCGGGACGAGGTCTGTCGCTGCGTGAGCCGCCTCGCGGGCACGCTCAAGCCGGAGTACGCCGATGCGCTCCGGCGCGTCGAGGTGGACGGAGTGTCGGTGAAGGCCTTTGCCGAGGAGCAAGGCATCTCCGCGAACAACGCGGCCGTCCGCGTGTTCCGCGCGCGCGAGGCGCTCCGGCGTCAGGTCGCCGTCTCCTGCGGGACCTGCGCCGAGCACGGCTGCGTTTCCTGCACGTGTGGAACGAACGCGACCACAGGCAAAAAGGGCTGTAGCTCGACCTGAGCGCGCGGCGGGCAGAGACCGTCGCCTTCGGGGTGTAATCCTCGGCCTCGTCGTGCGTCTGCAGGATCGGTCGGCGCTTTCGAGCTCGTTCTCCGAGTCACGAAGTCCGACGAGCCGGCTAGAAGTCGATGCGCTCGCGTCTTCTTCAAGCGCGCCGAGAAAGGTCAGCCATGTCCCGTATGCGTGTTCTCGTGAAGCTCGCCCCGTCGATGGCGGCGTTCGTCCTCGTCGCCGCGTGCTCGCCCGCGCCGATGCAGGTGTCGCAGTCGCGGCACGATCCGTCGAGCCCGAACGCTCCGGAAGGGGCGAGCCCGGTGATGGTCGCCGCCGCGATCCCAGCGCCCCCGAGCTCCGAGCCTGCCGCCAAGTCCGGCGGTCACGATCACCACGGCCACGCGCATGCGCATGACGAGGCGAACGAGGTTCCCGCCTCCTCCGACGGAGGAACAGAGGGCGTCGTCTACGTCTGCCCGATGCATCCCGAGGTGACGTCGAATGCACCCGGGGCGCTCTGCCCGAAGTGCAACATGAAGCTCGTGCCGAAGAAGTGACGGCGCGATGATCCGCAAGCTCCTGGCGCTGGGCGCTCTCGGCGCCCTTCTCGTGGGCTGCGCGTCGACGTCGGCGAAGCCCGCCTTCGACGACGTCGCGCAGACGGTAAAGGCGCGCTCCGGTCACACCATCCGGTGGGATCAGGGGACCGCCGAGGACAAGGAGGCCGCGCGCGCAATCGACCAGCTCCTCCAGCGCGAGCTCACGGCCGATGCCGCCGTGCAGGTGGCGCTCCTCGGGAGCCCGCGGCTACGCACGAAGCTCGAGGAGCTCGCGATCGCGCAGGCCGATCTCGTGCAGGCCGGCCTCCTGAAGAACCCTGTCTTCGGGATCGGTCGCACCGCCTGGGAGGCCGAGCACATCCAGCCGAACCTCGTCGCGTCGGTGGAGCTGGACTTCCTCGACATCATCACGATGCCGATGCGCAAGCGCGTTGCTGCGACGGAGCTCGAGGCGACGAAGCTCGAAGTCGGCGACGAGATCCTCGAGCTCGCCTCCGAGGTCCGCGAGGCCTTCTACACGGTGCAGGCTGCCGAGCAGGTGCTTGCGATGCGTCGCCTCGTCGAGGAGACGGCGAGCACCTCCGCCGATCTCGCTCGCCGTCAGTACGACGCCGGCAACATGAGCGACCTCGCGCTCAACACCGAGCTCGGGCTCGCGTCGCAGACGACGCTCGATCGCAAGCGCGCCGAAGGTGAGGCCGCGGTCGCGCGTGAGCGACTCAACAAGCTGATGGGAACGTGGGGCGCGCGCACGGGATGGAAGCCGACGCCGAAGCTCCCGGAGATGCCGAAAGAAGAGGCCCCGCTCGAGCGGCTCGAGTCGGTCTCGATCGCGCAGCGGCTCGACGTCGGAGCGGCGCGGCGCAGCGTGCAGGCGATGCAATATGCACTGTCGCTCGCAAAGACGACGCGCTGGACGGGGATGGTCAACGTGTCCGTCGATGCCGGCCGGCTGCGCAGCAACAAGCGCCTGTCGTTCGGGCCGAGCGTCGGGCTCGAGATCCCGCTGTTCGATCAGCGGCAGGCGCAGATCGCGAAACTCGAGGCATACGCGCGGCAAGGCGAGAACGAGCTCCAGGCGCTCGCGATCGACGTCCGCGCCGATGTCCGCTCGACGAGGGCGCGCGTGCTGACGGCACGCGGCGTCGTCGAGGAATACGGAAAGGTCGTCGTCCCGCTCCGCGAGAACGTCGTCCGCTTCTCGCAGGAGCAATACGACGCCATGCTCATCGGCGTCTATCAGCTGATCCAGGCCAAACAGAGCGAGTTCGAAGCGTACCGCGAGTACATCGAAGCGCTCCGCGACTACTGGATTGCGCGCAGCGATCTCGAGCGCGCCATCGGCGGGCGCATCGAAGGCGCCAGCTCGTCGCCGAGCGCCGGTCCGGGAACGTCGACCGTCGCGCCGCCCCCGCCTGCCCACTCGCATTCGCACTGAGGAAGCCATGAAGTCGATCTCCATCCGAGCAATGCTCTGCGTTCTGCTCGCAACTATCATCGGGGTGGCCGCTTTCCCGCGAGCGGCGGCCGCGCAGCCTGCACCGGCGCGCTTGCCGTACGTCCCCGTCGTCACGCCGAACGGCTCCACGCTGCCGTACACGATGAACAACGGCGTGAAGGAGTTCCGCCTCACGGCCGAGCCCGTCAAGCGCGAGTTCGCGAAGGGGATGGTCGTCAATGCGTGGGGCTACAACGGCTCGACGCCGGGACCGACGATCGAGGCGGTCGAGGGCGATCGCGTCCGCTTCTACGTGACGAACAAGCTGCCCGAGCGAACCAGCGTGCACTGGCACGGCATCTTCCTCCCGAACGGGATGGACGGCGTCGCTGGCCTGAACCAGCCGCACATCGAGCCGGGCGAGACCTACGTCTACGAGTTCACGCTGAAGCAGAACGGCGTCTTCATGTACCACCCGCACTCGGACGAGATGGTCCAGATGGCGATGGGCATGATGGGCTTCTTCGTCATCCACCCGAAAGTGCCCGAGGTCCCGAAGGTCGATCGCCACTTCGTCGTCATGCTCGGCGAGTGGTTCGTCGAGCCGGGTACGGCCACGCCGAACCCGAACGTGATGACGGACTTCAACCTCTTCACGTTCAACAGCCGCGTCTGGCCGGGGACCGATCCCTGGGTCGTGAAGAAGGGCGAGCGCGTGCGCTTCACGTTCGGCAACCTGACGATGGACAGTCATCCGATCCACGTCCACGGCTACAGGTTCGAGGAGGTGAGCACCGACGGCGGGCCCGTACCGAGATCCGCGCGGAGGCCGGAGACGACCGTCAACGTCCCGGTCGGCTCGACACGTACCGTCGAGCTCGTCGCGGACGTCGAAGGGGACTGGGCGTTTCATTGCCACAAGTCGCATCACACGATGAACGCGATGAGCCACGACGTCCCCAACATGCTCGGCGTGAAGCAGCCGAAGGCGCTCGAGGACCGCGTGAAGTCGATCCTGCCCGGCTACATGGCGATGGGCGAGAACGGCATGGGCAACATGATGGAGATGGGCCGTCCGAAGAACACGCTGCCGATGATGGCCGGCGAAGGTCCATTCGGCCCCGTCGAGATGGGCGGCATGTTCACCATCCTCAAGGTGCGCGCCGGCATCACGAGCTACGAAGATCCGGGCTGGTACCAGAACCCGCCGGGCACGGTCGCGCGGAAGGTCGAGGCGCCGCCCCCGCCGAAGCTCGAGGCGCCGCCCCCGCCGAAGTAGCGTCTCGTCCGATGCTCGTTCGTCGCCCGCCGCGCTCGGTCTTGACCCACACCTCGATCGTGCCGGCGCACCGCTCGCGGGTGGCGAGCGTGTAGCCGGCCGGCATCCGACCGCCGAACCCGCAATACGTCACGACGCGCATGCCGACGCGCGCCTCGCGGAAGAGGTCCTCGAGCATCGCGATGTCGCGCTCGAACCGCGCTCTGCTGCGCTCGACGGTGACGTCGATGGAGTCCGACGACCCGCAGAGGTTCTCTCCGAAAGGGTTGAACAGGTAGATGCCGTCGACCTCCTGGCCATCCTCTGGCCTGAAGGTCCCGGTCGTGAACGTCACGTCGACTTCGACGCGAGCGGCGGCGCGCTCGGCGATCTCGACGAGATGAGGCCGATGCTCGATCCCTCGCACCCGCGCATCGCATGCGGCGGCGGCGACGATGCAGAACTTGCCGACGCCCGATCCGATGTCGAGCAGGCGCGCGCCAGGCTCGACCGCGAGGAGCTTCGCCGCGCGGAACGCGACCTCCACCGGTGTCCAGTGAATGCTCGAGGCACGCCGGATATGGAGCGGGAAGACGTCGTCGAAGATGCGATCGTCGACGAGCGTTCCGCTCCGAAGCGTGTCGCGAATGCGGCTGATGTGATCGAGGATGGGGGCCTGCATCGCGGCCGTAGAGCGAGAGCTACTCACGATATCGAAGCACGAAGGCGATCGCGGAGCGAGCGATGCTCGTTCCACAGCGCCTCGGGAAGCCTGTCGCCGAGCTTGGACAGGAACGCGCCGTTCTGCTCGACCTCGGCGAGCCAGGACTGCGGATCGACCGAAAGGAGCGCCTCGAGGTGCTCGCGAGGGAGCTCGAGCCCGGAGACGTCGAGGCTCTCGGTCGTCGGCAGGTTGCCGATCGCCGTCGAGCGCGCAGGAGCTCGACCGGCGACGCGTTCCACGATCCAGTCGAGCACACGGACGTTGTCGCCGAAGCCGGGCCACAAGATCTTCCCGTCCGCGCCCGTCTTGAACCAGTTCACATGGAAGATGCGCGGCGGGGTCACGAGCCTTCGTCCCATCGACAGCCAGTGGTCGAGGTAATCGGCGACGTTGTAACCGCAGAAGGGGAGCATCGCCATCGGATCGTTCCGCGGGATCCCGACCGCGCCCGTCGCCGCCGCCGTCGTCTCCGACACGAGCGTCGCGCCGACGTACACGCCGTGCGCCCAGTCGCGCGCTTCGTACACGAGCGGCGCGAGCTTCGCGCGTCGGCCCCCGAACAGGATCGCCGAGATCGGCACGCCACGCGGATCGTCGAACGATGCTCCGATGCTCGGGCACTGGCGCGCCGAGACCGTGAAGCGCGAGTTCGGATGTGCGGCAGGATCCTTCGCTGTCGCCGTCCACTCGTTGCCGCGCCAGTCCCGGAGCGTCTCGCCCTCGCGAAGCGGCTCCTTGCCTTCCCACCACGGCGTCCGATCCGCGCGCATCGCGACGTTCGTGAAGATGACGTCGTGGTCTAGCGCCGCGAGCGCGTTCGGGTTCGTCTTCGCGCTCGTCCCAGGCGCGACGCCGAAGAAGCCCGCCTCGGGATTGATCGCCCATAGGCGACCGTCGTCGCCCACGTGCATCCAGCAGATGTCGTCGCCGACCGTCTCGACGGTCCAGCCGGGGAGCTTCGGCACGAGCATCGCGAGGTTCGTCTTCCCGCAAGCGCTCGGGAACGCCGCGGCGATGTAGTGCTTCTTGCCGCGCGGGTTCGTCACGCCGATGATCATCATGTGCTCGGCGAGCCAGCCCTCGTCGCGCGCCTCCACGCTCGCGATGCGAAGCGCGTGGCACTTCTTGCTGAGGAGCGCATTGCCGCCGTAGCCGCTGCCGATGCTCCAGATCGTGCGCGTCTCGGGGAAGTGAAGGATGAACCGACGCTCGGGCGAGAGGTCGCCGAGGCTGTGGATGCCGCGGACGAACTTGCCGGTGCGCACCTCGCTGGACGCGCTCGAGTCCGAGCGCTGTAGCTCTCGCAGCGCGACGTCGCCCATGCGCGTCATCGAGCGAAGGCTCAGCGCGACGTACGGGCTGTCCGTGAGCTCGACGCCGACGCGTGCGTACTTCGAGCCGACCGGCCCCATGAGATACGGGACGACGTACATCGTGCGTCCGGCCATCGCGCCAGCGAAGAGCGGCCAGACGTTGCGCGTCGCATCGTCGGGGCTCATCCAGTTGTTCGTCGTTCCTGCGTCGTCCTTCTTCTTCGAACAGATGAACGTCAGGTTCTCGGTCCGCGCGACGTCGGACGGATGCGATCGATGGAGGTACGACCGCGGATAGCGAGCTTCGTCTAGCGGAAGGAGCGTTCCGCTCGCGAGCATTCGCTTCGTCAGCTCCTCGGCCTCCTGCGCGCTGCCGTCACACCAGTGGATTGCGGCGGGCTTCGTGTGGCCCGCGACGTCGGCAACCCAGGACTCGATCTCGATGTTTCTCATCACGTGTTCGCGCCTCTCATCGCGCCCGGCGCCCAGAGCAACTCCCGTACCGACGCGCGAGGCCGCACATCCGCCGATGGTCAGCGCTCGCGTCCGATCGAGAACTGCTGCTTCCCGGTGACGAGCGCCGAAACGCCGCTCCGACGGGCGTCACTACGCCACTTTGACGTAGGCACACGCCCTCGCACGCGCGGAAACGACAGGATGATCGAATCGGTCCCTGTGGGACGGCGTCAGCTGTCCTGCTGCAGGTGCTCGAGGCCGACGCCGATGCGTGCGAGGACAGCCGCGACGATGCGGTCGCAACGGCTCAGATGGAGCGCGTAGACGTCGTGCGTGACGCCGTCGATCTTCTGGAGCAGCGACTCCTTCAGCAGCGCGCGGGCGCGGAAGAAGCGTGTTCGGACCGTCTCCTCCTGAAGATCGAGGGCCGCGGCGGCCTCGGCCACGTCCAGATCCTCGACCGCGCGAAGGACGAACACCGTCCGGTAGTGCTCCGGTAGCTCGTCGATCGCGGCCTCGAGGATGGGCCGCAGCTCCCGATGGTCGGCGTTGATCTCGGGGCTCTTGGCCATCGCTCGAGAGGACATGGGGTGGTTCTCCGGCGCGAGCTGCATCTCGTCGAGGTCTTCCACGACCGCGATGTTCTTCGTGCGACGCACGCGTCCGAGCGCGGCGTGGACGGCGATGCGCGTGAGCCACGTCGCGAAGCTGGCGCGTCCTTCGAAGCCGGCGAGGTTCGTGAAGGCCTGGACGTACGCGTCCTGCATCGCGTCCTCGGCCTCGGCGTCGTTCTTCAGGATCGCGCGGGTGATGCGATAGATGCGCGGGTTGTAGCGGCGCATGACGTGCTCGAAGAGCTGCGTCTCGCCCGCGAGCACGCGCGCGACGATCTGATCGTCGGTGAGACCCGTCGGCGGGACGTCAGCGCTGGTCTGCAAGGTCATCTCACGGTCCTGCGGGAAGAGGGAGTCGGTTGACCGGCCCGGCGTTCCCGCCCGGGTACGATTTCCGGGAACGCGGTCCCGGGCCGCCGACTCAGGGGGGCATGAACAGACTACTCCTCAGCGGCGCCGTGTCTCTGGTCCTCGCAGCGTGTGGCGGCAACGAGCCCCAGCCGGAGACGCCGGCGAATCCGCCGCCGGCGAATGCAGCGAACGCGACGAACTCCCTCGGGACGCCGCCGGCGACGTTCGCCGAGCAGGTGGCGCTCGGGCAGAAGCTGTATGGTGAGCACTGCTCGAGCTGCCACGGCGGGGGCGGCAACGACGGAAAGGCGCCGAAGGTCGTCGGCCTCAAGGAGGGTGCCCTTCCGCTCGATCCGCCCGCGACGTCGAAGTTCCGCAAGTCGCAGTTCAAGACGGTCGCGGATGTCGCCGACTTCGTGGTGAAGGCGATGCCGCCGAAGAACCCGGGCTCGCTGACGGCCGAGCAGTATTGGGCCATCCTCGCGTTCGATCTGAAGGCGAACGGCATCGACCTCGGGGACAAGAAGCTCGAGCCCGCACTTGCGTCGACGCTGACCATCCCGCGCTGACGCGAGCAGCTCGAGGGTCGCGAAGACACGGCGCTGGTCGCGCACCCCGCGCGGGCGTTGGACTACCCGACAGCGCCCAGCGCGACGCCGAGCGCGATGATCATCAAGACCGTTCCCGCGATCATGGCTCCCCATCTGTCGCGCTCGCGTGCGAACGTGGCCAACATCACGACGACGCGAACGATGGGGAGGGAAATGAAGAGACCAATCCCGGTAAGGACGACCGTGGTTCGAGGAAGCAGGAGCCCGATCGCCACGATCGCCGACGCCAGCAAGGTGCCGACCTCGAGCAGGCGCGCGAGACTACGATGGAGTCGTGACGGCGGCAGGCTCAATGCATCGCTCCGAACATGTGAATGCCGAAACCCTGGAGCGTCATTTGGACGGCGAGAAGTCCAAGAATGACGACGAACAAGACCCGGAGCCGTTCGCTCGAGACGACGACGAAGACCCGCGCGCCGAGGAGAGCGCCCACGACGGAACCGAGCGCAACGGGACCCGCAATTGTTGGCTCGATGTCGCCGCGCAGGAAATAGGCCGCGGCGCTTGCCGCCGCCGTGACGCCAATCATGAAGTTCGACGTCGCGGACGAGACCTTCAGTGGCAATCGAAGCGCGGTATCCATGGCTGGAATCTTCAGGACGCCGCTGCCGATTCCGAGCAGCGCGGAGATGACGCCGGCGGCGTACATGAGTGTCATCGCAATCGGAAGGCGCTTCACGACGTAAGCGACTTCGGCTCCGGTCGACGTATCGACGTAACGTCCGTGGAGTCGGAGTACCGTACCCCAATCCGTGGTCGCGGACTCTGCGAGGCTCGTTGCTTCGACCCGGCGCGAGAGCATTTGCTTCGCGGAGACGACGAGAATGCCCGCGAAGATGAGGAAGAGGAACGAGGTCGGCAGCCATCCCGTCAAGAAGACGCCGGAGACGGCGCCGAGCGTCGTGGCGAGCTCGAGGACCAACGCCAGACGAATGTTCGTCAACTGTGTACGCAAGAGCGGTGCAGCGCTGGCGCACGAGCTGGCGATGACGGAGACGATGCTCGCCGCGATGGCCGTTCGAATGTCGATGCCCAGCATCGTGAGCGCAGGCACGATCAGCACGCCGCCGGCCATTCCGAGCATGCCGCCAACGAGGCTCGCCACGACCGAGAGTCCGAACAGCAACGCGCCGTACGTTGCGGTCATGCCCGCGTCTTTCGAGGTAGCGTCGTCACGAAACGAATCTGGTCGCCTCGATAATATAGTTTCTCGTAGTCGACTGGCTTGCCCGCGACTGTGAACGACGTGCGCTCGATGAGGAAGATGGGGCTGCCTGGCACAACGCCGATCGTGGCTGCAACTCGAGCCGGCGCAGCAATTGCCTCGAGCGCATATTGGGCCTCGACGAGCGGGACTCCGTATTTGCCTTCGAGCAGTCCGAAGATCGGCTCTGCCTCGAGGTCGTCGTTCATGACCTTCTCGCCCAGTGGCAACGGCAAGTAGGTCTCATCGAACGAGACCGGCACCCCGTCGGCGAGGCGCACGCGGCGAATTCGCGCGACGCGAGCGCCCTTTTCGAGCGCCAATTGCCGGGCGACCGCCTCGCTCGCTCCGACGACGGTCTTGTCGACGAGCCGGGCCGTGGGCGCACGTCCGGCCGCGAGCATGTCCTCGACGAAGCCCGTCAGCGCCTCGAGCGTCTGCGTGAGCTTCGGCTGGGTGACGAACGTCCCTTTGCCCCGTCGAATCTCCACGAGACCACGGTTGACGAGCCGCTGCACCGCCTGGCGTATCGTCGGGCGGCTGACGGCAAAGCGCCGGATGAGAGCGTCTTCCGGCGGGAGCTGGCTGCCACGCGCGAGACGTCCAGCATCGATGTCCGCAGCGAGCTCGGCCTCGACCTGAGCGTAGAGCGGCAAGGCGCCGGTTGCGTTGGGCGACATCACGACATCATGACGTCATGACGTCATGATCGCAAGCGCGAGGTTGAGCCCGAGCGGTCGTCACGGCGGTCCTCGAGCGGAGTGATACGTTCCTTTCGACCTTTTCCCCCCGTTAGCCGTACGGCTACGCCATTCTGCTAGCCGCGAGACTGCGCGTGGCGGCGGCGGCGGAACATCGAGGCGACGACGATGCCGAGAGTCAGCACGGCCGTCCCGGGCGAGCCCGTCCTGCCGGAGCTCGAACAGCCGGACTCGCCTTCCCGGACACGGTCGGTCGTGTCGCTATCCGGATCGGAGGACGGGGGCGTGCTCGAGCCGGACCCCACTGCGTCACGCTCCCCTCCAGCGTCCGCCACCCCGCTGTCGGCGCCGCGTCCGGCGTCCTTCACCCCGCTGTCCGCAGACGCGTCGCCTCCGGTGCCCGGCACAATGACGACCTCCACGACGGAGGCGTCGGTTCCGGCGTCTGCCGTGCCGGCATCTAGCCCAGCGTCCGCTCCCGCATCGGGTTCGGGCTCGGCGATGGGACAAACGTTCACTGGGGTGGCAGAGTTCCTCGGCGTCGCGATGCCCTGCTGGATGTCCGCCCCGTTGTTGTTCGTATCAACGCAGCCTCCACCCTTGCGGAGCAACGCATTAGGGACATCATACTTCGTCGCTCGCGTCCCTTCATAATCTGTCACTTGTGCCCCCCAGCCGATCATGTCGACGACCTTGTCTGCGGAGCAGCGATTAACTCCGCCGCAGCCCAGAGCGGAGACGGAGCGCGCAATGGCAAACTTCCCGAAGGGAGGCGCGAATCCAACAAAATTATTCGGGGCCGTAAAGTCCGCACCCGGTAGGGGCGCCCCGACATCGGTTACCGCTCCAAAGGCCATGAGGAAGTATCCGCCAGGCGGAACAGTTACGTCGGGGAGCGCATTGGCAACATTAAAATCGGAAAAGTTGTTTCCAGACTGGACCGACAGCCCGCCAAGGGACACGGGCTCCGCTGAACGATTAAACAACTCGACAAAATTCTGATTGTACGGCGCCTCATGGCTGAGGTTGGCATAAAAAATTTGACCAATTACGAGCCCATCCCCCACCCCGCTGGCCGAAGACGCATCCCCTCCGGCGTCCGTCACCCCGCTGTCCGCAGACGCATCCCCTCCGGCGTCCGGCGTTCCAGCATCATTGCTCGCGTCGAAGGAGGCGTCGGTCCCGGCGTCTGCCGTGCTGTCGAGCCCAGCCTCCGCTCCCCCATCGGTCCCAGGATCGTCGACGGGGCAAACGTTCACTGGGGTGGCAGAGTTCCTCGGCGTTGCGGTGCCCACTTCGAAGTCCGCCCCGTTGTTGTTCGTATCGACGCACCCTCCACCCTTGCGGAGCAATGCGTTGGGGGCATTCATGCTCTTCGCTCGCGTCCCTTCATAGTCCGACACCGTGCCCCCCCAGCCGATCATGTCGACAACCGCGTCTGCGGAGCATCGAAGCGCACCTCCGCCGCAGTTCAGAGCAGAGACGGAGGGAGCAATAGCCAACTTCCCGAAGGCAGGCCCGAGCCCGCCAATATTCTCAGCCGTAAAGTCCGCGGCCGGAAGGAGCGCCCCGGCATCGCGTGCCGCTCCAAAGGCCATGAGGAAATATCCACCAGGTGGCACAGTTACGTCGGGAAGCGCATTGACATATGTAAAGTTGGTGGCGACAGCTCCAGACTGGACCGACAGCCCACCAAGAAACACGGGCGCGGCCGAACGATTGAATAGCTCGACGAAATTCTGACTATATGGCCCACTACCGACGCTATCAAGCCACACTTGACTAATTACGAGCCCATCCCCTGTAAGTGCCTGCGAGCTCGAGACAACGTGATCGTCAGGGTCGTCCGAGCAACCATTCACAGTCGCGACAATACACAGGGCCGCGCACGACACCAGCATCACGCATCGCTGGCGCTTCACACGGGACACCGAAGAGCGCACTGATCGACAACTCGTTGACTTCATGGACGTCACCTCGACGCATTGGGACATGATTTAGTTGCATGAACATGTCGCCACATCGCGACACCACACCCGCTCCATCGGACAACTTCGCACCATCTACCAGCAAGGTGCCAGTGGACTGATGGAAGAGCCCCTGACCGCATCGAAACAGGACCCTTCCGGCAGAGGTGCTGGAACGCGCTCCTGGCAACCCGGCAGGTCGCACATCCAATCGATCGAGTGGTGCACACCGACCGGCGGAGCACCGCTGGCACTAACACATGACACGATTTGGGGGGCCGTATGCGGCGGGCGAGGGGGCCTCCCGAATCCACGGTGATGGCCCCGCTCTTCCAGCGGGGAGCGCCGCGCTCGGCGTCAGTGCACGATCGCTTGGGTATTATTGATTGGACGAATGGCCGCGCCACCGGGGTAGGCGTAGCTGGTGGCGTAGTCCGTGCCCCAAACGGTGACACCGAAGGCGCCGCGGCTCGACATGTTATGGCGTCCTGCTCCGCACTTTCCGTTGCCGACCGTTCGAGGTATTCCGTCTTTGCTCACGTAGAAGCGGGTGTATTCGTAGATGCCCGCCGTGCCGATGGGGGTCCAGTCTTCGAGGGGCCCGGCGCAATCGAGGGTCACCGGCTCGAAGTCCGAGCCCGGACGGCGCGACCGAACAACGACCAGCTGGGAATTCCTGTAGGTGGGGTCTACGAAGAAGACATAGTTGTCGAGATACTGCGCAGCTGGCACGACGTAAGAGAACTCCGGATCGCCGTCGTAATCAGGGCTGGTCTCGTAAGTGGATCCCGACATATACTCGTACACGGCGATCGGATGACTCTCGTCCTGGCTATTCACGATGAACGGCTCGTTCGTCGTAAAGAGTGCTGAGTCGCCTTTCGAGAGAGACGCCGGTGCATCCGGGGGTCGGCTGGGCTCATACGTGAGAGTCGTACCATCTGCGGCGGCCATGACCCGATAGAAGTACACCTCCGGCGTCTTATCCGGTCGACGCGACAGGTATGGAACGGCAACGTACTCGTGTCCCCACGCCTGAACAGGCGGAAGCTGTCTCGTCGACTGATCGCAGGCGAGCTTGTCCGCGGGGATGAACAGGCACTCGTGACCGCCCCACAGACCGACCTTCTTGTTGGCCGAGAGAAGGCTGCCGCTGAGCATCTGGTCCTGGGTGAACTGAAGGAGCTCGCCACGTCTCATCCGATACGTTTGGGGAACTCCCCCCTCCGCGCTTTCAACGGCCGGTCCCCCTTGGATTCGAACGCTCCCCACGATGGTTACCTCGGTATCGTCCTCGGCGGCGACGATTTGAGTCGTCGGCGCTCCAGGCCCAATGGCCCCTCTCTCCCAGGCGTTAGCCACGATGTAGTCGGTCTTCCACGTCGCAATGGGGAGAAGCAGCGTTGCTGAGCTCGTCTTGGAGCGCCCGCCACCGTACGGGAATATGCTGTAGGCGCTCACCGGCGCCGACGTCTTGATCCGATACGAATCGCCTCGCCCCGTCCCGAAAATGCCCGAGGGTACGCGCCGCGCAGCCTCGATCCCGCGCGGGCACGGGACCACGGTGTCGAATCTCTGTTCCAGGAAGAGAACGACCACGTCCTCGGGCTGAAGATCTCCATCGAACGGATCGTAGGTGACGCCGCTCTCCGTCGTGCGGACTATTCGCCCCGAACGGACGAGATCGAGCGGGGCGTCGCCGTATTCGGCCTCGACATGTACCGGCGTAGTCCATGTGTTTGCGATGAATGCAGCGAAACATGCCCCTTGCCTTTCAATCATGTTCGGCGTCTCCTGGGGAGCCGGTCTGAGTGCGACGAATTCGCAGCCGACAGACGCACCGTTATTTGCCGCCGCATCACACGCGGGAACACAACTCCCGTCTGCGCATCCTTGATCGGGCGGGCACGTCGACACGATCTTCGATTCGTCGCACGCGGAGACCACCGAGCGAAGATCACGTGAACAGCGCACCCCTTCCGTGCAATCGGTTGTCGCGCCATCATCCTTCGACACGAGTGCAGGAGGTTGCTCGCCGAAGGCATCACGGGCGCCGTCGCACGCGAACGAGGTCGCAAGGATGAGCGCTATCGAAGTTCCGAAGAGCCTCGTCAGAATGGACTTCATCGAATCACCTCGGCATCCGGATGCGCCACGAGATCGACGGTGCCCCGACCGAGCTCCCCGTAGCGATTTGCACCCCAGCATTTGACCTTTCCGCTGACGAGCGACGCACACGTCGATGCGACGCCAATCGCGAACGAAATCACTTGGCCGCTCACCTGGACGACCTCTGCTGGCGTACGACTCCCCACGAGCTCCTCGACGGGCACACCAATCGTGCCACCGGAATTGAGGCCCCACCGAAACAGACGGCCGTCCGCAAGCAGCGCCCCGCCCTGATCGTCCTTGACGCGGTACGGGTCCAGACGTGGGTCCAATCGCGAGAGGTCCATGGCG
Source organism: Pseudomonadota bacterium (assembly GCA_023402175.1). Lineage (GTDB taxonomy): Bacteria > Myxococcota_A > Polyangia > Polyangiales > Polyangiaceae > Labilithrix. Next base: position 471 of record JAEXCN010000491.1, on the reverse strand, counting down.
TTCGTGTCCGAGATCTTGATATCGACGACCCCGGCTCTCGACGGAAAGTAGAGGGGCCCGGTCAGCCTTACTGCGTCGGCGGTCTTGGCTAGCGTTACGCTGGGGCCCCAGCGCCAGGCCGTGCCGCTCTGCGCAACATAAGCAAACGCTCCGATCTGCGTGACACCAGCAAGCTCCACCGGAGCGGTCGGGGTCTTCAGTGACGTTTCTCCAGTCACGATCGGCCCCTGGTTCGCGAGAACATTGCCATCGAGGAGAGCGATGATTGTGTCGGCCTCGACCCAAGTCCCAATCGTGAGCGCCCGAAGGGGCGGTCGAAACTGGGGCTGGAGTTCGGGAGGATAATAGGTCGGCAGGAAAGCGTTGCGTTTGCCCCAGCAGTAGAGCGCGCGATCGGCGGAACCGATCGCGCAGCCCGTCTGGAAGCCGAGTTGCACCTCGTCGACGGGAGGTAGCCCCTCGACGCGAGTG
>JAEXCN010000200.1 GCA_023402175.1 Pseudomonadota bacterium | reverse complement strand
CCGTCGAAGCGATCGAGGGAGCTGCCGCCCCTGGCAAACCACACGTCGTCGTCGCCAGTCCCGTAGATCGCACGAATCGAAGCCACGTGTCCCGCATCGATACGAGACCAGTTGCCGGCTGCGCTTCGACGCAGAAGGAGCCCGCCTTCACCGCCAGCCCATACGCTGGTCGAGGTGGCCCACACGGCATAGAGCTCGTGATTTGCACTGTATTCGATTGCCCAGCGTGTTCCGTCGTAGTGCAGAACGACGCCTTCGAGCGTCACGCTCCAAACGTCCTTCGGCCCTACGCTCCAGACGCTCCGCAGCGAGAGCGGCAGTCCGAGAGGCGACGTCGGCAATCGCGTTTCGCAGAACCCCGCGTCGCCACATACCAGCGGTCGTGCGGCGTCCAGATCGATGTCGGTCCCGCTGTCGGGCGGCCCGGCCTCGGTGAACGCTCCACCCTCCGGTTGTGCGCCGGTCGGCCCAGGCTTGGGCTCGTCGAGGGTGCCGCTGGCCGAGCACGCGCCGACCAGCATCAGCAGCCCTGAGGCGGCGATGGTCATCGGTCGCTTCATGGAAGGACTCCCCAGTGGAGCATGGCGCGTTCGCCTCCGATCCATACGTCGTCCGGCGCCGATCCCCAGATGGCTTTCAGGTCGCCGCGATATGGCCCAACATCGATACGCGACCAGGCATTGCCGTCGAAATGCAGCACGGTCGCGTCATTACCTGCGGCCCAGATGTCATTCGGCGCAAAACCAAAAATGGCCTTCAGTCGTGAGGTCGTCCCGGAATTCTCTGCATGCCACTCGGTCCCGTTGAAATGAAGGATCGTGCCCTCGTCACCTGCAGTCCATAGCTCGTCCCCGAGTCCCCAGGCGGCGAACAGATCGGCTTGCGATGCCACGCGGTGGAGCACCACTTGACCTAGCGATGGCGCACCGCCGTCGACTGGTCTCGATATCGGGAAACGAGCAATGTCGCCGCGCTCCCCGACGAGCCACAGCGCCTTGTCCGGCACCAGGAAGCTGGCTCGAGGCATGAGCACCTGCACTTCATGAGTGACGGGATGGACCGGGTTCGGCTCGTAGCTGAGACTTGCGGTATCGAAATCGAGCTTTGCGAGCGACGGGACCCCCAGAAGGCTCACATAGACGTCACCTGCCGGAAGCAAGGCGATGCTCGTCAGCGGCCGATACAGTCCTTTGATTCGGACCGTGCGAACACTCTTCGGGTCGATACCGCGCCGCAGAACGAGTGATCCCGAAACGCCCCAGGTCTCATCGGACGAGAGAGCGACACTCGATAGAGTCTCCTGAATCCCCGAATCGAGGGCGAGCCATTGCTTCCCATCCCAGCGCATCAAGAGGCCCCCCGAACCGGTCGACCACACGTCGTCCTTCGAGCGCCCGGCGATCGCCGTCACGAACCCTGCCGTGAGGGGGATCGGCACGCTGCAGAGGACGCCAACGGCACACGGGACGAGCCGCGCATCGGCTTCTGCCGCATCCACCGCGGGCTCGCCAGAGTCGCCCGCAGGGACGACGGCGCGAGTGTCGGCGTCGGGCGCATCCGTCTCGTCGGAGGCTGCGCATGCAGCGAGCGGGAGAAGTGGGCTCGAGGGGAGCAGGAGCCACGTCGCAAACGCGAGCGCACGCGCGGGTGTCGCTCGCCCGGGGTTCGGCCGCGCTCGGATCATTTGGTTGGATCTCCCGGTCCGCCTGCATCGCACGGCGCTACGAGGCAATTGCCCTGGAAGCAAACCTGATCGGGCAAACACGCGTTTCCGCACGCGCCGCAATTTCGGTTATCGACGCTCGTGTTGGCCTCGCACCCGTTCTCGGTGAGCCCGTCGCAATCGGCATAGTTGGATGCGCATTGGCCACCACATGTGCCATAGGAGCACGTGACCTCGAAATGGGGGCGGTTGCGTCCCGGGCAAACATTGTTACAACCGCCGCAATTGTTCGGGTCGTCCGCTAGTTGTACGCATCCTCCATTTTCGCAGAACGTCTCTGCATCGTCCAGGCAGAGGCAGGCATAGATGCTGCCAAACACCCAACCACACGTCTTGCCTTCGGGGCACGCATCGAAGCAGCCACCGCAGTGTTCGTTCGTATGGAGCTGGGCCTCGCAGCCGTCGCTCAGATCACTGTTGCAATCGGCTTTGTTCGGGTTGTCGCATTTCGCGCGTCCGCATGTTCCGTCCACGCACCCGTAGTACAGGCCGCCGCCGAGAGCCGGCAGATTGGGGCCCTTGGGATCGCATGCGTTGCCGCACGTTCCACAATTGGCGTCGTCCTTCTGGAGATTGGTGCATGAGAATCCCCCGCACGAATCCGGCAGGTTGTAAATTGCACAGGCGTCGACGCAACTACCCTCGTTACAGAACGTTCCCTCGGGGCACTTGATCCCGCAATCCCCGCAGTTGTCATCATCGTAGTCGAGCGAAACTTCACAGCCGTTCGTAGGGTCGTCGTCGCAATTGCGCCTACCCATGAAGGCGCAACCGAAGACACATTTCCCGCCTACGCAGGACCACTTGCTGGCGGTCGTGATGTCGAACCCCGCACAGCGAATCCCGCATCCGCCGCAGTTCTCGTCGTCGGTCAGCAGGTTACTGCTGCAAGGAAACTTGGAGGACGGACACGTCGCCCACGGCAGCGAGCACGTCGTCACCGGACACATGAGCGTCTCGCCGACGGACGCCTCGGCGCTGCCGCCGTCCGTCGCCCCTTCGAGCATCGGGGGGCCCGGGGTCTCCGGCTGGAGCGGCAGGTCGCGACTTGCGGTGCAGGCGACGCAGAGCAGCGTGCCTGCGAGAAGCGCCAGGCCAGCGTGACGGATGACCCTCATGCGCAAGTGCGCCGGCCGGATGCCATCGCGCCCCCTCGATTGGCACTACGGAAGAGCTCGACGCCGGGTCGAAGCCGCGGTGCGGGTGCTGGCAGGAGCCAGTGAGCCGCGAGCCAGGCAGACGCGTCCCGCACCCGCGCCGGGTGGGCGAACCGGCCGTCCGGCGCACGCGGAGCGGATGGCGAGGTAGTGGCGGTGGTCACGAACAGCTAATGCTGGGCCGTTCCGACCGGTGTCACGAAAACGTGAGGCGCCTGCGAGGACGCTGCATGCTGGAACCGGCATCGCTTCCATCCACGGTCGGCGGCTGCCCACCCTGGACGGCGGCCCGTCCGGGGCCGAGGCGCGGCGATGCGAAGGGGTTGCTCAGGCACGCTGCGTCCTGGCAGATTGGTCGTCGGGCTCGCAGACTGGCAGCCGAGCGACGGATGGCGGCTCTGATGAGACTCCTGGTCGTGCTGCTGCTCGTCGTGATGCACGCCTCGCCGCTGCACGCCGAGCCCGGGCACCGCGCGGTCAGGCTCGATTACAGCGCCGAGCCTGGCTGCCCTGACCGCTCCGCATTCTTCGAGCTTGTCCGCTTGCGTGCGAGCGCCGTGGAGCTCGCCGACACGGGGGAGCACGGCCGGCGATTCACCGTCTCGCTCGAGAAGGACGCGCAGCACCAGCTCTATCGAGGACGACTCGGTGAGCCGGGCGACGCCGGCGAGGTCACGCGCACGCTCGAGGGAGCGAGCTGCGAGGAGGTCGCCCGAGGCGTAGCTCTCGTCATCGCGGTCCAGCTTGGCCCGGCGGGAAGCGAGCCCGAGGCATCGCCCTCCTCGCGGCCTCGGACGATGGCGACACCGCCCCGGGCCCCTCCTCGGATACCGGAGAAGCGCCTCTCCTTCGAGCTCGCCGTGCTCGGCGGGGCCTCGGTCGGCCTGACGAGCAGCATCGGCTCGCGAGCGGCCCCGACGGTTCAAGGAGGGGTGGAGCTCCGCTCGATTTCCGGGCCTTGGTTCGTTCGCCCGTCCTTGCGCCTGGCCATCTCGGTCGCGCGCGCGCCGGAGATGCAAGACCGCGAGGGGACGGTCGATGCGACGCTCGGCTCCGCGCTCCTGCGTGCGTGTCCGCTGGCAGTGCCCGGCCTCGGGCCTCGGTTGTCGATCGAGCCGTGCGCCACGATCGAGCTCGGTCGGCTCTTCAGCACCGGCCGGACGCCGAGGGCCGAGCTCACGACATCCTCCCCGTGGACGGCCGTCGGCGGCGCCGCCCACATGCTGACGTGGGTCAATCGATCGGTCTTCATCGAGGCGGACCTCGTGATTTTTGCACCGCTTGACCGGTACCGACCCTTCCTCACGAGCCCCGAGAGGCCTCTATTCGAGACGCCCGAAGTCGGCGTGCGATGGTGTATCGGAGGCGGGGTGCGTTTTCTGTGATCACGGCGATGACGGGTCGACATCATCGGAGGTGGCTCAGAGCGCGGACTGGATCGGCAAGCTCGCCCATGAGGCCGTCCCGGTACCGGCGGCGTCGGGAATGCTCACGACCGCACCAGCGTCGCAGGTCCGTCCCCGCGTCATGACCGACGCGCGGCTACGGGCGTTGATCGATGCACATTACGCCTCGATCTGGCGCCTCGTTCGCCGTCTCGGCGTCGACGCCGCAGCCGTCGACGACGCGGTGCAAGAGGTCTTCTGGGTGGCTGCACGCCGTCTCGATGACATCCAGGAAGGGAGTGAGCAGTCCTTCCTCTACGGTGTTGCGCTGCGGGTCGCCGCAACGTCACGGCGTCGATGCGAGAGCCGACGCGAAGTGCCCTACGATGACGAGGCAGAAGAGTTGGCGGCTCCGGCAAAGGGGCCCGACGCCATGCTCGACGAATGTCGCGCGCGCGCCTTGCTCGACGAGATCCTCGACCGGCTTCCAGAAGAGCTCCGCACCGTCCTCGTGCTCCACGAGCTCGAAGGGCTTCAGGTGAAGGAGATCGCGGAGCTCGTCTCGATCCCGCTCGGAACGGCGGGGTCACGTCTTCGTCGCGCGCGCGAAGCCTTCTCGGCAACCGTGAAGCTCGTCCGAGCAAGACTCGAATCGAAAGGAGGTAGCGCGTGAGCCGATCATCGGACGAGCTCGAGCAGATGCTCTGGAAGTCCGCGGATGCAGACGCTCCGCCAGCGGACGGCGCGGAGCGCCTCATCGAAGCTCTGAGCAGCCGCATCGAGGCGCTGGACTCGAGTGCCTCTCCGACGTCGACGGCCGCAAAGCCCGCCACTACGGCGTCGCGTTTCGTGGGGTCGACACTTGCGGTTCCGATCGCGGCAGTCCTGCTGCCGCTCGCAGCGGCATTCGTCATCCTTCGATCCGAGACGCCGGTACCGTCCACGCCCTCCGAGTCGAGCAAGGTGGTGGAGTCGCGAGGGCACGACCACGCTGCCTCGAGCACGACTCCGCCTCCGATGCCGGAGCCTGCCGCATCCTCGATGCCGGGGCCTACCGCATCCTCGGTCGCGGTGCTCTCGATCGATGATCTTCCGCCCGTGCCTCCGACGACGACGACGACCGCGCATCGACGCGTGCCGTCCGCCCCGCCGCCGAGCACGCCGAAGCCCGCCTTGCCCGAGACCACCACGGGCGCAGCCGTGGTGGAGCCTCCTTCATCCGCGCGTTCGTCCGATCTCGATGCCGAGGTCGCCATGCTCGACGAAATCCGTGAGCTCCTACGTACCGGCGCCCCCGCGCGCGCGACGGCGCTTCTGCGGGAGTATGACGCGCGATTTCCGCGCGGGCTGCTCCAGCCCGAAGCGAAAGTGCTTCAAATCGAGGCGGGCGCGGCGGCGGGGGACAAGGCAGGGGCGCACGCTCTCGCGGTTTCGTTCCTCGCTCGCTATCCAAATGCCCCGCAGGCAGAGCGCATTCGTCAGCTGGAAGCGCAGCTTCGGCCCTGACGGCTCGCCGAGGTCGTCGAAGCGCGCGCGAGCGGAGCAGCTCTTCGCGCGTGCGTCGCCGATAGGAATCTGTTGGACGACGGGCGCCGTTACGGCACAGCAGCTTCGAAGACGATCGAAATTCCAAGACCACGCCCGTCGAGCCCATCGGAGACCAGGATCCTGCCTTCGTGGGAATGCGCAATGCTCGAAACGAGCGCCAAGCCGACGCCACTCCCGTGCTGCCTGTTCCCCGCAACGCGATAGAAGCGATCGAAGATTCGCTCACGTTCGCTCACCGGGACTCCGGGGCCGTTATCGGCAATGCTCAAGAGCACGCCCTCACGCGGCCCCAGTCCCGGTTGGCAGGAGACGGCAATACGACCGCCTTGGGCGGTGAAGCGGATCGCATTGTCGATGAGATTACGAAGCAGAATTCCGAGCTCGTCCGTATTGCCGCGAATGAGGCATGGAGTGGTAGCAATGAGAAGCGTTTGTCCCTTCTGGTGAGCAACGGTTTCGAAATCGCGCACGACGACTTCGACGAGCTCGGACAGATCGACCGGCGCGTAATGGTCGGGGCCCTTGGCAGCGTCCAAGCGAGCAAGGTCGAGCAGCTGTTCCGAAAGCCGCGTGCTCCGAGCCACCACCGCCGCCAGCTTGGAGAGCGCCGCGTTCTTCTCCTCCATGCTCTCTGCGCGTAGCGCGACCTGCGCAAGGGCCGAGAGAGCAGCGAGAGGTGTGCGCAGCTCGTGGGCCGCATCGGCGATGAAGCGTCGTTCGCCCAGAATGGCATGCTCCAGCCGCTCGAGGAGTCGATTGAAGGCATCGACCAGCGGACGCACTTCGTCCGGTATGCCGCGGGTGAGGAGGGGCGTGAGATCGAACGAGCTCCTTCTCTGAACGGCAGTGCTGAGCGCGGTCACCGGGGCAAGCGACCAGCGGAGCACGCCCCAAAGGACCACGCCAAGTACGGCCGTGATGAGCCAACTATTGACGACGCTGAAGCTCCACAGGCTCTGCATGTCATGCGCCCAACGACTCTGTTGTTTGCCGACCTGCACGTGGAGAGCTCGCTCGGGATCGGAGACAGCATGGACCCACCAGATCTCGTCGCCGATGTGCTCGCGCGAGGGCCCGTCGGAGAAGCTCGGCTTCAGCGGAACGGAGGGCGCATTGGGCGAGCGGAGCACCTCGCGACCAGCGATCCAAACTTGATAGGAGACGGAGCTTGCCTCGAACGTCTTCGAGTTGTGCGCGACTGGGAGGGCGGGCGCGACGTCCGAGCCGTCGGGGCGGGCATCCGTCAGCCTGGCGATCTCCGCAGACCGAAGAATCTCGGTCGCAGTTTCTCGGAGAGAGACGTCCCACCAGCCCATCTCGCCGTCGATCGCGCGCGTGTGGATGAAGGCGAGCCAGCAGATCCAGAACCCGACGATGCTCAATACGAACGCACCGAACAGGCGTACGCGGACGGACTTCACGGGCGGCTCTCCCCGATTTGGTAGCCGAAGCCGTGCACAGTGGAGATGATCTCGTGTCCGAGCTTGCGTCGAAGCTGGTGGATGTATACGGCAATCGTATTGCTCTCGATCGTCCCGGAGCTGCCGTACACGGCGTCCTCCAGCTGATCGCGGGTGACCGTTCGGCCCTGGCGCTCCATGAGCGCGAGCAACGTGCGGTATTCGTGGATGCTGAGCGTCACGGGCTCGCCCGCGCGTTCGACCACCCGTCGCGCAGGATCGAGCGTGACGTCGCGGTACGCGAGCACCGGCAATGTTCGCCCCTGGCTTCGGCGGACGACCGCACGCAAACGTGCGTACAGCTCGTCCAGCTGGAAGGGCTTCACGATGTAGTCGTCCGCGCCTGCATCGAGCCCGCGAATACGATCGCTGAGCTGGTCGCGTGCAGTAACGATGATGACTGGCGTCGTGTCGTAGCGGGTCCTCAGGGCAGAGAGCACGCTCATGCCCGACCGACCCGGCAGCCCGAGATCCAGCAGGACGGCAGTGTAATGATGCTCGACCAGACTCAGCTGCGCGGCGCTGGCATCGGAGACGCGGTCCACCGTCCACTTGTTCTGCCGAAACCCTGCACAGACGGCTTCGGCCAGCATGTCGTCGTCCTCGATCAAAAGGATGTGCATGTCGAATGTCCGAGGGCATCCCCTGCGCGTACCGCCGGAGAGGTGGCGGATACCGGTCTAGCACTGCCGTGAGAGGCATCCCACGAACGTTTGACTGGCTCGGGCCCCATCGGGAGATCACGAAGCGAACGAGCGCCTGCGACAGCGAATGAGCCAGAGGACGAGAATGACCGAGGCCAACGGCGCGACCGCGCGCGCCGGAGCCTGCGTGCATCCGAGATAGGGGTGGGTTGGATCCCGCTTCGCGACCGCCACCCAGGGCGAACCGCAATAGCCATTGTCGATCGTGCAACCGCTCTCGTGCGTCAGCCAACGATCGAGGACCGTATCTACCTCGCTCGGCGCCGCAGTCACCGTGCGCAAGAAGTCGACCGACGCCTCACGTGCAGCGGTCACCACGGGATGTGTGTCGCCTGTACAGAGATCCAGACTTGCCGAGTGGCGGAGACCATCCCGCGCTTCATCGTAGTCGTGCGAGATGGCCTCTGCGTAGTTGAGTACGTGGCGAATGCGCCGAAAGTCATCGCTGCGAATCGAATGAGCGAACGAGTCCTGCAGAGCGTGCAGTGCCTCGCCGAGGTAGAAGGCCGGAGACCAGACGTCCACCTTCACCATCCCGTAGTAGTCGACGTAGTACTCGTAGGTGACGAACTGTTGTTCCCGAGGCTTCTCCATCTCGGCGCGGAACTTCTCGACGAGCTGCTTGATGTGAGCACGCGTGCCGGCGATCACCGCGAGGTCTCCCTCCGGTCCGTCGTCCTTCGGCATTCTCAGCGCATGGGCGTACTGGTCGTCCGGGGCCGCGTGGATGTTGCGCGTGTTCTCGAGCTCCAGAAGCGAGTGACCGTGCGTGTCCGGCGCCTGGACTCCGATGATGAGGCTCATCAGCAGATTCCGCTGGCGATCGTCATCGAGCGAGACGAGGAACAGTCGCAGGAAATGCGCCGACATCTTGCCTGCTGCCTCGCCCCGAGGCGGAGGGATGTCCTCCAGCGGAAAGTCCGCGAGATGCTGCGTGTAGGTGGCGACCACGATCTTCTCGTGACATGCGTCCGAGAAGCCAGTGCCGACCGTGTACGCGGTGGCCGGCCGAGTCACGAGCACGAGCGCCAGCACCACCAACGAGCAGAGGGACCTCATTGGAACACGACCTCGAGTGCGAGGCTGCTGCGGTACTGCGCACGGACGAGCGGGATTCCCGAAAGCACCGGAGCGACCACTGCAAAAGAGAGTGGGTCGAATCCAAGCCGAAGATACCGAGACAGCTCCCAGCGCAGTCCGAGAGGGCGAACTTCGAAGAACACGCCAACCTTTCCGGCTCTATCCAGCTGGGTGTCGAACAGCAGGACTGAAGGCCCGACCGCCAGGCTCGAGCGCAGCAGGCCATCTGCGAAACGGTGCTCGCCGCCCACACCGAAGTTGAGCGCTCCTGGAACCAGACCGGAGCCATATTCCGTTCCGCGCCACAGGTTCTGCTCGACGTGGAGGAAGCCGCCCCAGTCGCCGGAGCTCGCAGCCGCACGAACAATCCAGCCGGCGTTGACGCCCAAGAGTGGCGATTCGTCGGCATCACTCAGCAGGCTCCCAAACCCCTCGACAGCGACGTGTCCGCGCCACTCGGGCGGCGAAGCGTGGGCGAGACGGGAGAAGCAGAGGGCCACTCCGGTGGCCAGCGAAAGAAGCTTCGACAGTCTTGGCAGTCTTCGCATGACGGGTCCTCAGGTCGGTTCCCGCCATCTTGCGAAGTCCGTTTTAAGAACGAGTTAATGCGCGTCGCTTGGCGTGCGCGCTCTGCCCGACGGTGTCCGAGACGGTCACCAAGTCGCCGACGTCGTCATTCGCCTCGGTGTTCGGAACGAATCCGGCGAACCCATCCGACGACCTGTCGTGAGGGCGGGAGACCGTCGCATCGACCCGAGCTCACGTCGGCCTTGAACCTCGTGCAGGGCTCGCACCGCGTCGACGATGAGGACGCGGCTGGTGTAGCGCCGGCACGACACCGGGGCACGCGTACCGCGCGATCGAGCTCTACCGCTATCGATCGGTCCTCGGCGCAAGCCGCGGCTCCGGTCGCCGCTCGGCTCTCCAGCAGGGGGGCGGCTCCGAGCGACCCTTGCGGAGCAACGAGACCGAGGCCGGCAGGCGAGAGAACGAGCGCATCGAGGTCCACATCGAGCCGTGACGCGACGCGCTCCCCGATACCCCGTCGTCTGCCCGACGACGCCTACCGGTGGTTCGAGCTTCCGATGCGCCGAGCTCCCCGGCCTTTCTCGATCCGTCGGACCACGACCACCACGACCGTTCGTACGTGCCGTGGGCCACCTTTCTCGACCGGACTTTCGTCGACGCTCACCGAGACACCTTTCCGAACACGATCGCGAATCGAACGAGCGTCGTTGGGCGATTGGGGCGATAGCAGCGCATCTGGCACACAACGAGTAGCCACGACTGAGGCTGGCGCCTTCAACGATAGCTCAGCCGATAGAATTCTGGACCGCGCGACGCGCGGCCGGCGTCTTTAGTGTGTAGTCCACAATCGGGCTCTCGATCACGCGCATGCGTGCTCGGAATGCGGCGCTTCGTGCGTGCGATTTTCAAGGGCCGGGGTGGCAACACGCCCGGAGCGATTGGATGCATTTTCGGGTAGCCCACGCCGTCGGTCCTGATTCTCGTTCTCATTCCCGTTTGCTCACCATTGCGTTCTGCGTCGTCATCGCCGTCTCGGCGATGCTCGCGACGTCGCATGCGTCGGCGCAGGCGGGTAACGTCGAAGCCACGGCGAGGGCCCTCCAGAAGAAGGCGATGGGGGAGGCTTACCTCGCGACCGAATTCGGCAAGGCCCAGGACGAGCTCGAGAGCGCGCTCACCCAGTGTGGGACGGATCCGAAGGTCTGCCCGATCAACCTGCGCGCCTCGCTCTATCGCGACCTCGGCGTCGTCCAGATCGGAGGGCAGAGCGATCGGGCGAAGGGCATCGCGTCCTTCGTCAGCGCGCTGAAGCTCGTGCCTAACATCCAGCTCGAGGCCGACGTCTACACGAAGGAGCTCGATGCCGCTTTCCAGGAAGCGAGAAAGGAGGTCGACAGGGCCTCGGGACTGTGCGGGCAGTTGCAAGGCGACTTCATCCACACGCCGCCGCAGGAGCAGCGGCAGCTGACTCCGATTCCCGTCTACGTGGAGTACGAAGGCGAAGAGCAGCTCGCGAAAGTCGGCGTCCGCTACAAAGGCTTCGGCATGACCGAATGGAAAGCCGCCGAGCTCAAACGGGTGAGCGGCAAGGCATGGGGCGGCCTCGTTCCTCCGACGCGGGAGACGTGCATGGACGTCCGCGAGGGCCCCTTCCAATACTACATCGTCGGTCAGGACGCGAACGGCGACCCGCTCGCGACGAGCGGCGATCGCAACACTCCGTACAAGGTCCAAATTCGTCGCGACCCGGTCAACGACCCGCCCCATTTGCCAAACGGAACGCCACCCGCCCAGTGCAAGTACGAAGGCGATTGCCCGCCCGAGTTCCCGGGTTGCAAGGACGGCGGGGACGTCGGCACGGGTGGAGTCTGCAGGGAGGATCGGGAGTGCAAGAGCCGGAAGTGCGATGGCGGCTACTGCCAGCCGCCAGGCAAGGCCGAGGGCGAGTTCTGTGACGCGGACAATGAGTGTATGAGTGCCAAGTGCCAGGACGACAGGTGCACCGCGTATCACGGTCCCGGTCCGAAGAAAGCTCGACGCTTCTGGGTAGGTGCGTCCGGCGCCTTCGAATCAGCGTTCGTCCCGACCTCCAACGACGTCTGCAAGCTGGACGATCGTGGCGTCCCGCAGAACGACCACAACTACTACTGCACTCGCGACGACGGCGTGGACTACCCCTACCGGCCGCCGACCGTCGGCACGCCGGATCCGACCCGCGAGAACGAGAACGCTCAGCTCCAATCATCGGGCGAGCGATCCGGGGGCGGCGCGTTCGGCAACGTCCGTGTCATGCTTTCGCTCGACTACGCCCTCACGCCCAACGTCCTCCTCGGCGGGCGCATTGGCATCGTCTTCAACAACTATCCCGGCGAGGAAGCGAACAGGGACGGAGTGCGCTTCGCGGCCCCGCTACACCTCGAGATTCGTGGCACGTATGTCTTTGGCAACGAGCCGCTGAACAACAAAGGACTGGCACCGTACGCATTCGTGGCCGGCGGAGTATCGCAGTTCGAGGCCAAGGTCTCCGAGCCCGTCGTGGAGCAGCCGCTCGACGGAAGCGAACGCGTTTCGAGGGACGTCGAAGCGTGGCACATCGCCGGTCCGGCGTTCGTGTCCTTCGGCGGCGGTCTGCGCTACGCCTTCATCGAGCGCGCCGCGCTGATGGCCGCGGCGCGCGGAAACCTTGCTCTGGGCAACGGCACGGCGTTCAGCGTGGGACCCGAGATCGGGATCCAGTTCGGCTTCTAGTGCTCGGCGCGAATCCCGCTGTCGGCCGCCTCCACGCCCGTGGGCGCGGGCAGCTGCCAAGCGGCCTGCGTGCTAAGAGTAGATCGCGGTGGTAGCGAAGGAAACGAACGCGTCGTTCGCCGAGCGCCTGTGTATCGACGGCGACGCCACGCTTCGCGAGCTCTTCCCGACGACGGCGTCGCCGGGCCGACAGCGCCGTGTCGCGCAGGGTGAGATGATGCACCACGCACGGTGACTCTCCGTCGATTCGCAGGGAGAGGCGTTCGATCTCGACATGCCGGCGCAGCTTGCTACGAATTTGTCGATGGGCGCCGGCGAGAGCCTTCCGCCAGTCGACGTTGGCTCCGTGCACGCACGGCTCCGCGCGCTCGTCGACCGCGGAGAGCTCGCAGCGCGCGCATACGACTTCAGTCACGCGAGGGAGCTCCTCGACGCCGCGTACGTGCTCGCGACGGCGCTCGGCGCCACGGAGCACGTCGCGGAGAGCCTTTCTGGCCTCGGTCTCATCGCGCACATCCGCGGAGACATAGACGCGGCCGAGGCTCTCTACATGCGCTCCCTCGAGGTAATGACCGACCCGCAGCGTCGCGCTGTCGTCGGGGCCCGATGCGGGTTCGCCCGCTATGACCGCGGCGACCTCGACGGCGCCGACGCGATCCTCGACGCCGCGATGGCCGATGCACCGGAGGGGGCTTCGCGCGCGCGGATCATCGGCTATCGAGGGAACCTCGCGCGGGCGCGCGGAGACAGTGCGCGTGCAGTTGCCCTCTACGATGCAGCGGTCCAGGCCTGCGAAGAGGCCGGCGACCTTCGCTACGCGGCGACCTTCACGATGGATCGAGCGATCTCCGAGCTCCTCCTCGGTGAAGAGCGGACGGCGCTCCTGCGGCTCGAGGACCTGGCCCGCGATGAGGTCGTCGTGGGAGACGCCCAGCTCAGGTCACTCGTCGGCCACTACGCTGCCGTCGCTCGGGCTCGTCTCGGGCTGCCCGAGACCGACTCCGTCAGCGGCAGCGAGCCAGCGATTGTCGGCTATCTCGAGCGAGCACGTCAGCTCATGCGTTCCGCCACGCGCTGGGGGCTCGCGCGGCTCGAAGACGAAGCTCCGGACAATGCCCACGCGCGGATCACGTTGCAGCTCATCGAGTCGTTCACGCAACGCCGTCGCGGCATGAGCGGTTCACGCTCGCTCGTCGTAGCGCGGAACGGCACGTCCTTCCGGCTCGGCGACGGCGATGTCGTTCCGTTGGCGCAGCGCCCGCTTTTGGCGCGGTTGCTCCTCGCGCTGGCTCGCGCACGAATCGCCAATCCGGGCGTGGCGCTCCCAGGCGAGAGCCTGGCCGAAGCGGTCTGGCCGAGCGAGCGCATACTTCCTGCGGCGCGCAAGAATCGGCTCCACGTCGCGATCACCACGCTTCGTTCACTCGGGCTCCGGCCCGTGCTCCAGTCGTCGCCTGCCGGTTATCGCATCGATCGTGACGTTGCCATCGTCATCGTGGATTGACGTTGCCGACGTCGACCGACCAGAGGTCGCGATAGACCGAACCGGCGTTCCCGAAGCCGAAGACGAGCCGGTCGCGCGCAGCATCGTGCACGCCGATCGCGCTGGTCCGCTTGGGGACATCATTCGGGACGTCGATGTCGCTCCACTGCTCGGCGCCGCGATCGAGCGAGAGCGCTTGGAGGTTGGGCAGAGACGTGGCTCCGTCCGCAGTGCCGCCCCAGACGAAGAGCCGGTGGCCGACCGGATCGAGCGCGAAGGCTCCATTCCGGCGCTTCGTCGGGCCACTCCCGTTCGCGACGAGGAGTGTCCACGTCGGAGGATCGGTCGCGAGATCGAGCGCCCACGTCTCGCCGTCGATGGCGTCGTTCGCCGTCCCGTCCTGCCCGCCGAAGAGGATCACGCGGTCGGTGGCTTCGTCGTAGGCATAGTGGAAGCCGTAGCGCCCTTTCGGTCCCGGCGACGTCGCCGTCAGCTCGACGAAGCCCGCCGCTGGTGTGTACGAGTGGATTTTGCAATTGAGGCCCGTCGAGCTCGCCCCGCAGAGCGAGAGCCAGCGCTGTCGCTTCGAGTCGTAGACGAACGCGCCGGTGTAGCTCCCTGGCGCGTCTGCGCCGATATCGATCTTCGTCGGCGTCAGCGTCGTGTCGTCGTACGTGAGCCGATACAGCGATGGCTGCGTGTCGACGCTGCCGTTCCCCGTCGGCGTGGTCCCACCGAAGAAGAGAACAGCGCGTTCGCCCGGGATCGGCGCAACGCGAGCACCTGGCAAGGTCGGCAGCGCATCGCCAGCGAGCGGAGCCCACGTCGACGTGGCGAAGTCGAACCGCCAGGCGTCGTTCGAGGGGGTGAACTGCTTCGGCTCGTAGTGGAAGCCGCCGAAGACGATCAGTGCGCCGGTGCCTTCGGGATCGAGCCACCACGCGCCGTATTCACGCCCTGGCGCGCCCTTCGTCTCCTCCCACTTCGCAAGCTTCGTCCACTTGAGCGGCCGGAGGTCGATCGCGATCGTCCGTCCGCAGTCGAGGCGGACCGCGACCTCTTCGCCTCCGGTCGCGGCGTAGGGGGCGCGGACCGCGACGGTCGTGTCATCGACCATGACCACCGCGCCACCCGTGCCCTCGTAGGCGACGCCTTCCTGCCGTGTGAACGAGAGGCGGCCGCCAGCGGAAACCGAGAGGCGGTCCGGGAGATCGCCCTGACACGCGGCGGGCGCCGGGGTGCCGCTCGTGCCCGAGCTGGAGCCGGAGTTGGAGCTGGAGCTGGAGCAGCCCATGACGGCGGCGACGACGAAAGCGAGCGAGGGGGTACGACGCATGTGAGGCCGAACCTAATCCGCGCGCGCCGTTGGCCCACTTAAGTCCCGCCCGCCGCCACTTAAACGCACCTCTTCACGCGCGAGCGCTCACCAGCCCGCGGTTGTCGCCGCAATCAGGCGGGTGCCCCAGTCGTCAGGTCGACGATCTCCTCGAGGTGGTCGGCCGTCAGGCTCAGGACTTCTTCGGTCGGAAGCGCAGCAGTGTGCAGTCCTGCGGCAGGCGCTCGGCCCCTTGCGGCTCCAGCTCCAGCTGCAGGCCGGCCTCGAAGTACGGCTTTCCGCCGCCGAGCACGACCGGCATCATGTACAGCCGAAACTCGTCCACCAAGCCGAGCCGGATCAGGCTCGCGGCGAGGCCGGCGCCGTTCACTTCGATCTCACCGTTCGTCTCCGCCTTCAGTTGGCGCACGGTGCGCTCCACGTCCGCCTTCTCCTTCACGAGCCGCGCGTTGGGGCCGACGCTCTCGAGCGTCGTGGAGAAGACGACCTTGGGCGTCCCTTGCCAGGCGCGCGCGAACTCCTGCTCGAACTCGGAGCTCTCCGCCGGCGGGGCGTCCCAGTACTTCATCACCTCGTACATGTTCCGGCCGTAGAGGTTGAGCGCCGTGCGCTCTTGCACCTCGTTGAAGTGGCGGTGCAGCGCTTCCTCCGGCACCGGCAACCCGATGTCGCCGCCCTGCGCGCTGGCGATGTAGCCGTCCACCGAAACCGCGAACGAGTAGAAAATATGGCCTGCCATCGGTTCCTCCAGACTGATTGCAAATAGCAACCGGTTGCAAGGTACGATCAGTGGACGTACCATGCAAGTCGGCATTCGCCCGCCATGACCGACCCGCACCGCTCCGGCTGCCCCATCAACCTGACGCTCGAGGCACTGGGCGACAAATGGAGCCTCATCGTCGTGCGCGACATCATGTTCGGCGGTCGTCGGCGCTTCCGGGAGCTGCTCGCCGGCTCGGAGGAGGGCATCGCCTCCAACATCCTGGCGGACCGGCTGCAGCACCTGGTGGAGCTGGGCGTGCTGACGCGCGCCGCGGATCCGACCCACAAGCAAAAGCAGATCTACAGCTTGAGCGAGATGGGCATCCAGCTGCTGCCGGTGTTCGTGGCGCTCGGCGCGTGGGGGCGGCGCTTCTTGCCCGCGACGGAAGCGCTCAGCATCCGCGCGGAGCTGCTGGAGCGCGGCGGTAGCGCGCTCCTAGAGCGCTTCATGGCGGAGCTGCGCGCCGAGCACCTGCAGGGCGAAGACGTGAGCACCGTGCGCGAAGAGCTACGCACCGCCTATGAGAAGGCGCGCGCCAAAAGGCGCCGTCGCTAGCTACTCGGCCCTCCGGAACGGTCCGCGAATCGATCGCGCTGCACGTCGCGAGTATTGCGTCGGCTGTTCAAGACCGTGAAGACTGCGCGCGGCGCGAACCATTCGCGGTCCGACGACCGGTGAAGAAGTTCCGAGGAGTCTCGGGTCGCCATCGACGATGTCAGCTCGGTGTTCGACACGACAGAGACGCCGTCGACCGGCTGGCTCTTGAAGTTCGTGCAAGGCGTCTTCGCCGACGCGATCTCGAGCATGAGCCGAACGTGTACGCTCGGAATTCGCTCCCAGAAACCTTCGAGGTTGTCCCCCTCCGCGAGCCATTCACGAAAGGCCTCGGCGTGGAGCCCGACTTCCGATGGCGAGGGTGGAGGGGAGGACCCGCCGCAAGTGGTGAGGAAACGAAAACGGGCTGAGCACCGGAGTGCTCAACCCGTTTTCACCCGCTAAATTGTAGGCGCGATTGGGGTTGAACCAACGACCCCTACCGTGTCAAGGTAGTGCTCTACCACTGAGCTACGCGCCTGAGGGACCCGAGCGTTTAACGTTTTCGAGGCCCCGGTGTCAAGGACGTCGCTCCTCGAGGTGAAGAAAATTCCTCGGGCCGCCGTCCGATGCGTGGCGGCGTGTGCGTGGGCTCGACGACCGGACGAGGGGAGCCGCGCCGTTCACACTCGACGGGCACCGGCGCCATGTTTCCGGCCGACTACGGAGGCCTGGCATGAATGTCAGGGCGATCGAGCTCGACCATAGGTCTATCCCGGTGGTGACAGAACCACCGACCGGCCCTTTCGTCGGGGTTTTTCGACGAACCCGCCTCGCGGCACGACCGTTGCGACGAGCTCCGTCAGCTTCGACTTTCTTCGCTTGTGAGGGAAGGCAGGCGCTCCCAGGCAACGCTCGTCTTCCCGGCGCGATGAAACGCGCGCCAGGGGGCGTGGGGCAGAGGTCGCGTTCGACATCGCGGTCTCGGCCCCAGCCCTCGTCCTTCGTACTCACGCAACTCTTACTGAAGTGCGACGCGCAGGGGGCTCGCGCGTCGCACGCCGCGAACGGCGGTACTCTCAGTCACTGATGACGGCGCGCGCGCCCGCGCGCTCCGAAAGGTCACGTCATGCAAACCAACAAGAGTCGAGCTCGACCGGTCATGAGCAAACGAACGACGACGATCATCGGCGCGATCGCGCTCTCTGTCGGCGCGCTCGCCGGATGCAACGGCAATCCCGCAGCGGGGAGCGCCGCGTACAAAGAAGGGGAGCTCGGAAACGGCGACTTCCTCTTCGCGTGTGACGATGGCGTCGCGTGCCTGCCGTATTCGGGCGACGCGGCGAAGTTCCCTCGACAGATCGCGACCGGGTCGAACTTCGACGTGCGCTTCGTCTCGAAGAACCAGCAGGGGACGGTGATCACGATCAACGACAAGCGCTACGAGGGCATCACCGCCGATCCGGTCGAGCCGTACGTCAGCAAGGGGCCCGATGGCTTCACGGCCAAGAAGCCCGGGTACGGGACCATCCTCGTCCACGACAGCAAGGGCACCGTCATCGACTACGTCACGCTGAAGATCGTCCAGCCGAACGACCTCATCGTCTACGAGGCCAGCTACGACGCGAGCCGAGGCAAGGAGCCTCCGCGGATCCAGACGATGAACCTGAAGGTCGGAGCGAACCCGCAATACCGCGTCGTCGCGACATATACGGACGAGCCGGCTGCAGGATCAATCCCGGTAAGGTGGGAGTCGCGGAACAATGGAGTCGTCGAGGTCGAGAGCTACTCACGCGGCCTCGTCAATCTGCGCGCAAAGGGTGAAGGAAGTACCGAGGTGGTGGCGAGCGGCGCGGCGCTCGAGAAGGTGATTCACGTGGAGGTGACGCAATGAGCTCGCTGGCGAACTTCGTCCGCCGAGCCGTCGTGCTCGCGTCGCTCGCGCTCGGTGTCGCCGCTTGCGGTCCCGAATACGATCGCACCGAGATCACGATGGTGAAAGAAGCGCCCCTCGGCGGCGAGCTCAACACGCAGCGCCTCGACGTTCCGGCGGGCCTCGTCATCACCGCGCACGTCGTCGTCTGGAACGACGACAACGAGCAGATGCCGCTCGCCATCCGCTCCAAGGACCCGAGCATCGTCGAGGTCAGGGGCGTCGTGAACGATCGGAACTATGCGTTCATCGGTCTCAAGGAAGGCACTACCGAGATCGAGCTGCTCGCCGACGGGGATCTCGTCCTGACGATCCCGGCGACCGTCGCCGCGCAGCCCGCGCTGCCGTGACATCGTCGTCTCGAGCGGCACGCACACGCGCTTCGCACGGCCTCGGGTAGCGCTCCTGCCGCTCGCGCTCTTCGGGCAGGTGAGCTCGGTGCGTCAGCTTCTCGCGTGAAGCTCGCGTGAGGCTCGCGTGAGGCTCGCGTGAGGCTCGCGTGAAGCGCATCGAACCCGAGCGCGCCGGCCGCGTACGGTACTGCCTCTCCCGCCAGCGGCTCCGTCGCGCTATGACGGTGCACGATGAAGAGCCGCTGGAACGATGCCGAGGCCGCGCGCGCGGTCCACGATCGCAAGCCCGACGTCAGCGAGGCGCTCGCGCTCCGTACGTACAGCGCGAGGCTGCTCGGAGCGGACCCGTCGCTCGTCCTGCACGGCGGCGGGAACACCAGCGTGAAGGCGAAGGCGACGACGTTGTTCGGCGAGACCGTCGACGTGCTGCACGTGAAGGGCTCCGGCTGGGACCTCGCGACCATCGAGCCCGCGGGACATCCTGCCGTGCGGATGGCGCCGCTCATGCGGCTCCTCGAGCTGCCTCGCATGAGCGACGAGCAGATGGTGAACGAGCTGCGGCTCGCGCTCCTCGATGCGAGCGCGCCGACACCGAGCGTCGAGACGCTCCTTCACGCCGCGCTGCCGGCGACGTTCATCGACCACACGCACGCCGACGCGCTCCTCGCGGTCGTCGATCAGAAGAACGCCCGTGCGATCGCCGAGGAGATCTTCGGCGCGAATCTTCTCTTCATCCCGTACGTGATGCCCGGCTTCGGCCTCGCCCGCGCGTGCAAGGAGGCTTGGGACGCGGCCGTGAAGGCGGGACGATCGCCGACCGTGATGGTCCTCGAACGGCACGGCATCTTCACCTTCGGCGCGACCGCCAAAGAGAGCTACGACCGGATGATCGACGCCGTCACGCAATGCGAGCGTTACGCGAGCGCTCACGTGAAGAGCGTCCCCGCGAGCGGCCGCACGAGCTCCGTCCGGTCGCCGAGCGACGAGGTCGTGGCGAACACCATCGCGATCCTCCGAGGCGCTCTCGCCCGTGCCGCGGAGGAGGTCGTCGAGCGCGCGCCGATCGTCACGCTGCGAACGAACGCGCGCATCCTTGCGTTCCTGGACCGCGACGATGCGGCGGTGCTCACGCAGCGTGGCTGCGCGACGCCCGATCACGTGCTCCGCACGAAGCCGTGGCCGCTGCATCTCGCGGCTGCGCCATACGACGATGCGGCTGCGTTCACGACGCGCCTCGATCGCGAGCTCGATTCGTACGCGCGGCGATACAACGCTTATTTCGAGGAGTCCGTCGCGAAGAAGGGCGTGACGAAGAAGAAGCTCGATCCGTGGCCGCGAGTGGTGCTGCTCCCGCGTATCGGCCTCTGTGCGATCGGCAAGTCGAAGAAGGAAGCCGACATGGCGGCCGACATCTACGAGCACACGATCGACGTCATCGAGCACGCCGAAGGTGTCGGTGCCTATGCTCCCGTCGGGCTCGACGATCTGTTCGACGTCGAGTACTGGAGCCTCGAGCAAGCGAAGCTGAAGAAGGAGGCGGAGCTTCCGCTCGCGAAGCGTGTCGCGCTCGTCACGGGCGCCGCTTCGGGGATCGGTCATGCGACGGCGGCCCTCTTCGCCGAGCTCGGCGCTCACGTCGTCCTGTGCGATCGCGACGAGGCCGGCGTCACCGCGACGGCGCGCGCGATCGGGAAGAAGTCGCAAGTCGTGTCGGTGGTCTGCGACGTCACGAACTCCGAGCACGTCTCGCGCGCCTTCCAGGTCGCAGCCCGGACCTTCGGCGGCGTCGACGTCGTCGTCAGCAATGCTGGCTCGGCGGCGGAGGGCAAGCTCGAGACGAGCGAGGGTGAAGCCGCTCTCCGAGCGTCGCTCGAGCTGAACCTCCTCTCGCACCTCAACGTCGCGCGCGTGGCGACGAGCCAGATGCTGCGCCAGCGCCGCGGCGGCTGTCTTCTCTTCAACGCGAGCAAGAGCGCGTTCAATCAAGGCCCCGGCTTCGGTCCGTACGCCGTTCCGAAGGCGGCGCTCGTCTCGCTGATGCGTCAGTACGCGGTCGACCTCGCGAAACATTCGATCCGCTCGAACGCGGTGAACGCCGATCGCATTCGCACGAACATCTTCGGTCACGGGATGGTCGAGTCGCGCGCGGCGGCGCGTGGCATCTCCGTCGACGAGTACTTCCGTTCGAACCTCCTCGGACGCGAGGTGACCGCACGCGACGTCGCCGAGGCGTTCGCGTGGCTCGCGCAGGCGAAGGCCACGACGGGCTGCGTGGTGACGGTCGACGGCGGAAACGCAGCGGCGTTCCCACGCTGATTCCACGGCCGTCGTTCACCGTGACCGGTCACGTGACCGGACGTGACGGTCACGCGGCACCGCAGCGAGGAATCGCAGCGGAATCGCATGCTTACGCATTGGCGTCGCGGTTGCAGCCCAGCGTCCTCTCAACGGAGGATGGACATGGCAGATCGATGGCTCTCGATGTTTGCAGTATCAGCGGTCTTTCTCGGCGTCGCTACGAGCGTCTCGGGTTGCGCCGTCGAGTCCGAGCCGGCGGAGGTCTCTTCGGCCCCGCTCACCACCGCGAACCTCCTGTTCAAGACGGGGTTCGAAGGAACGACGGCGCTCGGTTCCATCACGTCTGCCTATCCGGCATCGCAGACGATCACTGGCAGTGATTCGACCGCCGGCTTCAGCTGGCCGGCACGGGTGTGGGGCGGGGGGTCGGGCATCTTCGTGACCCATGCGAACGTGAACAACCGCATCGAGACCACGACCGGCCGCACTGGCGCCCAGACGCGTGCGCTCTACATGGGCGTGAATTCGATCTCCGCGGACGACGGTCAGGACTGTTTCTGGGTGACGCCCGCTTCGACGCTCGCCCAACAAGGTGACCTGTACACGAGCGAATGGATCAAGCTCCAGCCGGACCTCAGCTCCCAGCTCGTCCCCGGGCAGCTGAACGGACTCTGGGGAAACTGGCGCGCGCTCTGGGAGTGGAAGAGCGGCACGCCGAACTGCGCGGGCTGCGGGAACGGTGACTTCCGAACCATCCTCACCGTCGCGATGGACAACAACGGCAAGCTCACTTGGGCGGGCCAATGGGACAACAATGCGAACCACCCGAGCTTGCCGTTTCAGACGTTCTGGAAGGCGACCAACACGTCGGTCCCGGTGCCGACGGGCACGTGGTTCCGGCTCGAGACGTTCACCCACCGCGCGAAGGACAACACCGGACGCTGGTGGGCGAAGATCAACGGGCAGACGATCTTCGATCACTCGGGGCCGAACATCGGCGTCTACAACCTGCCGATCACGCGGATCATGCTGGCCAACAACTATTCGAACGGCCGCATGCCCGCGTACCAGTGGGTCGATGACGTCGAGATCTGGGACGGCGTTCCTTCGTCCTCGGCTCCGACGACTCCGCCCACCCCGACGACGCCGACCACGCCGTCGACGCCGCCCACGACCCAGGAGGCGGCGGTGACGACGAGCACGACCACGGTTGCGAGTGGCGCGGCCATCACGGCGACGGTGAAGAACGCTCCGGGCAACGCGAGTGATTGGGTCGGGTTCTATCCCGTCGGCGCGTCGCTCGAGACGCCCGTCGCGTATCGGTACTTGAACGATTCGACGACGATGCCTTCTGCGGGATCGACGTCCGCCACGCTGCACTTCACGGCGTCGACGCGCACCGCCCCCGCGCCGGCCGGACAATACGAGCTTCGGTTGTATGACGGAAAGACGCTGGCGCTCGCGGCGAAGTCACCCGTGATCACGGTGACGGCAAAGCGTAAGTGACGGCGAGCGCTACGGTCGTCGCGTCATGGCACGACGTCGGCGCCGCTCGCTCGAGGCCGCAGTCACCGTGAAGTGAGCTCCGTCACGGAGCAGCGATCGCGGCACATCCGATCGGGCCGGTGGCGATGATGATCTCGTCGATCCAGCCCTCGTACGCCGGCACCGCCGGGTTCGGGCTCTGGTTGCCGAACGAGATGCCGAAGTACGCCTGATCGATGCGCGGCGGTCGCTGCTCGACGGAGAGATCATCCAGCTCCTTGTCCCACACCGAAACGCGCGTGACCGACGGCGATACGCTCCTCTCGATGCACGTCCACGTGTCGAAGGTGAAGGGCGTCCTCGACGCGAGGTGAACGTTCGTGTCCCAGAAGTTCGTCCCGAACGTTCGCGGTGCCGTCGTACCCCTGACCGTCAGGTCCATGCCGGGGTACGGCGGCTTCGTTTCGACGAGCGAGGTGAGAATGGGCTCGTTCCCGTCCGTCGCCGCAGGCGTGGAAGACAGATAGACGAAGAAGCGCACGTGGAACGTCTCGGGCAGCGCGAGACGCGTTTCGATGCTGGCCTTCGGCGGCACTTGCGCGCCGGCAAGGCCCGGAGCCGTCTTCACGTGCAGCGCCTTGCCTCGATAACCACGCACGGCATCGACCTGCGCCGTCGAGGCCGCGGGCTCGAGATGAGCTGTCCAGCGTGCGCTATCGAGCCCGTTTTCGAAGGTCTCGCAGAAGAGCGCGGCCCCGTCCGCGCACGAGAACGGCACGGTCGCATCGGCCCCAGCGTCGCTCGGCGAGGCCGAGCCGTCCGTCGAGCCGTCTGTCGAACCGGGGAGCCCGCCCGTCAGGTTGTCGTACGAGGGAAACGGATTGCATGCGAGCGCGCCGACCAGAGCAGCCATGATCGCCGGACGTCGCATCATCCGCGATGGTA
Source organism: Pseudomonadota bacterium (assembly GCA_023402175.1). Classification (GTDB taxonomy): domain Bacteria; phylum Myxococcota_A; class Polyangia; order Polyangiales; family Polyangiaceae; genus Labilithrix. Next base: position 23,101 of record JAEXCN010000200.1, on the reverse strand, counting down.
ACAACGGGTGACGTGCGGCGCACGCTCAGAAGCGGATGGCCGTGTCCAGGTGCGATGCGCGACGCGCGGCATCGTCACGTCCTTGGAAGAGCAGGATCGCGGCGGCGACGCCGAGCGACGCGACGCCGACTCCGAAGCCGAGCGGCGCCCAGAGATGGAGCTGGCGCTTGCTCGCATCGACGTCATCCTGCGCGCATGCGCGCGTGAGCCCGCATCCGTCGCGAAGGTCGGCGTACGACGACTGGCCAGCGATCTCGAAGTACGTGCCGATGCCAAGAGCGACCACGCCGACCGCGCCGAGCGCGACCGCGATGGTGGTCGACGGACGCGATGAGCCGGTCGTATCGCGTGACGGGGTTTCTGCCTGCGGCTGGCCATCCTGCTGGACGATCACCTCGACGAGGCGCTGACGCTGCCCCTCCGCAACGAGGATCTCTTCCGTCGCGATCCCGCCGGCGCGTGCCTCGAGGCGGATGCGATGCGCTCCTGGGTTGAGCGGCATCGCAGCTCCGTCCAGGCGGTCCGCCACGACGACGCCGTCGATGAGGACACGCGCGTCGATGACGTCGTGGCCGCCGGCGTCGCGTGCGTGGAGCACGATCGACGGCATCTTCGCCTCCACCTCGCCCAGCCACTTGAGGCAGTCGTCGCGCACGGCGGCAGGGCATTGATCCATGGCGCACACGAGCAGCTGCTTGCGCGCGCCGACGAGATCGCGCTGATCCCGAAGGACCTGCCCTTGCTCGGCGGCATCGATGCACGTCGTTGTCGTATCCGCATCGGCGCGAGCTGGCAGCCACGTCACGGCTGCGCAGAGCAGAGCCACGAGGCGGGAGCGCACCGGCACGATGGAAGGTTCGCAGAACCGCCCTATGCCAGCAAGCCGCTAGACCGCGTCTCGCAACCGAGAGATGCGGTCGGAAGAGAAAGGTCTCCGCACATCGAACATGCCCCCGGCCCTCGAGCGAGCTCAGGCTCGCTCGCCCTCAGGCGGGCCCGATTTCGCGCGCCGGAGGTTGCGAGATGCGCGGTAGCCACGTGCTATCGTCGATCGCGTGTCGGGTGGCACCGAGACCATGGAGCGCGTCGCCGGCGGGCCACCGACACCTGCCACCGCGGGGCTCGTCCTGCTCTGCGCAAAAGATCTCGACGCGGCGCCGCACGCGTTCCCGCTTCGCGACAGCTCGGTCGTCATCGGCCGCGAGCCGCCGCGCGGGGGATGTCCTGTACGGCTGTCGTCGGTGTCACGAGCCCATGCGGAGCTCGTACGCGACCCCTCGGGGGCCTGGCTCATCCGAGATCTCGAGAGCCGGAACGGCACGTACGTCGACGGACAGCGGGTCACCCAGCGGACCTTTCTCCGCCCGCACGCCGAGATCCGGATCGGGGATGCGCTCTTCAAGCTCGTGATGGATGGCATCGAGGAGTACCGCGGGTACCGACTCGACGGCCGTATCGCGGACGCGTTCGAGCCGCGCGACACCTTCGACATCATCGGAGGCGTCGCGATGGACCGTGTTCGCGCGCAGATCGAGAGGGTCGCGCGCTCCGACCTCGGGGTGCTCGTTCTCGGCGAGACGGGGACCGGCAAGGAGCTCGTGGCCCGCGCGATTCATCGCGTGAGCGGACGTCCGGGACCGTTCCTCGCCGTCAACTGCGCCGCGGTGCCCGCACAGCTCTTCGAAAGCGAGCTGTTCGGCTATCGCCGTGGCGCCTTCAGCGGCGCGGATCGCGACAAGCCGGGAATCCTGCAAGCGGCCGGGGCAGGAACCGTCCTCCTCGACGAAATCGGCGACATGCCGCTCGAGCTGCAACCGAAGCTGCTCCGCGCGATCGAAGCGCGGGAGATCCTCCCGATCGGCGCCGTGCGACCCGAGCACGTCGATGCGCGCTTCGTCTTCGCCACGCATCAAGACGTCGAGCGACTCGTCGACGCCGGGAAGTTCCGCTCCGATCTCTACGCGCGGATGAACACTCTTTCGGTCGCGCTTCCGCCGCTACGCGCGCGCAAGGAGGATGTCTACCAGCTCGTCGCGCACTTCCTTCGTCAGCGCGGGCGGCCCGATCTCCGGCCCGACTTCACGTTCATGTTCGGCATGTGTGACTACGACTGGCCGCGGAACGTCCGCGAATGCGCAGCTGTCGTCGCGCGCGCGATCGCGACGAGCGACGGAACGACGCTCGGCGCGGGCGACTTGCCCGCGGAGATCCGGGCGCATCTCGAGACGTACGGCGCCCGCGTGACGGCCTCCTCGGATTCCGTACCCGAGGCGCCGGCGTCGATGCCCGCTCCCGAGACCCTCATGGATCTGCTCGCGCGGCATCAAGGGAACGTCGCTGCGGTGGCGCGCGAGCTCGACAAGGATCGTGCGCAGGTGCACCGGATGATGCGACGCCACGCGCTCGTCCCCGACGACTACCGCCCCGACGCGGTGCGACGGTCACGTGGGAGAGAGCCGTGACGTCGAGGGCGGACCTCGTCGAGCACACCGAAGACGACGCTGTCGGGCTTTACACGGTTCACGACGCGATCGCCGGCGGCGGGATGGGCATCGTTCATCTCGGCAGGCGCCATGGCGCCGGCGGCTTCGCGCGCACCGTCGCGATCAAGCGTCTGCATCCGAGCGTGGCGCACGACGCCGAGGTCGTCGCGATGCTCGTCGACGAAGCGCGCCTCGCTGCGAGGATCCATCATCCGAACGTCGTCTCGACGCTCGACGTCGTCGCCGAGAGCCGTGAGGTGCTCGTCGTCATGGAGTTCGTGGACGGCGAGTCGCTCTCGTTCCTGATGAAGGCTGCACGCGCCGCGAACGTGCGCGTGCCGGTGTCGATCGCGTCGGCCATTCTCGGCGGCGTGCTGCGCGGTCTTCATGCGGCGCACGAGGCCCGCGACGAAAGGGGTGAGCCCCTCGCGCTCGTCCATCGCGACGTCTCACCACAGAACATCATCGTCGGCGCCGACGGCGTCGCGCGCCTCGGCGACTTCGGCGTGGCGAAAGCGGCGGGCCGCCTTCGTACGACGCGTGACGGCGCCATCCGCGGCAAGCTCGGATACATGGCGCCGGAGCACCTGCGGGGCGAGCGCGTCACGCGGCAGAGCGATATCTACTCCGCTGCGGTCGTCGCGTGGGAGCTGCTCACCGGTGTTCGCTTCTTCGATGGCGCGATCGACCCGTTCGAGCGCGTACGCGAGCAAGCGAACGAGCCGCCGAGCGCGCGTGGCGCCGAGAGCTCCGGCGCGCTCGACGACGTCGTCCTCCGCGGTCTCGCGCGCGCTCCCGCGGATCGTTTCGCCACTGCACGCGAGATGGCCGATGCGCTCGAGAGCGCTGTAGCCCCGGCGTCGCCGTCGGAGGTCGCGCTGCTCGTGGAGCGCCTCGCCGGAGACAAGCTGCGCCGCCGTCGACACGCAGTCGCGGTCATGGAGCGCGCGGCGCCGCCGTCGAGCTCTGCGCGTGCGCTGCCCGTCCCCGAGCCGGCGGACGAAACCGCGTCGCAGGTCTCCGAAACCGCGTCGCAGGTCTCCCTCGCCGGTGCCGCGAAGCGCAGCGTCGTCGATGCGTCCTGGTCTCGCGCGCAGCGGGTCTTCGCGATCTCGGCGTCGATCGTGCTCGTGTCGATCGTCGCCGGCGCCCTCGCGAGCAGGATCGCGAGCGGCACTGCGCGCGTCGCAGAACGGCGCGAGGAAGGGGCAGCTGCCGCGATGACCGGCCGATCCGACGAGAGCGATCCACCGTTGGCGCCGGCGATCCCGCCGGAGGCGGTCGTCGACGACGAAACGATTCCGGCCGACGCCATCCGATCCGACGACCCCGCAGTCGCGGCGAGGCCGTACGGCGCCGTCGGAGCCCGGCCTCGTGCGCCGTCGCTCGCCGCGAGCGCGTCGGCGCGCACCTGCAAGCCGCCGTTCAAGCTCGATCCGTCAGGTCGTCGCGTCTACAAGCGTGAGTGCTTCTGAGACGAGACCGAATCGACGTCTCGATGAACGGCTAGATGGGCGTGCAACATCACGAACGCCGAGCCCTGACCGCTCCGCGTCGCCGTGCTATGCGACTGGCGATGGCTTCGCGCACCTCGCTCGCCTCCGGTGTGCTCGCGCTTGCGCTTGCGATTGGTGCTGTCGCCGCGTGCGGTGACGACGATCCCGCATCTTCGGCGCCCGCTGCCCCTGCGACCAAGAACGATGCTGGAACGCCGGACGCAGCGGCGATGCCGCTCTGCGTCGACGGAAAGCCCACCGCGGCGTATCCGCCGGGGCCTTACCATCTGGGCATCCTCGAGACTGTTCCCGCCGGCCTCTCGTTCGACGGCCCGGACGGCCCGGTGGCGATCGAGAGCTTCTTCGAGCCGTGCGCGGCGCGCTCGCGGATCCTCGTCATCCGCTCGAGCGCCGCATGGTGTGGTCCGTGTCAGTGGCACGCGGCGCACACGACGCGCCTTCTCGAGGACCCTCGGTTCGCGGACAGATTGCTCCTCCTCGACCTGCTCGTCGCCGACGACGAGAACATGCCGGCAACGGTCCCTGCACTCGCGCGCTGGCGCGAGAAGATCGACGCACCCGGAGCGAAGGTCGCGATCGACCCGCGCTACACGTTCGGACCTGCGCACATCTCTCTGGCGCCGCTCCCCGAGTACGTGCTCATCGATACGCGGACGATGACGATCGTCAACACGCTGAGCGATCCGGATCCGACGACGCTCGAGTCGATGATCGAGATCGGTCTCGCGCAGCTCGATGGAACGCCTGCGCCGCAGGTGGCTGCGCCGCCTCGTTTCGACGGGGCGTTCACCGAGAACCAGATGGATCTCATCCGCGGGATGAGCCTCACGAAGCTCGGCGCACCTCCGCCGGATCCGACGAACGAATACGGCGACGTCCCCGAAGCGGTCGCGTTCGGCAAGGTGCTGTTCAACGACTTCGATCTCTCGCCGTCGGGCAAGGTCTCCTGCGCGAAGTGTCACGATCCTGGTCAGGACCTCACCGATGGCGTTCCTCAGGCGGTCGGCGTCGCGACGGGCGACCGCAACTCGCCGGGTGTCGCGCTCGCGGCGCACTCGCGCTGGCAGTTCTGGGACGGCCGCGCAGACACGCTCTGGATGCAGGCGCTCGGTCCGTTCGAGGATCCGAAGGAGTTCGGCGGCAGCCGGCTCTTCGTCGCGCAGCAGATCTACAAGCGATACCCGAAGGAATACAGCGCACTATTCGGAGCGAAGTATCCCTTGCCCGATCTCTCCAAGCTTCCCGAGGAGGGAAAGCCCGGCGATCCGGCGTACGACGCGCTCTCGGCGGAGGACAAGGAGAAGATCACGCGCGTCTTCGTCAACGTCGGCAAGGCCATCGCCGCGTTCGAGCGCGCGCTGCGCGTGAAGCCGAACGCGCTCGATCGCTACGCGGACGGCGACCTCTCCGCGCTCACGCCTCCGCAGAAGCGCGCTCTGTCGCTCTTCTTCCAGAACGGCTGCGCGCAGTGCCACTGGGGTCCGCGGCTCACGGACGATGCGTTCCACGTCATCCGCTTCGGCACGGGCCGTCAGGACGGCAAGGCCGACGTCGGACGCGAGGCCGGCCTCTTGAAGCTCTCGACGTCCGAGTTCCTCGCTTCGTCGAAGTGGAGCGACGCGCCGTCGGCCGCGAAGCCTTTCGTCGTCGACGCGCCTTCGATGCTCGGCGCGTTCAAGACGCCGTCGCTCCGCGGATTGCCGACGAGCGCACCGTACGGTCATGGCGGCACGCTCGCGGCGCTTCCGGACGTGACGAAGCACTACGGCGGACGCGGCCTCGAGCACGCAGACCCGGCCGCCGTCGGAACGACGGAGCAGTGGGTCCCGAGCTTCGACACGAACGTCGTGCACGACCTGCCGGCCATCCTCGAGGTGCTGACCGGAACGGTCGAGCTTCCGTGACGGCTGCGCCCCGCGGGTGACGCAACGCCTCACGCGGTCAGTGCTGCGGGACGGGACGTCCTTCGCCCGAATGCTGCGCGTCGATCGCCGCTACGCCGACTGCGCCGATTACCGAAACGACCAGGTACATGATGAAGAGAGATGCGAGATCCATCGGTGTCCTCCGCACCGATCGCTGCATCCACCATGCCTCGAGGTGAGCCTTCGCGCGCGCCGCGACGCGCGCTCACGCGAGCTCGTCCAGAAGCGGTCGTACGCGAGCGCGTTCCCTACGCTCGCGGTCAGAGGTCGCGCGCGCAGCGACCGCCGAGGGCGCGGTAGGTCCGGAGGACCGGATAGCTCGTGTAGTACTCGATCTCGGCTTTCGTCTGCGAGTTCGCGAAGCCGTTCGCGTTGTCCCAGGCGCTGCCGCGGATCGCGCGTGCGCCGCCCTTCCACCAATCGATGCCGCCCGGGTTCTGGAACTCGGGTTGATCCATGAACGCCTGCGGATCCTTCGCCTCGCCCTTCGGCCAGCTCACGTTCGCGCAGTCGTTGCACGGCCCCTGACCGATCGGGCCTTCGTCGAGCATCCACTCGAACATGCCGCCGGCGAGATCGGCGTGGCCCCATTTGCCGTTGCCGAGCGGCTTGCGTCCGACAGGAGCGATGTGCGTCGCGTTGTCGGTCTTCGTCATCATCTTGCCGCCGTACGTGAACGAGTAGTTGTCCTCGAAGATGTTCGGGCCGAGCGATCTGTCATAGAGCCGCGCGGTCGCGTACTTCGCGCCGTAGTCGTACGTCGGGACGAGCGAGAGGTCGTTGCGGTCGGCGATGTGCGCCTTGTCCTTGTCCGCGACGTTGCCCCACGGGAACTGGCGCTGCTCGTTGCCGCCGAGCGAAGCGAAGCCGAACTCCGCGTCCGTCGGGAGGCGGCCGCCGTCCCAGACGCAGAACGCGAAGAGGACGTGCCACGGAACACAGTTGAGAGGCTTCCGCTCTAGCGCCTCCTTCGTGTTCTCCGCCAAGACGGTCTGCTTGCCCTTGTTCCGATCCTTGACGCGTTTCTCGAGGTCCGCGGTCCACCAGGTGAGCGCGCCCGAGTCGTCGACGTTCGTGCCGTACTGGCACGCCATGAAGCCGCTGGGATCGCCTTCCTCGGGGCCGAGCATCCGATCGACTTCGGCGCGGCTCGACGGAAGATACTTGTTCCACTCCGAGCGCCACCCGCTGCCCGGGATCTTCGGATGCGCGCCGCCGCCTTCCGGAGGTGCGCTCCCGCGAAGGTTGCCGTTCGTCGACTCGACCCATGCGCGGAAGCGTCCGGTGGTCACCTCGAAGGTGTCGAGGTAGAACGAGCTGACGGTCGCGGGAAACGCCGGGTCGTTGAACCGGTTGTAGGTTCCGCCCGGGACTTGCTTCACGTCGCAGCAGTCGATCGATCCTGGGGCCTGGTCGTCGTTCGGTTGGCCGCCGCACTTCTTGTCGGCTCCGGGGCCGCCCGTGCAGCTCCGGCCCTTGCCACGTGCGGTGCCGCCGTCGGGGAGCAGGACCACTCCGCCGTCGTTCGGCCCGCTCGGGAACTGACCGCTGCTGCTGCCGTTGTTGTCCGGCGTGGAATCTCCACATGCCGCGGCCAGGGCGAGGCCGGCGAGCATCGGAGCGGCGCGTCCGAAGCGAAGCATCGCCTAAAGAGGTAGCAGGAAGGCTTCCCCGAAGCACGCTGCCGGCTCGCGCGCTGATGGCCCGATCGAACGCGGCCGCTCGAGTGTCCAGTCGAGGGATGAGGATGACCTCGCGGATGATCCGAGCCCTCGCCGGCGCATCTGACGGAATCGATCATCCCGTGAGGTGTACGTCTGCCGAGAGGTGCGCATGCGCGAGAATGCGCGGGGATTCGAGTCGGATCCGCGCGTCTGGACATTTCCGCGACGACGGTACGGGCGCTGCACTCATGCGTCTCCGAGAGAGAGGGACGAAAGGCCCCATGAAGGTTCACGCGCTCGAGAAGAAGGCCCTTCTGCTTGCAACCCTCACGTTGGTTGCAGCCTCATCCGCGGCTTGTGCCGCTCCGTCCTCGGCTCCGGAAGAGAAAGGCGTGTCCAAGGCGAAGCTCCTCGCGCCGCGGCCGATGATGAAGGCGACGGCGTCGCCCACGTCACGCAGCACACTCGGCGTCGCCGAGTGGCGCATCTTCCGCGGCCGCAACGATGTCGTGCTGACGGGCTACGACGAAGACGGTCAGGCGGTGAAGGGCGTGTCCGTCGGCTTCCACGCGGCATCGGATACGAATGAAGCAACTCTGCGTGCGCGCTTCCTCGACGGGAGCATGTTCGCTGCGCGTCACGAGTATGCGCAGAGCCGTACGCTCGCGAGCGCGGCGATGCCCGCTCCGACCGCATCGTTCCTCCAGCAAGCGCTCTCGGACATCGCCGTCCTTCGTCGCGCCGTCGCGAGGACCACGCAGACCGGAACGTCGCCGAGCACGTTCGGCACGACCCCGCAGTGCGGCGCGGACATGATGTCGATCCTCTCGAACGCGCTCCAGTGCATCCAGAATGGCGGCGGAGCCAGCGCGAATTCGACCGCGGTCTCTCAATGCATCGCAGCTGCGCAGAGCGCTTCGGGCGTCGGCACGAACTGTCAGGTGACGGGAACGACGCCGTTCGATCCGACGCAAGGCTTCGATCCGTGGGGGACCGGCGCGTGGGGCGATCCGATGGGCCAGTCGGGCACGTGCGGTCAGCCGATTCCCAACGGGCAGGGTGGGGCAACGCCGTGCGGTGGTGCAGATCCTTGGGGCGGCGGCGGCATGGGCGCCGATCCGTACGGGCAGGACGGATGGGGTGGCGGCATGGGCGCCGATCCGTACGGGCAGGGCGGATGGGGCGGCGGCATGCCGAGCGGCGACTGGTGCAGCGACCCGTTCGGTGACGGATCTGCTTGCCCGTCCTGCGGCATGGGCGGAGGGATGGGCGGCGATCCGTACGGGCAGGGTGGATGGGGCGGCGGCATGGGCGGCGACATCTGCACGAACCCCATGAACGGCGACGTCGGCTACCAGGGCGACTTCGGCGGCGGCGGCGGCTTCGGCGCAGGCTGGTGAGCGGCCGCGTGAGGCGAGCGCTCCGTCGACGCAGTCGAACCGGAGCGCTCTCGTCGACGCTCGCACACGAGCGCTGCCGTTGACGCTTGTGCAGGAGCGCTGTCGACGTCGCGTACGAGCGCTCCCGTTGGAGCGCTCAGAAGCGGAGCGTCAGCTCGGCGCGCGCGCCACTGAACGCGGGGAACACGCGGCAGACGCCGCTCACGCAGCGGAGACCGCCGCGGTTCTGGCCCGCGTAGACGCGGATGCTCGAGTCGCTCGTGAAGCGATAGAGGACGCCGCCGTTGATGTAGTAGGTCGGCTCGCCGACGAACGTCGTGTATTCGACCCCCTGCGAGAAGATCCACTTCGGCGCGACCTTGAGTGCCGTTTGGTGCTCGCCTTGCCACCAGGGCACGCCACGGTAGTCGCCGTCGCGGTTGTTCTCGCCTTCCTGGACGCGATAGCGGTGCCGGCCCGCGAATTCGATCGAGTACGGCCCTTTGATGTACTTCGAGATCGAGTACTGCGCCGCGACCTCGCGGTAGAACGGCACGTCCGTCTCGGTGATGTCGTGGCGGGCGTTGATGTTCGCGAAGACGATCGACTTGTCGTCGTCGAAGCGCCACTCGATGCCGAGCGTTCCGTCGGTGATGTGGCTCGTGGTGGCGGCCTTGTCCTGAGCCCTGCTGCGGCCGAAGCGATCGCACGACCCGCCGTATATCTCGCTCTGGCTGACGAAGTAGCCGAAGCTCGCGTAGCCGAGGAACGTCGGCGTGAAGCGATAGTCGAATCGATCGCGCCCGCCGGTGACGCACGCGTTGTAGAACCCGAATTGCGTATCGTTGGTGACCAGCTCCGCCGTCGGCGGAATCGAATACGCGATGTTCGAGAACGCCGACGCGCGTGTGGTGTTCACGCCGCCAGTGAGCGGGAAGAAGTTCCGGTAGCTCTTCACCTCGAGGGTGTTCGAGATGGGGCCGCCGGTCGTGACGAGCGAGCCGTAGAGCGCGTTGCCGTCCGTGTTGGTCTCGTTCGGCGTCTCGGGGCGCCGCTTCTGGACGGCACCCTCGAGGTAGAAGCTTCCATGGCCCCACAAGCTCGGGACCTCGATGCTCTGTCCCGCGTTGATCGTCTCGCTCCTGGCGATGATCGGGCCCTGCGCCTGAGGGGGCAGCTCGCCGAGCCAGATGGAGCGCGAGGGCTCCTCACACGTCCCGAACGGCGCGTCGAACGTGTCCTGGATGATGTTCCCCTTCGCGTCGTACCGGTACGGTGCGCACTTCGTCAGCTGGACCGCGTGCGTGGAGAGCGTGACCGGCAACCCGCGGCCCGCTTGGAGCTGCGCGCCGATGATCCGATCGGACCCGAAGAGCGGCTGCGGGGGAACGGCGGCGTAGCCCGGACTATCGCCTGTCGGCTTCATCGCGGGGACGTACGTCGACGGGAAGAGCGCGCGTCCGGACGGCTCGTCGACGCGCGCAGGGTTGGCGACGCCGGCGATCAGCGTCGCCGCGAATGGGTCCTTCTGGATCGTGACCTTCCCGCCGAAGAGGGTCGTGTCAACGCCGAGCTCGTCGACCTTGCGCATCGACAGGACGAGCCCGCGGCCGAACTGCACGTAGCTGTCGCCGGCGGTGACCTCGATCCCGTTGTCCTTGTACGTGAGCCACAGCTTCGCCGGATACAGCGAGTTGCGGAAGCGGGTCGAGCCGTCCATCTGCAGCTCGTGGCGCTTATTGGCGGAGGGCGTCTCGATCTGGTCCTCCGGCCTCAGCGCGTACAACGCCGAGTCGACGCGCATTCCGAGGGTGAGCTTCTTCCAGCCGAACACGAGGTTCAGGCGGTTCAGCCACATGAAGTAGCCCTGATCTTCCGGCTTCTCCCCTTCGCGCGGTGAGAAACGCTGCGCGACGATGGACGTCTCGGTGATGTCGAGCTTGACGGGGGAGCCAGCGACGCTTGGAAGGTCGACGGCGTGCGCAGGAGCACTGAGGGTCATGAGCGCGCCGCCGGTCAGCGCCGCGATCGAGCGAGCGATCGTGGCGCCGGACAACGAACGACGAGCTCCACCCATATGGATGAAGGATGTCACGTGAGGGCTCTCGGTTGACCCCCGAATGCGTCGACAGGTCGAACCTGGTCGCCTCACCGGGGCGCGACGTTACTGAGGTGCGCCAGCTCCGCCAAGCACCGTCGCGACTTCGCGCGCGAGATACTCTTCGTCACCCGGGTTGTATCCTTCACGGATGACGGCGATCTTCCCAGTCTTGTCGATGAGCACCGAAAGGGGGGCCGACTTCTTCGGGTTGTAGATGGCAGCGACGTGCGAATCCTCGTCGAGGAGGACGGGGAAAGAGATCTGGTTACGCTTCGCGAAGGCAGGGACGTTCGCCACCGTCTCGGGGCCATCCATCGCGACGCCGAAGATGATGAAGCCCTTGTCCTTGTTGGCTTCGTACATCTTGCGGAGATGCGGGAACTCGGCGACGCACGGCTCACACCACGTCTGCCAGAAGTTCAGCAGGATCGCCTGCTTCCCGAGATAGTTCGAGAGGCGAACAGTCTTGCCGTCGATGTCGCGCGCGGAGAAGTCCGTCGCCGTGGCGCCCGTACCGGGGGCGCCACCTGCGCGCTGGACATCACCCGCATTCGTGGGGCCGGCGCCTTGTTCTCCGCCACACCCCACGAAGCACGAGAGCGCGGCGACCACCCCCAGAGCGTGAAGGGAGGACGCTCGCATGATCATCATCTTGTTCTTTCGATTGTTAAGAGCTCACTCCGCAGTCGTGCGGAGCTTGCTCGTCGACGCGAGCTCGAGCGCGTCGTTGATCTCTTTCCGGATACCTTCGGGCTCGACGATGCCGCCCGTACCGGCGGTGAGGATCTCCATCGTCGTCGCGTCGATGTTCGCGTTCCACGGCAGCGCGGCCGCGTCGTAGAACGGACCGAGGTTCTTGTTGCCCGGGTCGAGCACGTGCGTGAATGGCGAGTTGAAGCGCGCGATCCAGCCGTCCAGGTCGGACTGCTTCGACGGAACGCCTCGGCCACCCTCGGCAAGGCTGACGAGCCAGACCGCACCCTTGGCCTCGAGCTCAGCCTTCAGCGGGACGACCGTTTTGGTCTCTGCCTGGCAGGCGCTGCACCACACGCCTGCGGCCTGGAGGTGGATGATCTTATACTTCGACCCGGTCGGGTCGTAGAAATCCGCGAGCGAGATCTGCTTGAGGCCGCCGCTCTTGTCGGCGTTCGGGTAGCCGACGAACTTGAAGTTCGCGATCCGGTTGCCGGGGGTCGAGCCCTTCCGCGCCAGCGTTCCGATGTTCTCCGTCGGGTACGGGACACCGTCCGGGTTCGTGTCCTTGGCCGAGGAGGACGGGTCGCCGTTCCCGGGGAGAAGCCCTTCGTCCTGCTCGGGCGCCGGCGTATTCGACGACGAGCAGGCAACGAGACCGAGGAGCAGAGACGCTGCGAGAACCGGGGCGATCTTCATGGGGAGTACCTCAGATGAGGAGGGCGCGGACGGGGACGCATGACGCGTCGAGCGGGCGGGGAGGGTACCTCCACGCTAGCTGTCGTCAAGCAGGCTCAACTTGATTTTGACGCTACATCGTAGCCCGTCAAACGGATCCACGACTTGTCCGCGGGTGGGGTCCGCGTTCTTGTGTCTCTTGTCGTCAGAGGCGTGGATTTCGGGTCACGCCGGAACGCGTCTCCGAAGCGTCACAGCAATTCTATGTGCTGGGCGAGCGGCCCGTGGCGTGGTTGTCGTTGCGTCACACCGGCGCGCCCACCCTATGGCTGGCTACGGCTGTGCCTGCTCGGAACCCGACGGACGCAGCCGCACGAGCGCTTGTGCCGCTCCTCGCGCGGCGGTATTGGCGCGTTCATGCTCGTGGTCTCGAGAAGCCTCTTCGCCTCCGTTCGCGTCCTCACCTTCACGTCGATCTTCGTCGGAATCGGCGTCCTCGCCGCGTGCTCGTCGAACGACGACAAGACGGCAACTCCCGTCAAATGTGACGACGCAAAGTGTGCTGCCGGCAACAAGTGTCTCCCGCTGAACGGCGAGACGAAGTGCAGGAAGACATGCAGCTCGAACGCCGATCCGGCGACGAGCTGCCCGTTCGGATACACGTGCACGGACACGCTCGAAGGCGTGGAGCCGTTCTGCATCCAGGACACTGCCCTGCGCGACGACGGCAAGCCGCTCGAGAAGAAGGCGAGCGGACAGTGGGGAGCGTCCTGCCAGGCGAACCTCGGGATCGAGAACCCGGGCTGCGACACCGAGCAGGGCTTCTACTGCTACGGAGTCGCGCCGACGGACGGAGATGCATACTGCACGCGTTACGACTGCGAGAAGGACTCCGACTGCGGCGCGGGCTTCTGGTGCGGGAAGATCAACCAGACGCCGAACGTGCAGACGGCGAAGCGCACGACGTTCGGCGAAGTGCAGAACGTCTGCTTGCGCCGGACCTACTGCTCGACGTGCAAGGTCGATCTCGATTGCCCGCCGGTCGCTGGCAAGACCCAGCATTGCATCGAGGATGCGAGCGGCGCGGGCTTCTGCACTCCCGAATGCGACAAGACCGGGAACTGCCCGAACGAAGCGACGTGCGCCTCGGTCGGTGACCTGAAGGTCTGCTACCCGCGCGCGACCGTGTGCGTCGGCGACGGCTCGCTCTGCTCTCCGTGCCGTGTCGACACCGATTGCGGCGAGGACGGCATCTGCGTGAAGGGGCAGTACACGACCGAGAAGAGCTGCGCGAAGAAGTCGACGAAGTCCTGCGGTACCGCGTCCAAGCCGACGAACGGCAGCTGCCCCGAGCAGCTCCAGGATGGCTCGAAGGCGATGGTGCGCTGCCTCGGCAGCCTCATCAAAGAGGTGCCGGCGGACTACTGCCACGGCATCTACCCGCTCGGCAGCCAGGGTGGTGGTGACGTCGGCTGCTGGACGCCGAAGCGCTGAAGCGAGCGAAGCGCTAGCCCGTGGCGGGCGTCACGCGGGTACGTGATAGAGGATCACGTACACGAGGACGCCCGTGACGGAGACATACATCCAGATCGGGAAGCCCCAGCGCGCAATGCGCCGGTGCGTCGCGAAGCGCTCCTTGTTCGCGAGCCACAGCAGGCCGAGCGCGAACACCGGGACGCTCATCGCGAGGATCATGTGCGTCCCGAGGATCGCGAGATAGAGCCAGTGCACGAGCCCGGTGTGCGGGTCCGCGTGCGTTCCGCTCAGCCACACGCGCGTCAGATACGAGACGAGGAACACAGCAGACGTCGCGACGGTCGCGATCATCAAGCGACGATGCGTCTCGCGCTTTCCCGCCTTGATCGCGCGGCGACCGGAGAAGAGGAGCGTGGCGCTCGTCGCGTTGAGGATCGCGTTCACGAGCGCGAGGTTGTCGCCTAGGTCACCGCGGGTCATGCGCTCTCTGTGGTGCCACGTGCGGGCTGTGACAAGCCAGCTTGTTCTCGTCGGCGGAGGAGCGAGACCCAGATCGTTCGATCATCCGTCGACGCGAGCATCGCCCACTGCGCTGCCGTCGTGACGAGCAGCGCCTGCAGCGGGACGTCGAACGCGCCGTGCGAGAGGAGCGCGAGCGCGAGCGCTGCGACGACGGCGGGCGCTTCCGCGCGCTGCAGCAGAGCGACGCCCGCGAGCAGAATCGACGCCGGGACGAGGAACGCGCCGATCGAGCCGAGCAGGTACGGAGACGGCAGTCCCGCGGCTGCTGGCAGCGACGTGCGCAGCACAGCCTCGAACGCCGTCGGTCCGTCGTTCGTCCGCGCGGCCATCCACGTGATCCCGAACGCGAGCACGATGGCAACGTTGGCGAGGATCCGTCCACGCAGCTTCGAGCGCGTTCCGATCCAGGCCGCGGCGAGGAGAGCGGCGAACGCCTGGAGCGCAACGGCCGCCGTTGCGAACCAACGCGCGACCGTGTGCAGCTGATGGCTCGCGCGCTCGAAGCTCACCGCCGATGTCTCCCACGCGACGATGCGGAGCATTCCGCAGACCGCGAGGAGCGCGAGCACACCGCCGACGGCACGCGTCTGCGGTGCGCGCACGACGGCGACTCCCGAGACGAGCGCCACCAGGCTCGAGATCACGCCCAGCGCGAGGGAAGGGAACGCGCTCAGTCGCTCGACGACGGCGGGCGATGCCAGCGCGACGATGAGACCCGAGACGGCGACGACACCGCCACGCGCGAGCGGGTTCACGCCGCGTGCGCGCGCGAGCTCGAACGACGCGCCGCAGATGAGCGCCACGAGCAGAGCGATGAGCGTGTACGCGAGCGCGCCGGAGAGCAGGTCGATGGCGTTCACCGCCTGACCGCCGAGCACACCACGCGAGCCAGGCGCGACGACGACACCGAGGACCTTCGCGGCGATCGCCACGACGGCAGTGAGCATCAGAGCGCTGCCGGCCCAACCGAGAGACGTGGTGATGCGAATACCCGGCGACTCCGTTCTCAACGAGCTGCCAGCCTACAACGATTCGACGTCGGAGATCGAACTACGCCGGCCACTTCCGCGTCCATCACGAGCGAGCCCAGCCGCGCAATCTCAGCCGCGCGCCGGGATCCGCCGAGGCGGCAGAGCGCCCTCGCGGCTCTCGTTGATGTTCACCGGCGGTGGAGCGCCGCGCTCGTGCGTCGGGCTCTTGGGGCTCGGACCACCGGGGGGCTCGGGCTCGGTCGGCGGCTTCGCGGGCGTGTTCAGCATGAAGGGGCGCGCATGCATCGTCGAGCACGCGAACACCTCGTCACGGTGGAACTCCCAGTGCAGATAGACGTTGCCGTCGGGCGAGACGATCGCGCCCGGAGCCGGGCCGAAAGGCTGCGCGCGATGCACGCTGTCGAGCGCTGCGATGTCGAACGCGGTGATGCCGCTCGTCTTCACGACGCCCATCTTCACGATCCGGCCCTCCTTCGGGCTCACGACGATCTCGAGGCGCGTGGCGATCTTCGGATCGTTCATCGGATGCGACTTCGGCAGGTTGTCGAGCGAGCCGAGGAAGCTGTCCGCGAAGATCGGATGGATTCGGTTGTGGATCGTGTTGAGGTACGAAGCGAACGGCACCGCGGCGGTGTTGAGCGCCGTCTGGTTGCCGGGCTTCACGCTCGAGACGTAGTTCTCGATCGCGTTACGCCAGCGCTCGAAGTTCGACGCCGTCCACGCGCCACGATGCTCGCTCTTGCGACGCTCGCCGTCGGCTTCGCGTTCCTTGCGCAGCTGATCGACGCCGACCGCCGCGACGACGCCCGTGTGCGAGAGGTTCAGGTTCACTTGGCCGGGGCCCGGCGATCCGCCGAGGCCGAGCCACTTCGTATTCGGAGCCTTCTGCGCGACCGGCGGGTTCTGGTTCGTCGTCCCCGGAACGCCGGCGCTCGGATCCGTCTGCGCGCCCGGGCGGATCGGGCTGAACGCCCAGCCGCCTTGCGCGCCCTGCACGACCTCCGGTGCCGGCGTCGGCGGAGCGCCGGGCGCGAGCTGCGGCGGCGGCTGGTTCGGCGTGACCTGCGAGGGCGCTCGACCGTCACCACCGGCGCGCGGCGCTTGCGGCGAAGGCGGCGCCTGGTTCACGGCGACCGGAGCCTGCGCCTTGTCGACCGGCCGAGCATCACGCTGCACCTCGAACTCGGTGCCCTTCTCTCCGGGCGCCTTGTCCTTCTCGCCTTTGTGCTCGTCGCTCTCGGCGATCTTCGTCCGATCGCTGTCGCCGACGCGATCCCTCGGCCCGGCGGTCTTGTTCGATCCGGGCGTCGGGTTCGGATCGTCCTGATCGTGCGACGTCTGCGTGGCGACGGACTCTTCTTCGACCTTGTTCGCTTCGTCCGCGATGAACTTCGCGTTCGGATTGTCCGCCTGGTTCTTCTGCGCGTGCTGCTTCACCGCGATGCGGTTGTCTTGCTTCAGCGGCACTTCATCGAGCTTCTTGACCGGATCCTCTTCCTTCGCGACGACCTTCACTTCCGGCTTCGGCTGCTCGTCCGGCTTCTTCTGGTCCTTCGGCTGCTCCGGCGGGGGCTCGGGCTTCTTCGCGTCTTCCTTCTTCGCTTCGGGCTTCGGCTGCTCCGGATCGACCTCGGTCGGCTGACCGTCTTCGTTCGTGAGGATCTCGATCGTCTGGTCCTTGCCGTGCGCGGCGCTGCGCGCGCGTGTCCCGAGCTCGAAGAGGTAGCTGCGATCTTCGTGGTACGTCGCGACCTGGTCGCCCGTTTCCGCAAAGATGAAGTGGGCGCACACCGCCGCGCAGATCCACAGGATGAGCGGGGTCTCGGGGGCGCGCAGCATGGGGTATCAATCGGAAGCGTGAGGCCTTGGCCGGAGCGCGTCCAGGTCTCCTGACGCTAGCACCCGATCTGGAGGCCTTCCAAACGAGCCGTACACGAGCTTGGTGAAGAATTACCGCGGGATTTTACGGCCGAGCCGCGGTGGCATTCCGCTCGCGTGGCGAGGCTTTATGCTCCGCTGTCGCACGAGAGCGCGGCACCTCGCGCCCCGGAAATTGCCGTTTTTGCCGTCTCCCTGGGAACGAGACAAGCCGGCGCCGGCGTGTGATAGAAGGGTCCTCTTCCCTCTTTCCCCCGAAGGCCAATCGTCATGGACCCGAAGCGCGCGCCCGAAGGACCTCACTACGAGATCCGCGGCGCCGTGCAGGCGGACGAAGAACAGATCCTCGCGATCGCCCGGCACCTCAACACTGTGAACCTCCCGGATCAGCGGGAGGGAGTGCAGCAGATCCTGGAGCACTCGCAGAAGAGCTTCACGGGCGCGATCAAGGACCCCAAGCGTCGCCAGTACGTCTTCGTCCTCGTCGATCGCGCCAAAGAGCTCATCATCGGGACGTCGATGATCTTCGGTCAGCTCGGCCGAAAGGATGCACCTTACATCTATCTCGACGTCATCGACGAGGAGCGGTACTCGGCGACGCTCGACAAGCACTTCAAGCACACGGCGCTCAGCATCGGATACTCGTACAACGGACCGACCGAGATCGGCGGGCTCGTGCTCCATCCCGAGTACCGGCGCGTCCCGGAGCGGCTCGGGACCTTCCTCTCGTACGTGCGCTTCCTCTACCTGAAGATGCATCGCGAGTGGTTCCGCGACGAGGTGCTCGCCGAGCTCCTGCCGCCGCTCGAGAAGGACGGTACGAGCCACCTCTGGGACGCGCTCGGCCGTCACTTCACCGGTCTCACCTACGCGGAGGCCGACAAGCTCTCGCGCATGAACAAGGAGTTCATCCGCGGCTTGTTCCCGGAAGGCACGATCTACGCGTCCCTTCTCCCGCAGCACGCGCAGGACGTGATCGGCAAGGTCGGCGCGCAGACGCGGGGAGTCGAGAAGCTGCTGCGTCGCATCGGCTTCCGGTACGCCGAACGTGTCGACCCCTTCGACGGCGGGCCGCACTTCACGGCGATGATCGACGAGATCACGCTCGTGCAGCAGTCGCAGCAGCTCGAGCTCGGCGCGCTGCTCGAGCCGGGCGCCAAGACGAAGAAGCGAGGGCTCGTCGCGGCGGAGCTTCCTCACGCCCCGTGGTTCCGATCGGTCCTCGGATGCTTCGAGGAAGGTCCCGAGAAGACCTGTGCGATCGAGGAGAGCGCCGCGAAGGCGCTCGGCATCGGCGTCGGCGACCGCGTCTGGCTCCTCCCGCTCGACTGACGCGATGTCGCGTGATGCCAGTAGCGCAGCGCGCGCGAAGGCGCGGCCGACCAGGCGAGCCCGCGCGAAGAAGCAGTGGGAGGTCCGCGAGAAGGTGGCGGCTCCGCGGTCCTCGTTCGAGGAGCTCGAGATCCACACCTCGGACGGCGCGGTGCTGCGCGCGCTCGTCGATGATCCGCCGGAGGGCATCGAGCTCCGTGGGACGCTGGTCCTCGCTCACGCGACGTTCGCGCGGAAGTCCTCCTTCGGGCGCCGCGATCGACCCGGGCTCTCGAGCGCGCTCGGCGCTCGCGGGTTTCGCACCGTAGCGTTCGACTTCCGCGGCCACGGCGACAGCGCACCTCCGCGCGAGTGGGGCTACGACGATCTCGTCCGCCACGACCTGCCGGCGGTCGTCGACTGCGCGCGCGCGCGCGGCGACGACAAGCCGGTCGTCGTCGTCGGCCATTCGCTCGGCGGCCACGTCGCGCTCGCGTCGCAGGGAACGGCGCGGATCGCGGCGGATGCCATCGTTGCGATCGGCGCGAACGTCTGGCTGCGCGAGCTCGAACGGTCACGCCTCCGCTGGGCGGCCAAATCGAGCTTCGCGCGCGCGATGGTCGCGATCTCCGCTCGAACGAACGGTATCCCCGCGCGCCGGCTCCACCTCGGGAGCGACGACGCTCCGGACCGTTACGTCCGCGATCGCTTCCGCAGCGTCACGCATCGCGAATGGGCGAGCCGCGACGGCAAGGACGACTACCTCGCGTCACTCGCGTCCGTCACGGTCCCGGTCGCGGCCGTGCTCGGCGATTTCGACCTCCTGCAATGCCCGCCGTCCTCCGGCGAGGCGCTGGCCCGCCGGTGTGCCGGGCCTGTCGCCTCGTTCCGCGCGCCGGTCGGTCACATGGACCTCGTCACGAGCCCGCGCGCGCGCAGGGCCGTGCTCGATGCCGTCGACTGGGCATTCGCCTCGATCCGGCGGTAGACGCGCGCTCAGCTCCGACCGTAGACGGGGATCGCCGCCCCGCTCACGTCGCGCGCGTCGTCCGAGAGGAGGAACGCGATGACGCCGGCTGCCGACTCGAGCGAGACCCATCGCGAGAAATCCGCGTCGGGCATGCCGGCGCGATTGGCGGGCGTGTCCATCGTGCTCGGGAGGATCGCGTTGATGCGCACGCCGTGCTCGAGGACTTCCTGGGCGATCGTTTGTGCCATCGCCACGACCGCGGCCTTCGACCCCGCGTACGCGGCCGCTCCCGTGCTCGTCCACGGACGCTCGACGGCGCGCGATCCGATGACGACGATGCTGCCGCCCTTCGCTGCGACCATCGACGGAAGGAGTGCACCGAGCGCGCGGTACGCGGTATCGACGTTCGCGCGCATCATGCGCTCGTACACGGCGTCGTCCTTCGCCTCGTGGATCGGAGCGCCGCCCGCCCATCCGCCGGCGACGAGGGCGGCGTGCGTCGGAGCCGCTCCGAGCGCGGCTTTGGTTCCCTCGACGGCAGCGTTCCACGTGTCGGCGCTCGCGAAGTCACCCGCGTGAGCGTAGGCCTTGTCGCGCCCGAGCTCGCCTACGAGCGCGTCGAGGCGGTCCTTCGCCCGCTCCGTGTCGAAGAGCGCGACCTTGTAGCCCTTGCCGACGAGAGTGGATGCGAGAGTGCTGCCGAGGGCGCCGGCGCCGCCGGTGATCGCCGCGATGCGAGTCTGCGTGCTCATGGCACGCACCTTACGCCAGCGTGAACGTCCCGACGATGGGCACGTGATCCGAGAGGCCACGGAACACGCCGTTCTTCTGACCGAACTTGTGTGTCCCGTCGAAGTGCAGCCAGCGGAGCGATCGATCGCTGAAGACGTGATCGAGATGCATCCGCATGTTCATGAAGCCGGCCGTCGGCCACCGGACGAGGTCCTCCTCGTTCCACTCGTGGTACGCGGCGAACGGATCGGTGCAGCCGGCATCGCGCAGCATGCGGTACACGGGCGATCCGGGCAGCGCGTTGAAGTCGCCGACGAGGACCCAGCGATCGCTTCGTTTCTCGTTCTGCACGAAGCGGAGCACGTTCTTCGCCTCCTCGAGCTGGTTCGGGCCCCACCCCATGCGTCGCGGCTCGAGCCAGAACTCGCGCGAGAACGTCGTCGGCAACGACAGGTGCGTGTTGAAGATGTCGAGGTCGACGCCCGAGCGATGCACCACCCGAAGATGCGCGCAGATGCGCGTTTGTTTCAGCTTCTTCACCGGATGGATGCGCCGGTACGTGATGTCGTGCGGCTGCCCGGCGTTGTGGTGCGAGACCTTGAAGTCTCGCTTCGCGATCACAGCGAGGCCGGTCGTGTAGAGCGGCGTATGGCTGAACTTGTACGCGTGCGCGGGGAAGTAATAGGCCTCGTAGGTGTCCCGCTTGCCGGCGTCATGCAGCGCCGTGTGGAGCATCCCCATCAATCGGTCGAGCTGCGTCTCGCCGTTGAGCGTCGGGTGAACCAGGTTCGATCGGAGTGAAGCGGTCTCGACCTCTTGCAGGCAGATCACGTCTGCGAGCGGATCGAGCAACGCGAGGGCGTTCGCGATCCGCTGCATCGATGTGGCAGTGCTCGCGAGGCCTCGCGTCCCATGGCCGAAATACCGAACGTTGTATGTGACGAGCCGGACAGGTTGCATCCGCGACCGATTGTACCTCGACGGAGGCGTCAGTGACCTGAGACTGAGGACTGAGGACAGGGGACTGGGTTAGACTGGGCCGGTGACGGAAGCGCGAGCAGCCCTCGTTCCGGGCAAGCAGATCACCAAGGCGGTGTCGCTGCTCGAACCGCTCAGCTCCGGCGGCATGGGCGCCGTCTGGCTCGCCGATCACCAAGGGCTCCGAACGCGCGTCGTCGTGAAATTCATGCTCGGCGGGCTCGACTCGAGCGACAGCGCAAGGACGCGGTTCTCGCGCGAAGCTGCCGCAGCGGCACAAGTGAAGAGCCCGCACGTGGTGCAGATGCTCGACCACGGCGTCAGCGACGACGGCGTGCCGTTCATCGTGATGGAGCACCTCGAAGGGCACGATCTCGGCGACGAGATCGAGCAGCACGGTGCGGTCGAGCCCGCCAAGGTCGTGGCCATCGTGTCGCAGGTGGCGAAGGCCCTCTCGAAGGTGCACGCCGCCGGGCTCCTCCACCGCGACATCAAGCCCGACAACATCTTCCTCTGCGCCGGTGAGGAGGACACCTTCGTCAAGCTGCTCGACTTCGGAATCGCCAAGAGCAGCGGCGCCGATTCGGCCGACGGCTCGCTCGACGGTGAGACGAAGACCGGACAGATCGTCGGGACGCCCTATTACATGAGCCCCGAGCAGGTGACTGCGCAGAAGGTCATCGATCACCGGAGCGATCTCTGGGCGCTCGGCGTCGTTGCGTTCGAGGCGCTCACCGGGCAGCGGCCGTACGACGGACCGTCGTTCGGCGCGCTCGCCGTCAAGATCGCCACCGGGGCTCCGCCGGTGCCCTCGCAGGTGAATGCTGCGCTCCCGCAGGCGGTCGATCTCTGGTTCGCGAAGGCATGCGCGCGCAGTCCCGGTGACCGCTTCTCGAGCGCGCGGGAGATGGCCGACGCCTTCCGCGCGGCGTTCGAGGGAGTGGTGAGCCTCCCGCAGCCGGTGCTGAGCAGCGACTCCGGCCAGCGAGCCCAACTCGAATCATCCTCTGGAGTGCGCGTCCCTTCGAAGCCGGATGTGCAAGCGACGACCGGTCCCACGGACGAAGGCTTCGGGCTGGCTGCGACGGCGCTCGACGATTCGGATGCTGCACGCAAGAACGTCGCGCTCGGACGGAGCGAGGCCGGGGTGTCCGTCGGCGGCGGGGCCAAGACAGCGCCGCGGAGCTCGCCGCTGCTCTTCATCGGAGCTGCGATCGCGCTGACGGTCGCCGCCGCTGGTGTCCTCGTATGGAGCGCGCGACGACCCGCGAGCGGTACGGCCATGACCCCGTCCGGCGCGACGGCGCCTTCGCCTCCGTCGATCGTGTCGACCGCGAAGACCGCGCCGACATCGAAGGGCGCGAGCGCTGCGCCGTCGAACGCGCCTGCGGACGCTGCGTCTTCGAACGCTCTCGCGGCATCGAGCAAGCCGTCCGTGGAGGCCGATGCAGGCGCGACGTCTCCCATCGCGACGGCGAGCTCGCATCCGAACCATCCGACGACGACGCCAGCACGTCCACCAAGCCACCCCACGGCACCGACGAGCGCCTCATCCAAGCCGACGCCTGAAGCGCCAACGTCGAAGCCGACAGCGAAGCCCCCCAGTAACGAGCAGCCTGATCTATTCTGACCCGCGTAGTCGTCCGGAGCTCCCCGGTCCGGGATCGAGAATGAAGACCGTGCTCGTCTCGCGCTCACGCTGGTTCGCAGCGGCTGCCGCATCCGTCGCTCTCTTCACCGTGCTGCCAGTGCGGGCAGCGGAGCCCGCGGGAGATGCGCCGGCAGCGCCGAGCGCGCCGAGC